>NZ_JBIWNX010000006.1:242840-424466 GCF_044767415.1 Nocardioides sp. NPDC101246
CACCCCGCCCGTCGAGGCGTGCCGCCCGGGGGGGGGGGGGGGGGGCGCGGGGGGGGGGGGGGGGGGCGGGCGGGGGCGGGCGGGGGGGGGGGGGGGGGGGGGGGGGGGGGGGGGGGGGGGGGGGGGCCGGGGCCCCCCCCCCCCCCCCGACGGGATCAGCCGGCGCGATCAGCCGAGCAGGTCGTCCAGGTCGCCGTTGAGGCAGTGGTCGACCACCGGACGTACGGTCTCGAACGTGCACTCCTTGGCGTTGCCCGGCGTGCAGGCGTCACCGAGGACGTGGTTGGTGATCCGGTCGACGTCCGCGGCGTCGCCGACGATCGTCGGGGCGTTCTCGTAGTAGGCGGTCGGCCCCTGGCCGAGCCGGTTCTTCGAGTACGTGTCCTTCGTGACGTCCACGAACCGCTCGGTGATGCCGACGTCGCGCAGCAGCCGGATGGCCGCGGCCAGCGCCGCGTCGGCGGCCTGCACGTCGGTCATGCCGTGGGTGTCGACGCCCATCGCGCGGGCGATGTCGGCGAACCGCTTGTAGTGCGTGGGCATGTTGAACGCCCACACCCGCGGCAGCGCGATCGCGTTGTTGAGGCCGTGGTGGGTGTCGTAGAACGCACTGATGGCGTGGCTGATCGAGTGGATGATGCCGAGGCCGCCGGAGTTGAACGCCTGGGCGGCGATGTACTGGGCGTACATCATCCCCTCGCGGCCGCCGAGGTCCTGGCCGTTCCAGACCGCCTGCCGCAGGTTCTCCGAGGTCAGCTTGATCGCGTGCAGCGCGTTGCCGAGCGAGGGCTGGAAGTTGATCCGGGAGACGTACGGCTCGCTGGCGTGCGCCAGGACGTCGAAGCCGCACTGCGCGGTGTAGTCGACCGGGCAGTCGAAGTAGAGCACCGGGTCGTCGATCGCCAGGCTGGCGACCGAGGCGTCGTCGAAGGCGACGTACTTGTGCGGGTTGTCCGGGTCGGTGGTGGTGTCGGTGATGACGTACGCCCAGGACGTCTCGGACCCGGTGCCGGCCGTCGTGGAGACCGCGATGTGCGGCGGGTTCTTCGGGTTCTCGGACATGTTGAAGCCCTCGAACTCGTTGACGTTGCGGCCGTCGTGGGCGACCGAGATGCGCGCGCCCTTGCAGGCGTCGTGCGACGAGCCGCCACCGATGGAGACGAACGAGTCGCACTCGTTCTCCTGGTAGAGCTTCACCGAGTCCATGACGTTGTAGTCCTTGGGGTTGGACTCGACCTTGTCGTACACGACGACCTCGAGGCCGTGGTACTTCATCGACTCGACGATCTTGGTGACGATGTCCGTGCCGCGCAGGCCGGACGTCATCACCAAGGTCTTACGGAAGCCCATCTTCAGAGCCTCGGGCCCGATCATCTCGTGAGCGCCGGGGCCCATGAGGGCACGGGGGAACGGGTGGAACTCCTTGATGGGGAACGGCTTGAGTAGTTCGTCGACCTGCATGGCAACCTCCGTTGGCGTGTGTGACGCTCAGCACATTAGGTACGCCGAGAGCGCCCCGAACAGGCGAGGAACGGGAAACAGCCCACCCCGGGAGGGGCCGACCTACCCGTTGGGAGAGGTGCCTCCCTGGCCGGTCTTCCGGCCGGGTCGACGCGGCAGCAGACAGGTGATCGAACGTGCTCTGATCGCACCCGCCCACAGCCCCGCGCCGTACGCCATGTCGTCGAGGCGCCGGGCCAGCGGCCGGTATCGCGTGCCGGGGTTGTCGACCTGGGCGACGACCACGTCGACGAGCAGCGAGGCCGCCAAGGCGCGCCGGACGAGGGCGCTGCGCGGGGCGAGGAGCACGGTCAGCGGCCACCAGTGCCGCAGCAGCAGTGCGGCCTCCTGTCGTACCGTCCAGCCGAGGCCCTGGGCGCAGAGCTGAACCGCGAGCCGATCCCGTCCGGGGGTCTCCGGCAGCCGCCTTCGCAGCGAGAGCGTGCCGTAGGCGATCCCGGCCGCGGCGATCGGGAGGGACCACCGGCGGTGCACCATCAGCGCGGCCGCGGTGGCCGCCATGCTCACGGTCATCACGGCCGGCGCCCCCTTGCGGCCGTGTCGGACGGCGAGGTCGGCACCGCCGGTCCCATAGAGGTACTTACGGCCGAGCCAGCCGCGGATCGTGGTGCGGGTGTCGTGCCAGGCCGTCTGGTCCGGGTCGTAGCGGACGACCTCGCCGGCCTCGACCAGCCGCCAGACCAGGTCGACGTCCTCGCCCACGCGCATGGACTCCTCGAACCCCGCGCCGAGCCGGTCGGCGCGCCCCACCAGGCAGGCGCTGGGCAGCCAGCCCACCGCTGCGCCGGGGCGTACGACGCAGGCCCGGGTGCCGAGCGCCAGGGAGGAGTCGTCCTCGTCGAAGCGCTCGAACCACCGCGGTTCCCGGCTGAGGGCGCGGCTGCGGACCAGCGGCGCGACCAGCGCGACGCGACCGTCGGCGAAGTGGCGGGAGAGCGCCAGGAGCGTGGTCGCCTCGACCGTGACGTCGGAGTCGACGAAGGCGACGTACGGGGTGCGGACGGCCCGCAGGCCGGCGTTGCGGGCGCCGGCGGGGCCGAGGTTCTCCGGCAGCCGGATGATGCGCGCACCATGGCGGCGGGCCACCTTCTCGACCGCGTCGGGATCGTGGGAGTCGTCGTCGACGACGATGCGACTCAGACCCTCCAACGGGCCCAGAGCGCGGTCGAGCTGGTCGGGCCGGTCGCGGACGGGGATGACGACGGTGAGCTCGGCCGGGTCCACCCCGGGGCCGCTGAGCACGGGATCGGCCAGGTTGCCGTCGACGAGCCTGGCCGCGAGCGCCTCGGTGGCCGCGTCGACCACCGTGATCTCGCCGTCATCGAGGTGGGCCAGGGCGGCGTCGGCGAGCCGGACGGCACGCAGCGGCGAGCCACCGACCAGCAGGCGCCGGTCGATGCGGCGTACGTCCGCGCGGATCCGGACCCGGAAGCCGATCGGGAGTCTCACCCCACTGCCACGCCGCCGGGAGCCAGCACGTCCATCGTGGTCTGCTCGATCATCAGGGTGAGCGCCTCTGCTCCCTGCGCCGCCGTGGCGCCGGTGGGATCGCCGAGCACGCCGTTGGCGGAGACCGCCTCGACCCCGCCCGCCCGCATGAGCGGGAGGATCTCCGCGAGCGGCCGGGTGTCGCCGGGCTCGGCCAGATCCATGCGTACGGCCTCGGGCCGCAGGTGCAGCATCAGGGACGTCTCGGTGCGGCCCGCGTGCAGGTCGAACTCCTCGGTGCGGCACGGCAGCCAGCACGCGGTCTGCCGCTCGAAGGTGAGCTGGTTGACCGCGCTGGTCAGTGCGGCGGCGTTGCCGCCGTGGCCGTTGATCAGCACGACCCGGTCGGCCCAGGTGCGGGCCGACCGGACGAGCTCGACGACGACCAGATGCAGCGCGTCGCTCCCGATCGACACGGTGCCGGCGAAGGACTGGTGCTCGCCGCTGGAGCCGATCGCGATCGGCGGCGCCGTCCAGCTCCGGACGCCATGCTCGGCGAGTCGTTCGGCCACGCCGTGCGTGACCGCGGTCGCGATGGTCGTGTCGGTGTCGAAGGGCAGATGCGGTCCGTGCTGCTCCAGCGAGCCGACGGGGACCAGCAGGACCGTGCCCTCGCCGACCTGGGGCCAGGTGGCGTCACTCAGCGCGTACATGGAAGCCGTCCGGGACGATCAGATGCTCGGGCCGCAGCTCGCTGACCGAGCCGACCGCGAGGCCCCGCAGCGCCGAGTCGATCCCGCCGCTCAGCACGTCGAGGACGTTCTCGACCCCGGCCTGGCCGTTGGCGGCCAGACCCCACAGATAGGCCCGGCCGATCAGCACCGCCTTCGCACCGAGCGCGAGCGCCTTGACGACGTCGGAGCCGCGGCGTACGCCTCCGTCCATCACCACGTCGACCTGGTCACCGACGCGGTCCGCGATCGGCTTGACCATCCGGATCGCGGCCGGGGTGCCGTCGAGGTTGTTCCCGCCGTGGTTGGACACGGAGATGCCCGCGACCCCGGCATCGACCGCACGGAGCGCGTCGTCGACCCGGCACACGCCCTTCAGCACGAACGGGGTGCCACTGATCTGGTGCCACTGCTCGCGCATCCAGACGACGTCCTCCCAGCTCGGCGGCGGGGTGGTCATCCACTCGTAATAGGCACCGAAGAACGTCGGCGCGCTCCCGCCCGGCGGAGCGAGGTTCGGTGCGGTGAGATCGGGGAAGGAACCGGTCCGCCCGAACTTCCACGCCCACCGGGGCCGGGCCGCCACCTGCGGCGCCAGCCGCATCATCGTCCGCAGATCGACCTGCTCCGGGATCTCGGGGCTGCCCCAGTCGCGGCCGATCGAGAAGGACCAGTCGAGCGTGGCGATCAGTCCCTGGGCGCCGGCGGCGTGCGCCCGCTGCATGCGCTGGACGATCGTGTCTCGGTCACCGGTCCAGTACATCTGGAAGAAGGTGGTCGCGCCGGTCGCCGTCACCTCCTCCACCGACCTCGAGGCGAAGTTGGAGAGCCCGATGATCGTGCCCCGGGCCGCGGCGGCCCGGGCGACGGCGACCTCGCCGTCCGGATGTACGGCCTGGACCCCCGTCGGGCTGATCAGGACGGGCAGCGGGACGGAGTGGCCGAAGACGGTCGTGCCCAGGTCGCGCTTGGCGTGCTGGCCGACGACATGGGGCGCCCAGCCGAGCTCGGCGAAGGCGGCCTGGTTGTCGGTCATGCTCTGGCCGCGCTCGGAGCCGGCGACCAGCGCGCCGTAGACCGGCTCGGGCAGCCGTCGCCGGGCTCGTTCCTGAGCCACCGCGACCGACTCGAACCACGGGTTCTTCTTCCAGGGGTTCTCGAGCTTCACGACAGGTCACCTCCGGCGAGCGGGTCTTCGTTGCAGGCGGAGACGGGGCGCCGCCTGGTCGCTCCGAGGTTGAGCAGCACCGGTGCGTTGCGGCTGGCCTGGCTGCGCGAGTGGTCCTGGCTCGCCGTCGGCACCGATCGGTCGCCGGCGAGCGCCGTCTCGCCATAGCCCTGGACGCACTCCGGGTCCGGCCCGTCCAGCGGCAGCCCGGTGAAGAACTTGGCGGCCATGCAGCCGCCGCGGCACGCGTCGAAGTGCTGGCACTTGGTGCAGGCTCCGCCGGTCTGCGGCGAACGCAGCTCGGTGAACAGCGGCGAGGACTGCCAGACCTCCCGGAAGCCGCCCTCGCCGAGGAGGTTGCCGGCCAGGAACTGGTCGTGGATCGCGAACGGACAGGCGTACACGTCGCCGATCGGGTCGATCAGGCACACCACCCGCCCGGCGCCGCACAGGTTGAGCCCGGGGAGCGACTCGCCGTAGGCGGCCAGGTGGAAGAACGAGTCCCCGGTGAGCACATCCTCGCCATGAGCCATCAGCCAGTCGTAGAGCTCGCGCTGCTGCTCGGGGAGCGGGTGCAGCTCGTCCCAGACGTCGGCGCCGCGACCCGAAGGGCGCAGCCGGGTGAGGCGCAGGGTGGCGCCGTACTCGTCCGCGATGGCCTTGAAGTCGTCGAGCTGGCCGATGTTCTCCCGGGTGCAGACCACGGAGATCTTGGCGTCGGAGAAGCCGGCGTCGCGGAGGTTCCTCAGGGCCTTGAGCGCGGTGTCGTACGAGCCTGCTCCGCGGACCCGGTCGTTGACCTCCGCGGTCGCGCCGTCCAGGGAGATCTGTACGTCGACGTAGTCGGTCGAGGCCAGGAAGGCGGCGCGCTCGGGGGTGATCCGGAAGCCGTTGGTGGAGAACTTCACGCCGACCTGATGGTCGACGGCGTACTCCACGAGCTCCCAGAAGTCGGGGCGGATCGTCGGCTCACCGCCACCGATGTTGACGTAGAAGATCTGCATGCGCTGCAGCTCGTCGATGACCGCCTTGCACTGCTCGGTGCTGAGCTCGCGCGGGTCGCGCCGGCCCGAGCTCGACAGGCAATGGGCGCACTCGAGGTTGCAGGCGTACGTCAGCTCCCAGGTCAGGCAGATCGGGGCGTCGAGTCCGAACTCGAACTGCTCGACGAGACTGCCGCCGGCGGGACGGCCCGTGGGAGTGGTGGGGCGTTCTGGTGCGAGGGTCACGCTGCCTCCTCATGGCGGGGGCGGATCATGTCGGTCTCGGCGAGGGCACGGAGCGCCGCTGCGTACGCGTCGTGCTGCTCCGGCGGGATGCCGGCGGCGTCGAGCGCGCTGCCGAGACGAGGGTGCTGCTCGAGGAGCCGGACCACCTCGACCAGCTCCGGCCGCTTGAGGAAGGTCAGCTTCCGGTTGCCGAAGTGGTAGGCGAGAGCCCCGAACGGCTCAGGACGCAGCGCCACCGACGGCGAGAGTGTCCACGGCTCCTCGAGCATGCGATCGGGCATCAGTAGACGCCGCACATTCCGTCGATCGAGACCTCCTCGATGAGGTCCTCGGTGGCGACGTCGGTCGGGTTCGACTCGTTCTGGGGTTCCATCTGCTGCTCCTCTCACGGGGTGACCGTTCGCACGTTAATCACGGCGTGAGCGGAGCAACCTCCCCGATCGGAGAGTCTTGCGGGCAGGATCAGGGAGGAGAATCAGCTCGTGGCGTACGCGACGACCTGCTGACCGAGCGGCGAGAGCCGGCCCTCCTCGACCACCAGCTCCCAGCCGTGCCCCGCCTCGGCGGGCACGAACTCCGAGGACGTGGTCTGCGCCAGCGCGCGGGCGGCGTCCGCCTCCTCGCCACCGTCGGTGTCCTCGGCGATGGCGATCAGGCCCGGCGTGCTGATGGCGTCGGCGACCGAGGCGAGGTCGACACCGGCCCAGTTCGACGGCCCGGACAGGTCGACCCAGCCGTCGACGTCCACACCGGCGGCGACGGCCCGCACCGTCTGACTGCCGCCCATCGAGGCACCGACGAGCACGACCGGAGCGTCCGGCCACTGCTTCTCGACCTCGGCCAGCGCGGCCCGCACCTGCGGGACGGGATCGTCGGGATCCTCGATCCCGCACTCGGCCTTGCCATAGCCGCACTGGTCGTACGAGAGGCCCGCGACGCCCTGGAGAGCCGCCAGGGTCGCGAAGTCGCCCCAGCCGCAGCGGTCGCCGTCGGTCTGATGGAGCATCACCAGCACCGCCGACGGATCCCGGCCCTCCGGAGGGGAGAAGCGGATGGCCGGCAGCTCGAGCTCCGGCCCGGCGACCCGCGCCGGCTCGACGGCCACATCGGTCTCCGGCAGGAAACAGCCGCCGAGCTCACCCTCGATGTACGGCCCATCGGTCGGCAGCACGGGACCGGTCTCCTTCGCCTTCGCCGGCCCGGGGTCGTCGGCGCCGCAGCCGGCCAGGAACAGGCCGAGGATCGCCGCGCCGGCCGCTACGCCCTTCACGCTTCGCATATGTCAATATTGACATATGAGGAACCCCGGGGTGACCGCTTCCAACCTCGGCTTCGCGATCCTCGGCCTGCTGGCGCGGCGCGCGAGCACCGGCTACGAGGTCGCCCAGCGGATGCGTCAGCCGATCGGCTACTTCTGGACCGCCCGCCACTCCCAGATCTACCCGGAGCTGAACCGTCTCGATGCTGCCGGACTGGTCGAGCACGAGGTCATCGAGGGCGCCGGTCCCCGACCGACGAAGCGCTACCGGATCACCACAGCCGGTCGGGACGCGCTGGCGGCATGGGTCGTCGGCGACCTCGAGCCCCAGCCGGTCCGTGACCTGGAGGTCCTCCGGCTGTGGTCCGTCTGGACCGTCGAACCCGATGCCGCCGACGACCTGGTCGCTCGGCTCGAAGCGACCCACCAGAGCGCCCTCGACCGCTACCTCGAGGAGCTCGCCGAGATCTCCGACGACCCGGGCGCTCGCGACCCCTCGAACCCGCTGTTCGCGAGTCGGATCACGCTCGAAGGCGGCATCCGGTCACGGCGTACGTCCTTGGAGTGGTGCGCCTGGATGCGCACCGAGTTCGCAGCCGCCGAGCGGCACGAGCGACCCGGGACCTGATCAGCCCAGGCCGGAGACCTCGGCGGCGATCGTGGTGTCGTCGCCGTGCCCGGTGTGGACGACCGTCTCGCCGGGAAGCGTGAACAGCTTGGCCCGGATCGACGACTCGATCGTGGGCCGATCGCTGAAGGAGCGCCCGGTCGCTCCGGGACCACCCTGGAACAGGGTGTCACCGGTGAAGACGCACCCCAGCGACGGCACCGACAGACAGACCGCTCCCGGCGCGTGACCGGGCGTGTGCAGGACGGTCACCTCGGTGTCGCCGATCTCGATGACCTGGCCGTCGGAGAGGTCCGCGTCCCACAGCTCATCGGGGTGGGTGAGCTCCCACAGCGGCCGGTCGTCGGGATGGAGCAGGATCGGGGCCCGAACGGCCTCGCGCAACGCCGGCGCCACGCGTACGTGGTCGTCGTGGGCGTGGGTGCAGACGATCGCCTTCACGCGGCGACCGTCCACCACCGCCAAGATGTCCTCCACCGAGTGCGGTGCGTCGATGACCAGGCACTCCTGGTCGTCGCCGATCACCCAGACGTTGTTGTCCACCTGGTGCGTCTCGCCGTCGAGGCTGAAGGTGCCGCTGGTGACGCCGTGGTCCACACGTACGGCCATCACAGCACCACCACCGAGCGCAGCACTTCGCCTCGGTGCATCTTCTCGAAGGCGGCCTCGATGTCGCCGATCCCGATCTCCTCGCTGACGAAGGCGTCCAGGTCGAGACGGCCCTGCCGGTAGAGGTCGACCAGCATCGGGAAGTCGCGGCTGGGGAGACAGTCGCCGTACCAGCTGGACTTGAGCGAGCCACCGCGTCCGAAGACGTCGATGAGCGGGATCTCGGGCACCGCCATGTCGGGCGTGGGCACGCCGACGAGCACGACCGTGCCTGCCAGGTCACGGGCGTAGAAGGCCTGCTTCCAGGTCTCCGGGCGACCGACCGCCTCGATGACGATGTCGGCGCCTTCGGCTCCTTCGTAAGTCCCCGAGCAGATCCGCCGGATCTCCTCGACCGGGTCGGTCTGCGAGGAGTCCACGGTGTGGGTCGCGCCCATCACCGCGGCGCGCTCGAGCTTCTTGGCGTCGATGTCGACGGCGATGACCGGGCTCGCCCCGGCCAGCACCGCGCCGGCGATCGCTGCCACGCCGACGCCGCCGCACCCGATGACTGCGACCGAGCGCCCTCGGGTCGCACCGCCGGTGTTGATGGCGGCACCGATGCCGGCCATCACACCGCAGCCGAGCAGGCCGACGGCCGCGGGCCGGGCCTCCGGGTCGACCTTCGTGCACTGACCCGCCGCGACCAGGGTCTTCTCCGCGAAGGCGCCGATGCCCAGCGCGGGGGACAGCTCGGTGCCGTCCTCGAGGGCCATCTTCTGGGTGGCGTTGAACGTGGCGAAGCAGTACTGCGGCTCACCCCGCTTGCAGGCCCGGCAGCTGCCGCAGACCGCGCGCCAGTTGAGCACCACGAAGTCGCCCGGCGCCACGTCGGTCACGTCGGGGCCCACCGCCTCGACCACTCCTGCGGCCTCGTGACCCAGCAGGAACGGGAACTCGTCGTTGATCCCGCCCTCCCGGTAGTGGAGGTCGGTGTGGCAGACCCCGCACGACTGGATCTTCACCACCGCCTCACCCGGGCCGGGATCGGGCACGTTGATCGTCACCAGCTCCACCGGGGCTCCCTTGGCACGGGCGATGACGGCCTTGACCTGCTGCATCTCTCTCCTCTCGGGGCACCGGAGGCTTCCGGTCGCTCCCCGGTTCATCCTGGGGGTTCGTGATATATCTGAGCAAGGGCCGGTCTCGGCGTCCGGGCTTCCCCCGGTCAGGCGCCCGGCCCGCGCCTGTCGGCCGGCTCGAACTTCTCCCGGTGGATGAGCCGCGGCGCCATCCGGCGCCGCTTGAACGCCTTGACCCCGGCCTCGACCAGCGCCGGCGAGCCACACAGCCACCCGGACCAGCCCCGGGCGCTGGCGATGTCCTCCACGAACGCGTCGGGGGCGTAGCCGCTGCGGTGGCCCGGCACAGACTCCCGGGAGAGCACCGTGACGACGCTGAAACCCGGGTACGTCCCGGCCAGCTCCGTGAGCCGGTCGGTGTCGTAGAGGTCCGCCTCGGTGCGTACGCCGTGGTAGAGCACCGTCGTCCGGTTCGGGTGGCGTTCGAGCGCCGTGCGGGCGATGCCGAGCAGGGGCGCCAGCCCGGTGCCGCCGCCGATGAGCACCATCGGCTCGCCCGCGTCCTGATCCGCGTCCGGAACGTGGAAGTCACCCAGCGGGCCGCGCACCTCGACCCGGTCGCCGACCGACACCGGCCCGAAGAGCCAGTCGCTGGCGACGCCGCCGGGGACGCGGCGTACGTGGAGCTCGAGGACCTTGTCCTCCTGGGCCGTGTTGGCGAGGGAGTACTGGCGCCGCTCGGAGGTGCCGGGGACCAGCACCTCGACGTACTGTCCCGCCGAGAACGCGAGCGGCTCCTCGAGGCCGAACCGGACGCGCCGGGTGTCGCGGGCCACGTCCTCGACGTCGACGACGGTGGCGGTGAGATCACGGAGCAGGTGGGTGGCGCGGCCCGTCTCTGTGCCGCGCAGCGCGACCTCGGTGTCCACGAGCGGCCGGGCCTGGCACGCCAGTGCCAGACCGCTCGCGCGCTCGTCCGCGGTCAGCGTCTCGAGCGGGGAGTCGCGGTGGTCGACGTCGCCGCACAGGACCTGCAGCTTGCAGGTGCCGCAGGTGCCCTGGTTGCAGGAGTTGGGCATCCACACGCCGGCGCGGAGGAACGCCTCCAGGATCGACTGGTCCTCGGCACACTCGACGCGGCGGCCGGAGACACTGATCGCGGCGGGCATCGCTCAGACCTCCCAGGTGCCGTGCAGGCTGGTGGGGCCGCGGAATCCCCAGCCCCAGAACTCGACGCCCTCGCCGGTGTCGCGCTCCAGGTTGGGGATCGCCTCGAGGAGCTCCTCGAGCCCGATCCGCATCACCTGGTTGGCGTAGTAGATGCCGGCGCACGCGTGGTTCCCGGCTCCGAAGGCGAGGTGCGGCAGCGGCGGCCGGTGCAGGTCGTACGCCGTGGGCGCATCGTATTTCCCGGAGTCGTGGTTCGCGGAGCCGTAGGAGAGGATCACCGGCGTCCCGGCGGGCAGGTCGACGCCGGCGACGGTGACCGGCTTGGTGCTGATCCGCGCGGTCGCCGACCAGATCGGCGACGTCCAGCGCATGCCCTCGGAGATGGCTCGCGGCAGGAGCGAGGGGTCGTCGACGACCTCCTCCATCTGCTCGGGACGGCTGAAGAGGCCGACCAGCGTCGAGGCCATCCCGTGGCCGGGCTCCTGCATCGCACCGAGCAGGTAGACGTAGATGGTGGGGTAGATGTACGCGCGGTCGCGGGTCTTCCCCGGCGGCATGCCGTCGTGGAGCCAGTGGGAGATCGCGGTGTTCTCGGGGTGCTCGATCCACCGGTCGATCAGCGGGTCGACGACCGCCTGGATCTCGGCCCTGGCCTCGTCACCGGGGGTGAACCCGTCGGGATTGGTGAACTCTCCGTTCTCGTCGACCGCGGCGTTGGTGAACGAGACGCTCAGCTTGTGGAACCACTCGCGGAGCTTGTCGGAGGAGACCGACTGCAGCCCCAGCAGATCGCCGAGCGAGCGTACGGAGACGGGCTCGCAGTACTCCGCGACCAACTCGGCGCGCCCGCGGTCCTCGAACTGCTCGACGTAGTTCCGGGCGATCGGACGGACCAGGTCGTCCACCCAGCTGTCGACCTCGACCGGCTGGAGCTGGGGCTCGACCATGCCGCGCAGGTCGGCATGGATGTCGCCGTTGACGCCGATGATCGCCGGGTGCCCGAACGTACGTCCGCCGGCCGGGGTGATCACCGCCTCGAAGTCGGGGCTGGTGGCGACCTCGCGGCAGATCTCCGCGGTGGAGGCGACGTAGGAGCCGAGCACCGGGACGAAGGCGAGCGGCGCCTCGCTGCGTAGGCGCTCATAGGTCGGGTAGGGGTTCCGCTCGAGCTCGGTCATCGTGACGTCGTCGAGCCAGGAGAGGTCCTGCTTGCCGGGTTGCTGCGTGGTCGTCATGGGTGCTCCTCGGGGAGTGGGAGGTTCCGAACAGGAGTCGAAAGTAGGTCGGTCCTCGCACCCCGGCGACACGGATTGCGCGGGTTCGGCACCCTGAACGCGACCAATTTGTGACGCTCGTCTCAGGTACGCTCGGCGGCATGTCCGGTCGTATGCGAGCCGCTCCCCGGGACTGGGGGCAGGCCTCGCGCGTCGTGGCCCAGGCATACTTCCCGCACCAGCTCCGGCCGGTCGGCGGCGCTCACGAGCCGCGGCTCACGCTACGTACGCTGGATCTCGGGCCGGTCCTGATCGGCCACGTCGGCTGGGGCGCGGACGTCGCGATCGAGTGTGACTACCCGAGCGCGTACGAGGTGAACATGCCGATCACCGGCCACCTGGAGAGCCGCGGCCGGTTCGGTGAGCTCACCTCGGTGGTCGGCCAGGGCACCGTCTTCCGGGCCGACACCCCGTCCCTGATCAGCCACTGGGACGCGACCTGCACCGTACTCGGCGTGAAGTTCGACAGCGACTGGCTGGAGGTCGAGACCGAGCGGATCCTGGGCACCGACCGCGTCAACACCCGCGCTCTCCTCCCGGAGCAGCTGTCGCTGGAGTCCGGCCGCGGTCGCGCCTGGCATCACCTGATCACCAGCCTGGCAGCCAACCTGCACGACCCGGACCTCTTCGCCGACAGCGAGCTCGTACGCCGCCAGCTCGCCGGCGCGGTCGCCGCGGGCCTGATGGAGATGTGCTGCCCCGACGGCGGCGTCACCGCGGCCGCCCAGCCGCGGACGATCCGACGCGTGGTCGAGGCCCTCCACGACGACCCCGCCCGGGCCTGGACCGCCGCCGACATGGCCGCCCTCGCTGGCACCAGCGTCCGCCGGCTGCAGGAGGGATTCCAGCAGTGGCTGGGTAGCGCGCCCTCCCAATATCTCCTCGACATCAGGCTCCAGCGCGCCCACGCCGACCTCACCACCGACCCCGCCCTCAGCGTCGGCGACGTCGCCGCGCGCTGGGGCTTCTCCTCCGCGAGCCGCTTCGCCGCCGCCCACCGCCGCAGGTACGGCACCGCCCCGTCGGCCGCCCGCCGCTGACGGTCCGGCCGGTCTAGCTGCTCGGCGGCATCACGAGGAACCGCTCCAGCTGGCGACGCTCTGCTTCTACGTCGTCGCCGGGGCTGATGAGGAACGACAGGATGATGCGCAGGACCCAGTCGGCGAGGTCGGGGTCGGTGGCGCCGGAGGCGAGATAGCTCTCCGCGGATCCGCGGATGATCGGGGAGTCGTGGAGCACCTCGCGCAGCAGGGTGCTGTCACCGGCGTACCAGGCGGCGAGGTGGGGGCGCTCGCGCACGGCGGCGAGGCAGGAGATCACGGCCTCGACCACGCGACGGCGGGGGTCGGACACATCGGTCGTCGCCTCGGCGACCTGCTTGGTGATGAGCCGCGCCTCGCGATGGGCGAAGGCGTGGATCAGCGCCTGCCGGTTCTCGAAGTAGCGATACAGGGTCGCCCGCGAGCAGCCGGCCGCGCGGGCCACCTCGTCCATGCCCGGCTTGTCGACGCCGCGCTCCACGAAGAGCTCGCCCGCGGCGTCGAGGATCCGTTCGGCGGCGAGCTCGGTCCGCTCCGCCTCCAGCCAGCTCATCCCGCCACCTCGACATGGAGGCTGAGGGGCCTGCGTACGTAGCTCCCCGGCGCCCATCGCAGGGAGTCGTGGTCGACGGTGAAGGACGGCATCCGGGTGAGTATCTCGGTGAGCGTCACCCGGCCCATCATCCGGGCGGCCGCGGCACCGAGGCAGTGATGCGCCCCGTGGGCGAAGGTCAGGATCTGCCGCGGCCGGCGGGTGACGTCGAGCTCCTCGGCGTCGGCGCCGAAGGCACGAGGATCCCGGTTCGCGGCGGCGTAGCAGAGCAGGACCTTCTTGCCCGCGGGAACGGTGACGTCATGGATCGTGACGTCGCAGGTGGTGGTCCGGGCGAGCCCCTGCACGGGCGAGGTGAGCCGCAGCAGCTCCTCGACGGCGGCCGGGATGTCCTGCAGCGCGAGCTCGCGCTGGTCGGGGCGGTCGGCCAGCAGCGGCAGTCCGCCACCCAGCAGCCCGGTCGTCGTGTCGTTGCCGCCCGCGACCATGGTGAAGGCGAACGCGAGCACCCGCAGCAGCCCGGCGTCGTCGTCGGCCTCCCCGGCGGCGACGAGGTGGGAGACGGTGTCGTCACCGGGCTCGCGCCGGCGTCGCTCGATCAGCTCGGCGAAGTAGCCCATGAGCTCGGCGGCGGCACCGGCTCCGATGCTCTCGTCCTGCGCCGCATTGGCCGTCACGATCGCGTCGGTCCACACGTCGAAGCGACCCCAGTCCGCCTCGGGGACCCCGAGATAGTGGGCCACGACCATGCTCGGCAGCGGCTTGAACAGCTCCTCGACGATGTCGCCACCGCCGGCCGCCCGGATCCGCTCGACCCGCTCGACGACGAACTGCGTCACCCGAGGAGTGACGTCCTCGACCTGCTTCGGCGTGAACCCCCGGTTCACCAGCTTCCGGAACGCCGTATGGGCCGGCGGATCGGTCATCACCATCGGCGGGTTGTCGGCCAGCCCGATCCGCTCGAGCTCGTCGTGAGCCGTCGTCAGCCCGCCGGTCGAGCTGAACGTCTCGTGGTCGCGCACCGCCGTGTAGACGTCGTCGTGCCTGGTCAGGACCCAGTAGTCGCCCCGAGCGACGTGGTGGACCGGGTCGTGCTCGCGCAGCGCGGCGTACATCGGCCACGGGTCGGCCCAGGAGGGCCCGGTCGGAGGGACGTACGCGGCGATCCCGTGAGACACATCGATTTTCATGTCTCACAGAATCAACACCGTCGGCTAGTTTGTCAATGGCTCGGTCCGGCCAGCGCGACACCGTGTCGCTCGGTGACCGACAGGATCGCGGCCAGCGAGTCCGCGGCCGGAAGGTCCGTGGGGACGGAGGCGGAGAAGTCGGCGAAGAACTTGCCGGCGCCGTCGCCGCTGGTGATCGCGAGGAACCGGGCGGAGTCGCCGACGACCTCGAAGGTGATGGGCGTGCCGGCAGGGCAGACGACCATGCCACCGGGTTCGACGTCGTAGGTCGTGCCGTCGACGTACACCGTCACACGGCCCTCGAGCAGGTACAGCACCCCGCTCCACGGCGAGACGTGCGGCGGCGCCATCGGGGAGGCGGGGGCGACGACCTCGAAGACCTCGAATGCGCCCTGGGCGTCCTTCACCGCGGCCTTCGCGATGTGGTCGCCGTCGATCATCGGGATGTGCTGACCCTCGTGGGGCCGGACGTACGTGGTGCTCATGACGCCTCCTTCTGTTGGGTACGCACCAGCGTCCGCCGCCGGAGGAGACCCGGTGCGAGTAGTGCGCTACTCGACTCCGAGGAGGTCTGCCAGCGCGGCCCGCTCGGAGACGCCGAGCTTGTGGCCGGCCCGGTAGAGGTGGCCCTCGACGGTACGCACCGAGAGCGTCAGCCGGGCCGCGATGTCCTTGTTCGACAGCCCCCGGGCGGCCAGTGCGGCGATCTCGCGCTCCCGCACGGTCAGCGGCAGCGGCCGGGCCGCGACGACCAGCGCAGGGGTGCGGGCACCAGACCTCTCGGCGAGCCTCTCGGCGGTCGCCGCCGCGGTCATCGCCGACCCCTGCCGCCCCGCGCGGCGCTGCACGTCGGCGCACTGCGCCGCCGCGTCGCCCGCGGCGACGAGATCGCCGAGCCGGGCCCAGGCGTGCGCCACCTGGAGCAGCGCATCGCCGTCCTCGTCGGCCCAGGCTCGGGCGTGGGCCAGGGCGGTGCCGGCGCGAGGGCACAGCCCGGCGAGCGCGGCGAGCCGACGGGCCGGCGCCACGGTCGTGTCACCGAGCTGGACCGCGGTCTGCCAGGCGAGGACCTCGTACGTCGGCGAACCCGCCTCGCGAGCGAGATCCGCCGTGGCGACGGCATGGCCGACAGCCTCCGTCGTCCACCCCTCGGCCGCGGCGCCCCACGCCAGCGCGAGGTGGTCGTCGGGCAGATAGAGCCGGTACGCCGGATGGTGCCCGGCAGCGACGCCGGCAAGCAGGGGCGCGGCGTCCTCCGGTCGACCCGCCTGCGCCAGGGCGGTCGCCAGCAACGTACGGCACCGGAACCCGAACTCGTGCCCCGAACCCTCCAGCCCGGCCCATGCCTCGCGCAGCGAGACCAGCGCGTCACGCAGCCGACCCTCGGCGAGGGCGGCGTGCCCGGCGACCACCAGCCCCATCAGCCTCGCCGGACCCGGAAGGTCGGCCGAGGCCGCCCGCATCCTCCGCGCCAGGTCCGCGCCCTGCTCCGGGGTCCCGGCGAGACGGTGGCCGAGCACCTGGAAGTCGGCGAGCCCGAAGCCGGGGATGACGGTCGGCACCCGGTCGGCGGTCAGCCCGCCCACGACGGCGGCCTCGTCGAGGAGCTCACGGTCTCCGGTGACGGCGGCGACCGCGGACGCCGAGGTGGCGACCAATATGCCGGCCAGGTCGTCGGGAAGCTCGCTCCGCAGCAGCTGCGGCGCACGGGCGAGCACGGCCGCGACCTCACCGTCCACCAGACCCAGGACGAGCGACATGGCGGCGACATGGGCCGGGGCGGCGCCGGTGGCCTCGGCCGCGGCCAGCGCCTGATGGGCCTGGTCGGGGCGGGCCATCGTGAAGAGCAGGTTGCCGGTGCGATGCAGCTGCACCATCGCGAGCAACCCCGGGTCGGACGTGGTGGCGACGATGTCCTCGTGGATGGCCTCGGCCTCCTCCCCGCGACTGAGCCAGGAGAGCGCCGCGCCGTGCACGACCCGGGCGGCGAGGTCGCCGGTGGCAGCGGCCGCGCGCGCCAGCCGCTCGGCCAACGGAAGGTCGTACATCCGGGTCGCGGCCTCGGCGGCCCGCAGGAACAGCGCCGGCTCCGGCGGCAGGTCGGAGTCGAGGGTGAGCACGGCGCGGGGGATCGGGTCGGGCTCGGGGTCAAGGGTCTGCGCCACCCGGCCGCGGAGGCGGCGGGCCCGCAGCGTACCCATCGCGGCGCGGCGTACCTCGCCGTAGAGGGGGTGCGCCAGCCGGGCGACCAGGCCGTCGGTACGCACCAGCCCACGGCTCTCCGCCTCCTCGACGTCCGCCGCGGAGGTCAGTGCGGACAGGGTCGGGACCGCCACCGGCTCAGCCAGGGCGACCATGTCCACGACGTCCCGCACCCCCGCCGCGAGGTCGCCGATCTCGCGCTCCAGCAGTCCGGCGAGCTCCGGCGAGATCGCCGGCTCGCTGGTCCACCTCCAGATCCCGGACGCCGCGGTGAACCGCCCCGCCGACACCTCACCGGCCAGCAGGTGCCGCAGGAACAGCGGGCTGCCCTCGGTCATCGTCCACAGCCGATGCGCGGAGGCGGTGTCCACCGGCCCGCCGAGCACCCGGGCGATCAGCTGCGTACTCTCCTCGGCATCCAGCGGCGCCACCTCCAGCCGCGGGAGATGGTCGTCCTTCCACAGCGACGTCACGATGTCGGGTGCGGGTTCCCCGGTACGCAGCGTGATCAGCACCGGAGCCAGCCGGCGCGTCACCACCCGCTGCACCACGATCGCCGAGTGCTCGTCGAGCAGGTGGGCGTCATCGACCGTCAGCACGAGGGGCCGCTGCCGGGTGAGCTGCTCCAGCGCCCCGCCGATCGTCTCGGCCGCCTCGCCGGACGGGACGTCGAGCAGACCGGCGAACGCACCGAGCGGGAACGGCCGCGCGGCCGCGCTCCCCTGGGCGTACACGACGGCTCGCCCGTGACCGGCGGAGACCGCCAACGCCTCACGGGCGAGCCGGGTCTTCCCCACCCCCGCCTGACCCGCAACGATGACGCCCGCCGCACCGGGCCTGATCGCCGCCGCGACCCTCCGCAGCTCCTCGTCCCGCCCGGTCAGCGGCCACAGCCGCTCCATGAGGTCAGGCTAGTGGCAAGGGATCCGGCCACACATCACTCAAAATGTGGCTCCGCTCAACGGCTCGATCCGGACTTCGCCAGACCGATGCCAGTCCTCACGGCACCAGCCGCGGGAGCCCTCACAGAGCCGGCGAGAGGTCCTCCCAGACGACCTTCCAGCCATCCGTCGGGAACCCCGGAGCAGAGCCGCGCGGTCCCGGGGTGCCGGTCGCGCCACGTACGCCTTCGGGCGAGTCCGCCCACCCGGCGCACATCATCGCCACCGAGTAGAGCAGCCCGCCGGCCGACGGGAAGTACGGCGAGGGCACACCGCTCTTGCCGCTCGCCGGCAGCCCGGTGTCGGTGAAACCGAGGCGCTCATGAAGCAGGTTGTCGACCGCGCTGACCGGGTCACCGAGACGGGCCGCGTTCATGGCGAGCAACGGGAAGTCCCAGCTGTAGAGGTCGGTGACCGGCCAGGTCTCGTACACGCGTCGGGTGGTCGCCCGCATGGTCTCCAGGTCGACACCGTCGCCCGGCAGCATCCCGAACGGCGCGATCGGGTCCGGGTGGTTGGTGTTGCGTTCGGTCCACATGTTCGGCACGCCCTCGTAGAGGACATAGGTGCCGTCCTCGACGGGCAGCGGCGCGAGATTGTCCAGGATCTCGTCCAGCGCCTCGTCCCGCGCGCGGCCGAGCCGCTGGCGCCATTGCTGGGCGATGCGCAGCCCGAACTTCCAGTAGGAGAGCTCGAAGGTCGGGTTCAGCGTCGACTCCGGCTTGTTCCGTTCGTTGCAGCACATGATCGGCGGCCCGATGACGTACCGGCCGGTCTCCTCCTCACGGTTCGCGAACGACGCCATGAACTCGGCCGTCTCGCGGACCACCGTCTCCCACTTGCGCAAGGTGCTCTGCTGCGGATGCGCCTGGTAGTCCATCTCTGCGAGGAACAACGGGTGGGGCTGCTGCCAGATCAGCAGGCAGGTCGGCGTGCCCGGCGACTCCCGACCGGTCGCATCACCGAAGGCGGTGGTCATCTTGGGCCAGCGCGCGCCACGGAAACCCTGCGACACGGCAAGCTCACGTGCGTGCGGAAGGAACCGTTCATAGATGTCCGTGCTCCGGTCGAGGAGCGACCAGCGGTTCCACAGGCCGTAGTGGAAGGCGTGCCACCAGTACATCTCCATGTGGAACTTGCCGTACCAGCCGTTGTTGACCAGCCCGGACTCCTGGGCCGGATCGTTGCCGGCGTCGTTGACCGCGAGGTGGTACTGGCTGAGCACGATGCGGCGCTCGAGCTCACGCCAGCGCGGGTCCGTGCTCTGCGAGAGATCGACGGCACCGCCGGTCCGCCAGAACCGGGGCCACCACTCCTCGCTCGCGTCGACGACGTCGTGGGCCGACGGCACCTTGTCCACCTCTGGGGCGAACAACGCGGTCAGCTCCAGACGGTTCCCCCGGCCGACGATCTGGTAGCGGTGCAGTGCCGGGTCCAGGCGAGTGATCTCGGCCCCGCCCGGCAGGTCGAGACCGACCTGGTACTCGGTGTCGTCCATCGTGTGGGTGATCCGGGCGGTCCGGCCGCGGCGTGTCACGGCGGTGGTGTGCCTCTCGGGGCGGTCCCAGAACCCGACGAACGGCGCCGAGAACTTCTGGGTGCCGGTGGTCATCGCATACGGGAAGTCGATGAACGCCGTCAGGCGACCGGCCCTGACCAGGTCCGAGTCGATGCGTACGCCGATCGCGTCCTGCCCCGGGTGGCAGGCGGTCTCGACCTTCACTTGGTGGCCCTCGAGCCGGAACCTGCTGCGCAGCAAGCCTGTCCACGGGTCGAGCATCTGCTCGACGTCGGTCAGGTCGGCCTCGACCGCCTCCGTGCCGTCAGCCTTGAGCATCCGCAGCCCGATCCGCCCGAGGTTCGCCCGGTGGGGGTTCTCCCGGAGCCAGTTGAAGATCTCCGGCTCGCCCTCGTCATGGGTCCAGTACGCGACATCGCGGCCGTAGGTGTCCCAGACCCGGCCCTTGAGGTCGGAGATCTGCTTGCCGGGAGGCAGCGCGTCCTCGTGCCAGCCCCAGTCGGCGAGGGTGTTGAAGGCGAGGAAGGTCTGCAGGCCGGTCACGTCGGCACCGAAGGCGAACCGGCCGTTGCCGACCTGGATCGGAAGCTCGAGGTCGCTCTCGTGTCGAACCACACGGTGCCGGGAGACCAACGCCTCGCGGTCGATCGCCCGGCCGCGTGATGGCGCCGCCGCCGCAGCCGACTCGGCTGCCAGGACACGGCTCATGAGGGTCGCCGACGCGACGGCGGCCATGCCTTGGAGGACACCACGACGGGCAAGCTGGTGCTGATGGATCACGGTCTGTTCTCCCACCTTGATCGGAGCTCCGAACACATCGGGCATGAAACGATTCAGCTCATGACCGTAAAGATGTGACGTCAGTCACGTCAAGGTTCTGTCCGGGTCCGGCCAGAGATCACGGACCTGCCGATCGAGCTCGACAACGTGGTCGGCTAGAACGGCTCGATCGCGAAGCGACCCCACGCGACGAAGACCATCGCGGCGAGAAAGAGCAGGTCGCCGAGCAGCTCCTTGTACTCACCGCGACGGATCCGCTCGGTGATCGCTCCGGCCATGTAGAGCGCCATGCACGACGCCGCGATCGGCACCAGGATCGGCGCCACGCCGACCAGCCCCGGAAGGACCAGGCCGATGCCACCCAGGACCTCCACGACGCCCATGAACCGCACGTTGCCAGGCGTGAAGTCCTCCGGCCAGCCCAGCTTCGCCGCGTACTTCTCGTACGGCATCGTCAGCTTGACGATGCCGCCGGCGATGTAGCCGAAGGCGAATACGCCGGCGACGATCCAGAGGGCGATGTTCATGATGTCTCCAAGTTCAGTCGATGTACGGATGCCCCTAGGACGAGGAACGCGGTGCATCCGTGACATCGCTACTGACGGGCCATCGCGATCCTGAACCGCTCCTCCGGGTCGATGTAGTGGTCGTGGACGTCGTCCCCGAGGTCGATCTGGACCCACGCGATCTTTCCCCTGAACCGGCTGGTCCGGGTGGTGTAGTCCGACGAGACCGTCGTACCGGACTCGTAGCCGATGTCGGTGGTCTCGTCGGCCGAGAAGATCATCGGCTGGGTCATCTCCACCCGGCCCGACCCGACCGGCTTGCCGTCGTCGTAGAGCGTGACGTCGCCGCCCTTGGCGAGCCCACCCCCGTCGTACGCGAACTCGACCCGGACCTGGCGGGTCCCGGCCGCGAGCAGGGACTCCGAGACGACGGGAAACTCGTGGATTCCCAGCACGTTGTAGACGAACTTGAGCCGTCCCTCGCGGACGAAGAACGTCCAGCCGCCGAACCGGCCGCCCTGGGCGATGATCACGCCCTCGGCACCGGTGTCGGGGATCGTCACCTCGGCGGTGACGGAGAACGACTTGTTCTTGATGCTGACCACGCTGTTCTCCGAGAGCCGGCCCATACCGGGGAAGAAGAGCTGGGTGGTGCCATGGACGAGCGTCGGTCTGCCGGCCATCGCCGGCTCGACCCGCTCGGCGGTGCGATCGTCCATCGGCAGCACTCCGTACTTCACGGCCTCGATCAACCAGAGCCGCTGCAGCTGGGCGAGCTTCTCGGGGTGCTCCGCCGAGAGATCCCTCGCCTGGCTGAAGTCCGTGTTGCCGTCGTAGAGTTCCCACACGTCGTCGTCGAACGCCGGCAGGTCCCCGCCGACCATCACCCACGGGGTGCGGTGCTTGGTGACCGCGCTCCAGCCCTTGTGGTAGACGCCGCGGTTGGCGAACATCTCGAAGTACTGCAGGTCGTGGCGCTCCGGCTCGTTCGCTCCGCGGAACGTGTAGAGCATGCTCGTCCCCTCCATCGGGGACTGCTGGACGCCGTTGACCATCGCCGGCTCAGGCAGCCCTGCAGCTTCGAGGATGGTCGGCGCCAGGTCGATCACGTGGGTGAACTGGGAACGCAACGAGCCCGGGTCGTCGATCCCGTCCGGCCAGTGCACGATCGTGCCGTTACGGGTGCCGCCCCAATGCGAGGCGACCTGCTTGGTCCACTGCAGCGGCGAGTTCATCGCCCACGCCCAGCCGACCGAGTAGTGGTTGTAGGAGCTGGGTGAGCCGAACTCGCCCATCTTCGCCCGCATGAAGTCCGGGGTCTCCAGCGCGGCCATGCCGTTGAAGTTGGCCATCTCGTTGAAGGCACCGTTGACGGTGCCCTCGGCCGAGGCGCCGTTGTCGCCGACGATGTAGTAGACGAGAGTGTTGTCGAGTACGCCGAGGTCGGCGATCGTGTCGATCACGCGGCCGACGTGGTGGTCGGTGTGCTCGAGGAAGCCGGCGTAGACCTCCATCTGACGGGCGAGGACGGGCTTGAGCTCGTCAGGCATGTCGTCCCATGCGGGGATCTCGTCGTGGCGGGCGGTCAGCTCGGCATCGGCGGGGATGACCCCGAGCTCCTTCTGCCGCTCGAAGGTGCGCTCCCGCTGGACGTCCCAGCCGTCGTCGAACCGGCCGGCGTACTTGTCGATCCACTCCTGGGGGACGTGGTGGGGAGCGTGGGTGGCGCCTGGCGCGAAGTAGGCGAAGAACGGCCGGTCGGGCATCAGCGCCTTCTGCTGGCGGATCCAGGCACAGGCGTGGTCGGCCAGGTCCTCGGTGAGGTGATAGCCCTCCTCGGCCGTCGCCGGCGGCTCGACCGCGGTCGTGCCTTCGTAGAGCGCCGGATCCCACTGGTTGTTCTCGCCGCCGATGAAGCCGTAGAACGTCTCGAACCCTCCGCCTGCCGAGGGCCAGGCGTCGAAGGGGCCGAGCGGCGAGGTCTGCCAGACCGGGACCTCGTGGCACTTCCCGAACTGCGCCGTCGAGTACCCGTTGAGCTTGAGCGTCATCGCCAGCGGAGCCTTGGTGTTCGGCCGCAGCGAGCTGTTACCGGGCGCCGAGGTGGCCGTCTCGGTGATGCTGCCCATACCGACGGAGTGGTGGTTGCGGCCGGTCAGCAGCGCCTGCCGCGTGGGGGCGCACAGCGCCGTGGTGTGGAACCGGTTGTAGCGCAGGCCGTTGGCAGCCAGCCGCTCGGCGACCGGCGTGGCGCAGGGCCCTCCGAACGCGCTCGACGCTCCGAAGCCGACGTCGTCGAGAAGTACGACGAGCACGTTGGGCGCGCCGTCCGGCGGGAGCAGCGGCTCGATCGGCGGGTAGGCGGTGTCGGGATCCTTGGCGTCGTACGTCGTGTGCGCCGGTGCTGGTCGGTCCGGGATCGGCAACATGGTCCGGGCGTGGGTGTCGGGACGGTTCGGCATCGCGGAGGCTCCAGTCGTCGGCGGGTGTCCACCGAGCGTCACAACCGACTGCGCCTGCCACGTCACCCCTGGCGGATGATCGACCGCGTTCTTCAGGATTCGCTCTGAAATGCACGAAGCCCCAGGTCATCCCTGGGGCTTCGGTGGTGGTGCGCGAGGGGGAGTTGAATCCCAATCCTTTCGGACACACGAACCTGAACAGTGCGCGGGTGGTGTCGAGGCGCCTATACGACGGGCATCGTGCGCAACCCCGACCCCTCCACCGCCGCCAACTGTCAACCCAGACTGGTTGTACGGGTCGTCGCGTGGGCTACACGCGGCGACCACGACGGCGCGCTCCTACAGCTATTCGCCTTCAGGCTGCCTAGCCGCGGCAACGGCTCCGGTATAGGTCTCATTAGTGAGGTCGCCATCGCCGATCCCGAGCCTTGCGAGCACAGTCCGGATCGTGGTCAGGGCCGATTCGACCTCGTCGTCGGGCGACAGCGTCTCGACCTCCAGATAGGTACCTTCAATCTCCGGCACCTCGACGAGCGTCGCCAGAACGTCCCGTCTCTCGGCAGTGAACCGGTGATTGCGACACAGCTTGCGGAACGCGATCACCTCCTCCGCCCCCAGAGCCTTCAGGACGGTGTCGGCGACTGCCGGATCGGCAAGCTCGGTCTCGTGCTCGGGTCTTGATCCCGAAGCCTCCTCGACAGGCGCGGTCTTAAACGTCAACAGCGAGCGACTGCCGGCGTCGTTGGTCACAGTCCGGACCCGAAGCTCCTGGTCGCGGGCGGTGAGGGTCTCATCGGCAAGGTCGTAGTAAGTATCGTGATAGGTCTCATCGACCCCAGGAGCAAGGCGTTCAAGCTCAGCTCGGACGTACTCCACTTCGCCAACCTTGGCCTTCAGTTCGACCTCGACGAGTCCGCTCACAGGTCCGCCTTTCCCTGATCTGCCGACTGGGTCGAGATCGGCCGCAACGTCAGAGCCTCGATGTGCCGTAGAAGCCCATGGAATAGCGGACCTCGTGGGCTGGCGATGATCTTGTACATCGCTGATTCATGTCCTTCCCAGGTGCCGAAGGTCGATACGAACATGACGGTGTCGAGCCGGATAACCCGCCACACCGGCATCTGGTCGTAAAGGTAGACCTGCACGCCGGGCAGTCCCTCCAACCGAGACATCGTCATCCGGATGCCCGTTGCGAACTCCTGCGGAGTCTCGCCCACCTCGACCGCTCTAGCCGCTGTCAGGTCGCTGTCAGGATCGAGGAGCATGATGCGTACGTTGGTCTCCGCGCCACCGGTAATGCGCGAGCGGAGCAACGAGTCTTTGAGCCCAAGCAGGCCAAGGCCGCGGATCGCAAGCACGTCGATGCTCGAGGCAATCTGCAGCTGCGCCGCGATCTCCTCTCGCGCAAAGCCCTGGTCGCGGTAGACATTGACGACCTCCGGATAGGCCGAGAGATCGGCAGCGTCGCGTTGCCCGGATGTGCGGGCAGGTGCGAGCCCAAGGATGCGTCGACTCTCGGCCGGAATCCCCAACCCGTCGGCAACTCGCTCGAACACGTCGAGCTTGGTGATCTCGCGGCGGCCGTTGATGACCTCGTTGACCCTCGACTGCGACAGGCCCGTTGCCGCCGCGATCCGCGCCTGGCTCAGCCCGGCGTACTGCTGCATAGCCCGGAACACGCCGCCCATGTCGCGACTGACCAGCGCGTCACGTACCTCGGGGCGCTCCCATGCCCACGACGGCATCGCCACAGGATCCGGGCCGATGGTCATCCCGCCTCCTCTGCGCGTACGACACGTCCAGGTTATCTCACGGTGAGATATACGCGAAGGGATCGAGCCGGTGGCGTCGTCGCGGGCAACGTGGCAGTTGCTCCGGCCGCGACGCCTCAAAGTGGCGTCGCGGTTGGGGCATTCCAGCAATCACCAAGGAGACCCGAGCGATGACAACGACCGCACGAGGAGTCGGCCGACCGCGGCACACCGGACAGACGCCATCCATCTCAGCGCGTGAGGACATCCTTGACCACGCCGCCCGCCTGTTCACCAGCCGCGGATACGCAGGCACTTCGACCCGTGAGATCGCCGAAGCAGCCGGCATCCGACAGGCGTCTCTCTATTACCACTTCGCCGATAAGAGCGCGATCCTCGGCGAGTTGCTCGAGCAGACCGTCCGTCCCACCGTCGACAAGGTCGACGAGATCGAGCAGCTCGCCGTGGCGCACGGATGGGCGACGGTTCTGTACATCCTTGTCCTCGTCGACATCCACACCCTCGCCGTCGCTCCACACAACGCGGGCATGCTCCCTCGGCTGCCCGATGTCACTAGCCAGCCGCTGTACGAGCGTTCCAAGACCGTGCGCCGACAACTCATCGACGCCTACGACCGCATCGCCTCACATCTCGCCGACGACCGCCGCCAACAACACGAGCTCCGACTTGGCAACTTGCTGCTTCAGCTCGTTGAAGTCGTCATCAGCGTCCGCCGCATCGGCGACACCGTCAACGACACCAAGCGCAACGCGATCGCAGCCTCTGCTCTGCGCATCTGCGACGTACCCCAAGAGCAGATCTGGACCGCTGCGCTCAACGCCGAACGGCTGGTCGGTCAGTTCATCTAGTCTCCCGGCCGGGGCCGCTCCAACGGTGGCGGTTGTGCCGGGCCGAACACCACAGCTGGGTGGTCCCCTTCGTCGGTCACCAGGTGGGATCGTTCATTCCGCGGGCTCAACAGTCCAAGCAGCTTCGATCTCGCCAGGAGGCTGGGGGCCGTACCCACAATCGGTGGCGCCCCAGCGACGCGAGTGGACCGCGGCGAAATGTCGGGGCAACGCACTACGCTCGCCCCTGAATGATTGCCCCATCAGCGGCGGAGAAAAGAGGCACCAGCAGAATGAGTGAGAACTCGGAGGCGCGTTCACAGCAGGTTCTGCTCTACCCCGAGCAGGAACTTCGGGCGGCCCTCGACCGCCTTGATGCCGACTTCGTCGACGGTCAAGAAGCGTGGGTTCTCGGAAAGCTATACGAGCTCACCCTGGAGATTGGCACATCTGGCGGGCAGGTGACGATGCCTGCGGGAGCGGTGCCTTCGACGGCGGAGTTAAAAAAATTCGAGAGCCGGACGCTAACGCACCTTCTGCGGGAACAGCCTGCTTGCGACGAGGCTCGTAAGGCGCTGGAAAACCTCGACCTTCAGGGCTCGCCGGCCGACATCCGCTCGCAGATTCGCTCGATCGTGCCAAGAGCAGCAGATGCTTATCGGACGGCTCTACATGAAGCCCGTCGAGTTCATGGCGAAAACCGGGACCATGTGATCTTCAGCGCCGGGGGGACCGTGCTGCCATTCGAAGAGACAATGAACTGGTGGGATCACCGACTCACGGCAGTACGGGAAGCGATTGTGCACCTCTCGCTTCTGGATCGCCTCGCCGAGACCAAGGCGAGTTTGCTCGACGAAATCCAGCAAGCTCTGAAGGACGTGAAGGAGGCATCCACCGACCTTGAGACTCAACGGACGAGCCTCAAGGACCTTCGGGCCCAAGAGGCGAGTCGGAATCTCTCGACGCACTTCGAGACCTTGGCCCGCAACGAGCGCTGGAAAGGGGCAGCGCTCCGTGTACTCTCGGTAGCTGCTCTCCTCGCCGCGATGGGCATCGCATGGACGGCCGGGGTATCCAAGGAATCGCTCGGATCGTGGACGGAATTGTCCCGGCACCTGGCGCTCACGTTGTTGCTAGCTGGAGGCGCCGCCTACGGCGCGAAGCTCGCCTCGTCGCATTACACGTTTGGGCAGTGGGCTAGGTCGATCCAGGTCCAACTCGACTCCTTCGAAGGCTTCATTGGCGTTGTCGAAGAACAGAGCGCAAGAGACCGCATGCGCGAGGAGTTCGGACGCCGGGTCCTAGGGGCGCCGCCGCAGGCCACAGATGACGGAAGCACTGGACTCACGGCGGGCGAACTGCTGCAAGTCCTAGCTTCCGCCCGAGCGTCTTCGTCTCCCGCCAGCAAAGGATCTTGACGTTGCCACCTGAAACGAGACCCCACATGCGGTGCGACGAAGCACTGGCCAAGGTGGCGAAACGGGCTGGGAATACTGAGAGGCCCCGAGTCATCGACTCGGGGCCTCTCAGTTGCCCACGTGCGCGAGGGGGGAGTTGAACCCCCACGTCCTTTCGGACACACGGACCTGAACCGTGCGCGTCTGCCTATTCCGCCACTCGCGCGTGCAGAGGAAACGTTAGCCGACGCGCACCCATCGACCCAAAACGACGGCACCCCGCCCACCTTGACGCTGGTGGTCACCCGATCGTGGGAGGATCGAAACCACGCAGAATGCGGGAAGTGGCAGATCCCCTAGGGTGCACCGATACGATCGGGCCGAATCGCGGGGACCATTGTGCCCGTACGCGACTGACCACCCACCCCGACCGGCCCACCCCCGGCACCCTGAGAGGAGCGCAACCACGTGAGCGGCCTGCAGAAGTTCGAGCAGAAGTTGGAGCAGCTCATCTCAGGCGCTTTCGCGAAGGCGTTCCGGTCCGAGGTGAAGTCGGTGGAGATCGTCGCCGCGCTCCAGCGCGAGATCGACAACAACGCCCAGGTGCTCAGCCGCCAGCGGCGCCTGGTCCCCAACGACTTCTTCGTGGAGCTGTCCGCCAGCGACCTGAGCAAGCTGGAGTCCTACGGGCCCCACCTCAAGGAAGAGCTGAAGCGCCAGCTGATGGACCACGCCGAGGCGCAGGGGTTCGTCTTCCCCGGCCGCGTGAGCATCGAGTTCGGTGAGGCGAACGACCTGACGATCGGCCGGTTCCGGGTGCGCAGCCGCGCCCAGGCCGCCGTCTCGGGCGGAGACATGAGCGACACCCAGGTGAGCCGCGCGCAGGCCTACCTGGAGATCAACGGCACCCGGCATCCGCTCCACGGCAACCTCGTCGTGGGTCGAGGCACCGACGCCGACCTGCGCATCAATGACCCGGGCATCAGCCGCCGCCACATCGAGTTCCGCTCGAAGCAGGCCGGCGACCGTGTGCGCGTCGAGGTCTATGACCTCGGCTCGACCAACGGCATGCTGGTCAACGGGCAGAAGATGGCGAGTGCCACCTTGGACGACGGCTCTCAGGTGCGCATCGGCACCACCGTCATCACCGCGCATATCGTGGAGGAGCGCCGTTGAGCGAGCTGACCCTGTTTCTCATCCGGGTCGCCTATCTGGCGATCCTGTGGATCTTCGTGCTGGCCGCGTTGTCGGTGATCCGCTCCGACATGTTCGGCGCACGGGTCACCAACGCCTCTGCCGGCGGCCAGCCCGCGGCCCCGCCGGCTCGCGGCAAGGCCGCTGCTGCGGCGAGGGCACCGCGGCGCGGCGTACCCACGCATGTGGCCGTCACCACCGGCTCCAACGCCGGGGTGACCGTGCCGCTCTCGCAGGCCCCCATCGTCATCGGCCGCGGCAGCGATGCCGCGATCATCCTCGATGACGACTACGCCTCCACCCGCCACGCCAGGATCGCCGTCTCCGGCGACCAGTGGTTCGTGGAGGACCTCGGATCGACCAATGGCACCTACATCGGGTCCGTCCGGATCAATCAGCCGACCGCCATCTCTCTCGGGACCCAGGTGCGGATCGGTAAGACAATCCTGGAGCTGCGCAAGTGACCGCTGCGACCGACCCCACCCCCGACCCTGCTGCTAACCCCGGCATCGCCGATGGACGACCCTTCCGCCTCGAGTACGCGGCGGTCTCGGACGTCGGCCGGGTGCGCAAGGACAACCAGGACAGCGGGTACGCCGGCCCCTGGCTGCTGACCGTCTGCGACGGTGTCGGCGGCGCTGCCCGCGGCGACATCGCCTCCAGCACGGCCGTCCAGCAGCTGCGCAAGCTCGACGAGGAGCCGGCCTTCGGGCTGGTCGACGACGACCTGATCGGCCTGGTCTCCCACGCGCTGCACATGGCCCATGACGAGATCGGCCACCTGGTCGACCACGACCCGACGCTCAACGGCACCAGCACGACCTCGACCGTCGGCTTCTTCGACGGCGCCAAGCTGACCGTCGGCCACGTCGGCGACAGCCGTGCCTATCTGCTGCGCAACGGCGCGATCCACCAGGTCACTCACGACCACACCTTCGTGCAGACGCTGCTCGACGAGGGGAGGATCACGGAGGAGGAGGCCAAGACCCACCCCCACCGCAACCTGATCCTCAAGGCCCTCGACGGCACCCGCGAGCTCGAGCCCGACCTGTTCATCGTCGACCTCGCCGCCGGCGACCGGCTGATGTTCTGCAGTGACGGTGTCTGCGGCTACGTCGATGACCCGCGGATCGCCGACATCCTGGCCACCGGCACGCCCGAGTACGCAGCCGTCGAGCTCGTCCGGGTCTCCCTCGACTCCGGCAGCACCGACAACGTGACCTGCGTGGTCGCCGACGTGGTGCCCAGCGACACGATCCCGTCCCCGGGCCTCGAGGCCCAGATGGTGGGTGCCGCGGCCGAGCTCAAGCGGAAGACCACCAAGACCGGCCAGATGACCGCGCTGTTCCGCGGTCACCGGATGGGCGACACCGGCGAGCTGGAGCCGATCGACGAAGAGATCCCCGACGGTGCGATCGCCTCCGACCCGGAGGAGATGCGCTACGCGCTCCAGGCGCCGGCCAAATATCTGAAGCTGCGCTGGGTGTTCGGGCTGCTGACCCTTCTCGGTGTCGTCTGGATCGCTGCCGCGACCGCGTTCGTGTGGTCGCAGAACCAGTGGTACATCGGCGAGCAGGGGGGCAACGTCACGATCTTCCGCGGCGTACCCACCACGATGATCGGCCTCGACCTCTCCGAGCCCTACCAGACCTCTGACCTGAAGGTCGCCGACCTGGCCGAGACCTACCAGAACCAGCTCGAGGACGGCATCCACAGCAAGGACCTGGCCGGCGCCCAGGAGAAGGTGCAGTCCCTCGCCGACCAGAGCGCCGCGGACGCGGGAAGCGGGTCATGAGCGAGCGCCAGCGAGCGACAATCGGCCTCAGGTCGGCACCTTCGTATTCTTGCGCTTGCGCTACGGAGGTGCCGGCATGAGCGGGTTCACTCCGGCTAGCTCCATGCCCGTTTTCGTCCACCGGTCGCGGCGGGGAGCGGAGCTGGTCCTGCTGATCCTGGCCCTCGCGGTCGGGATCGGAGCCTACGCCGCGGTCGGCCTCGGTGTGGAAGAGAAGATCCCGGTCGACATCGTCGGCTACGGCACCTGGCTGGTCGCGCTCCTGGTGGCGGCCCACATCGGCGTACGTCTGCTGGCTCCGTACGCGGACCCGGTGCTGCTTCCGCTGGTGGCGATGCTCAACGGCTTCGGTCTGGCTGTCATCCACCGGCTCGACCTGGCCGCGGGGGCGAACGAGACCGACGCCTTCGCCCGTCAGCAGCTGATCTGGATGACGATCGGCGTGGTGCTGTTCCTGATCACGCTCTTCGTCGTGCCCGACCACCGGATGCTGCAGCGGTTCACCTACACCGCCGGCCTCGGTGCGGTGGTCATGCTGATCCTGCCGATGCTCCCGATCATCGGTAAGACGATCAACGGCGCGCGGATCTGGATCAACCTCGGGCCGGTCAGCTTCCAGCCCGGCGAGGTCGCCAAGGTGCTGCTGGTGATCTGCTTCGCCGGCTATCTGGCGGTCCACCGCGACGCGCTCGCCCTGGCGGGGCGCCGGTTCGCCGGCATCGACCTGCCCCGCGGCCGCGACCTCGGACCGCTGCTGATGATGTGGGCGATCAGCCTCGCGATCCTGGTGCTGCAGCGCGACCTCGGCTCCAGCCTGCTCTTCTACGGCCTCTTCGTGGTGACGCTCTACGTCGCGACCGAGCGCAAGGGCTGGATCGTCGTCGGTGGACTGCTCTTCGCGGGCGGTGTCTTCGCCGCGCTGAGTCTCTTCAGCCACGTACGCGTCCGGGTCTTCACCTGGCTCGACCCGTTCAAGTACTACCCCGTGGGCGATGACGGCGTGACCTCCTCGGGCCAACTCGTCGAGGGCCTCTTCGGGATGAGCTGGGGCGGCATGATCGGGCGTGGCTTCGGTTCGGGCGAACCGTGGCGGATCCCCTACGCCAACTCCGACTTCATCATCCCGGCGATCGGCGAGGAGCTGGGCCTGACCGCGCTGCTGGCCCTGCTGCTCTGCTACGGCCTGATCGTCGAGCGCGGCCTGCGCACGGCGATCGTCGCCCGCGACGACTTCGGCAAGCTGCTCGCCGTCGGCCTGGCCACCTCGGTCGCCCTGCAGACCTTCGTGGTCGTCGGCGGCGTGACCGGGCTCATCCCGCTGACTGGTCTGACCACACCGTTCCTCTCGTATGGTGGATCTTCGCTGGTCGCCAACTGGGTGATCGTGGCACTGCTGTTGCGCGTCTCGGACCAGTCCCGCCGTCCACTGCCGACGGCGCCGTCCGATGAAGATCTCGCCGCTGAGGAGACCCAGATCGTCAAGCTCGACAAAGGGGCGATGAACAAGTGAATCGCCCCATCCGCACGCTCAGCGTCGGCTGCCTGATCCTGTTCGTGGCGCTGATGCTGAACCTGACGTACGTCCAGTTCTTCAAGGCGAACTGGTACAACGACCGAGCCGACAACCGGCGGGTCACCGAAGAGGCCTACTCGCAGCAGCGCGGCGACATCCTGGTCGGCAAGAAGGCGATCGCCACCAGCAAGCCGAGCGACGACAAGTACGAGTGGCAGCGCACCTACCCCGGCGGCAAGAAGTACGCCCCGATCACGGGTTTCATGTCCTACTCCTTCGGCCAGACCGGGATCGAGCGCTCCCAGGACTCGGTGCTGTCGGGCAAGGACAACAAGCTCTTCACCAACCGTCTGGTCGACCTGGTCACCAACTCCGAGCCGGCGGGCGGCAACGTCGAGCTCACCATCAACCCGAAAGTCCAGGACGCCGCGTACGAGGGCCTGACCGCGCTCGGTGAGGACGTCCAGGCGGCGGCGGTGGCGATCGAGCCGAACACCGGCAAGATCCTGGCGATGGCCTCCACGCCGACCTACAACCCGGACAAGCTGGCGACCCACGACTTCGGTGCTGCGACGAAGGCCTACAACCAGCTCTCGAAGGACGAGAACGAGCCGCTGCTCAACCGCTCCATCCAGACCGCGCTGCCGCCGGGATCGACCTTCAAGCTGGTCACCGCCGCGGCCGCGATCGAGAACCTCGGCATGGACGGTGACAGCATGGTCTACGGCGGCGCGTCGCTCGACCTCCCCGGCACCACGACCGACCTGCCCAACCTCAACGGCACCAGCTGCGGCGGCGAGCAGATCACCCTCACCCACGCTCTCGAGGTCTCCTGCAACACCGCCTTCGGTTCTCTCGGCATGGAGCTCTCCGACGAGGAGATGCAGGAGCAGGCCGAGGGGTTCGGCTTCGGCCAGGACTACCTCGACGACATCGGCCCGCTGGCCAAGAGCCAGTACCCGCCCAACGACGGCAAGGCCGAGCAGGCCCGTGCCGCGATCGGTCAGCAGAGCGTGATCGCGACCCCGCTGCAGATGGCGATGGTCTCGGCCGGCATCGCCAACGGCGGCGAGGTCATGAAGCCCTACCTCGTCGACCGGGTCACCTCCTCCTCGCTCGATGTCATCGACCAGGGCAACCCGACCACGATCGACAACCAGCCCGCGGTCTCGCAGGACACCGCCGAGATCCTGACCCAGATGATGGTCAGCACCGTCGACAACGGCACCGCCGAGGCGGCAGCGATCGACGGCGTGAGCGTCGCCGGCAAGACCGGCACCGCACAGACCACCCCGGACAAGCCACCGTACGCCTGGTTCACCTCGTTCGCCCCGGCGGAGAACCCGTCCATCGCGGTTGCCGTGATGGTCCAGAAGAGCGGCACCGAACGCAGCGAGATCGCCGGCGGACGGCTGGGCGGCCCAATCGCGAAGGCCATGATGGAGGCAGCGATCTCATGAGTCGTTACGTATTCCACGAGCTCATCGGCACCGGCGGGATGGGCGAGGTGTGGCGGGCGACCGACACGACCCTCAACCGCGAGGTCGCGATCAAGCTCCTCAAGCCCGAGCACGCCGAGGACCCGATCGGCCGGTCCCGGTTCGAGTCCGAGGCGAAGCATGCCGCGGCGCTCCACCACCCCAACGTGGTGGCCGTCTACGACGTCGGCGAGATGCCGACCGCCTCCGGCCTGATGCGGCCGTTCCTGGTGATGGAGCTCGTCGACCACAAGCCGCTCTCAGAGCTCATCCGTGATGGGCGGCCCCTGGCCCCGGAGGTCGTCCGCGACCTGCTCGGTCAGGCCGGCGACGCGCTGGCCGCTGCCCACCGGGCCGGGATCGTGCACCGCGACGTGAAGCCCGCCAACCTCCTGATCACCCCGCAGCGCAAGGTGAAGGTCACCGACTTCGGCATCGCCCGCGCGCAGGCCTCGACCGGCATCACCGGCACCGGCCAGGTGATGGGCACGCCGCAGTACCTCAGCCCCGAGCAGGCCCGTGGCGAGAAGGCCACGCCGGCCTCCGACGTCTACTCCCTCGGTGTCGTCGCCTTCGAGTGCCTGGCCGGCTACCGGCCGTTCCAGAAGGAGACCCCGGTCGCGACCGCGATCGCCCACCTGCACGACCCGGTCCCGCCGCTGCCCGACCACGTCCCTGCCGATCTGGCTGCGATCGTGATGAGGAGCCTCCAGAAGGACCCGACCCTCCGCTACGCCGACGCGGCCGCGTTCACCAGCGCGATGATCGGTCACGGTGCCGCCGACCCGGACGCCGATGCCACCGTCGTCGCCGCCGCGGTGCCCGGGGACGCGACCGCCACGTCGGTCATGGACCCGGTCCCGTCGCCCACTCAGAACTACGTCGGCATGCAGGGCGCCGCGGGCGGGCCCGAGGGTCCGCCGCCGCCTCGCTACCAGGACCCCTACGACCGTTACGACGAGGACGACGAGCAGAAGCCCTGGTACAAGAAGCCGTTCAACATCGTCGTCATCGTGATGCTCGTGGCCGTGATCATCGCGGTCATCTGGATCATCTCGACCCTCGCCGCGGATCCGAAGAACCCTCCGGCCGACGACACGTCCACCACCCCGTCGGCCTCCTCCACTCCCACCCCGTCGGAGGAGCCCGAGGAGGAGCCGAAGGCCGTCGAGATCAACGAGGACGACTACATCGGCCGCAACGTCGATGAGGTGCGCTCCGAGCTGGGCGACCTCGGGCTGACCGTCAAGGTTGCTGTCCAGGACAACGACGGCAGCTACGAGCCCGACACGGTCGCCGGCCTCGACCCGACCCGCAACCTCTACGAGGGTGACCCGATCACCATCCGCTACTACGGCGAGCGTCCCGTGGTCGAGCAGCCTCCCGCCGAGGAGGAGCCCGACGAGGAAGAGAGCGACGAGGAGGAGCCGACCGACGGAGAGTCCTCCGACTGGGGCATCCCTGATCTTCCGGGGAACGAGAACACCGGTGGCGGCAACGGCAACGGGGGCGGCAATGGCTGAGGGAGCTCTCCTGGCCGGTCGCTACGAGGTCGGCGAGCTCCTCGGCCGAGGCGGCATGGCGGAGGTCCGCAAGGGCACCGACCACCGGCTCGGCCGCGTGGTCGCGATCAAGCGGCTGCGGGTGGATCTCGCCAGCGACGCGACCTTCCAGGCGCGGTTCCGGCGCGAGGCGCAGTCCTCGGCCAAGCTCAACCACCCCTCGATCGTGTCGGTCTACGACACCGGAGAGGAGAAGTCCGACGACGGCGTCGCCCAGCCCTACATCGTGATGGAGTACGTCGCCGGCCGCACGCTGCGCGACGTACTCCGTGAGGGTCGCAAGATCCTGCCCGAGCGGGCGCTGGAGATCAGCTCCGACGTACTCAACGCGCTCGACTACAGCCACCGCAACGGGATCATCCACCGCGACATCAAGCCGGGCAACGTCATGCTGACGCCGGCCGGTGACGTGAAGGTGATGGACTTCGGCATCGCCCGGGCGCTCAACGACGCCCAGTCCACGATGACCCAGACCGCGGCCGTGGTCGGGACTGCGCAATACCTGAGCCCCGAGCAGGCCCGCGGCGAGCAGGTCGACGCCCGCTCCGACGTCTACTCGGCCGGTTGCCTCCTCTACGAGCTGCTCACCGGTCGTCCGCCGTTCGTCGGCGACTCGCCGGTGTCGGTGGCCTATCAGCACGTCCGCGAGCAGGCCCAGCCTCCCTCGGCCCATGACCCGACGCTGACCCGTGAGCTCGACGCGATCGTGATGAAGTCGCTGGCCAAGCGGGTCGAGGATCGCTACCAGTCCGCGCAGGCGATGCGCACCGACATCGAGCGCTACCTCGCCGGGCGTCCGGTCCAGGCGACGGTGCCGCCGAGCATGGACCAGACCCAGGTCGCCCAGAACCGCGCGGTCGGCCCCTATGACGGCGATCCCACCAACGGTGGCTACTACCCGCCCCAGGACGACCGCGCCGGGGGCCCGCGCCCATGGGTTCTCATCCTGCTCGGTCTGGTCATCATCGGTCTCATCGGGTTGGGCGCCTACTTCCTGCCTGCGGCCCTCGGCCCGCAGAGCACCCCGGCCCCCGACGTGACCGGCCTGACCCAGGAGAAGGCGATGGCCGAGCTGAGCACGGCCAAGCTGAAGGGTGCGATCAAGCAGGAGTCGAGCGACACCGTCGCGGTCGGCGTCGTGATCTCCCAGGACCCGTCCGCCGGCCAGGACGTCGAGGAGGGCAGCACCGTCACGCTGACGGTCTCCACCGGGCCACCCAACCGGGAGATGCCCAACGTGATCGGGTCTCCGCAGAAGACGGCCAAGGAGCTTCTCGAGAGCGACCCCTACAACTTCACGGTCAAGGTCGAGACGGAGGATTCCGACGAGGCCAAGGGCACCGTGATCAAATCCGACCCGGTCGACGGAGAGAGCGTCACCACCGGCAAGTCGACCGTGGTCACGCTCACCGTCTCCAAGGGCCCCAACAAGGTCCCGAACGTCGTCGGGAAGACGGCCGAGCAGGCAGAGGAGATCCTCCGCAACGCCGGCTTCACGCCCGTACGCAAGGACGAGCCGAACACCGACAAGCCCAAGGGCACCGTCGTCGAGCAGACGCCGGCCAAGGGCACCCCGCTCGCGCAGGACGGCCAGGTGATCATCTTCGTCTCGACGAAGGAGGAGGCCCTGCCGAGCTGTCAGACGCTCGTGCCCGGGACTGACCCGGCCAACCCGTCGGCGTCGGCCACCCAGACCGCCGACCCGGGCGACCCGCCGACGTGTGACCCGGCGCTGCCGCCGAGCTCGCCGGCGGTGCCGTAGCCCGAACGCCGAAACTCAGCCGAAGCCCCTGTCTCACTTCTCCTGAGGCAGGGGCTTCGCGTATTTCACGTCGAGCAGGCCGTCGTAGGCCGGAGCGGTGAGGTAGGTCAGCGGCTTGAGGAACCAGCCGATCTGGACGTTGGGGTCGCGGGCGTCGGCCTGGTAGTTCTGCACGTGGTTGTCGCGGTCGATCGCGGCCTGGAGCCGGTCGGGGTCACCGACCGCCTCGATGACGTACGGCTGGGGGTAGGGGACGCCGTCGAGCTGCACCGTGCTGCCGGAGCACTTGATGCCGGTGGTGGTGATGATCCGCTTGCCGGCGATCGTGATCGCCTCAGCGCCACCGGCCCAGAGCGCGTTGACGACGGCCTGGATGTCCTGCTGGTGCACGACGAGCGAGTTGGGGTCGTCTCCCGTGTAGCTCTCCTGGACCTCCGAAGGCGCGTCGCCGAGGACGATCTGCATGCCGGCGCCGCTGTGGTCGGAGGTGCCGGCCGGATCGGCTAGCCGCGCGGACTGGTTCTGGAGCTTCTTGACGTCCTTGTCGGTGACGCCGCTGGTGAGATGGTCCACCTGGCTCTGCAGGTCGGCCAGCTGAGCCTCGAGGCGGTTGTAGCGGACCCTCTCCCCGTCGACCAGCGTGGCCAGGTCCTCGTAGCGTCCCGGACGCAGGTCGGTGCCGTCGGCGTTCACGAAGCTCACCGCCAGCAGGCCGCCACAGAGCAGCACCACGACGGGCGTACCGACCCGCCACGAGGTCAGGCGGGACCAGCGCTTTGGTTTAGAGGTGGGGTTAGCCTGGGTTCCGGAGCTCACGACCATTAGGGTATGCGCAGCAATCACATTTTGTCTGAGGAGCATCACCCGTGGCCAAGCTCAAGCTCTCGAAGAAGAGTGATCTCGACCTTCCCAAGGAGCCGATCGTCACTCCCCGCTTCGCGGTCGCCCTGTTGCTGATCGCCCTCGGCATCGGCTGGATCGCCTACTACTACGTCGGCGTCCGCCCCAACGAGGTCGGTGGCGACTTCACCGGGCCGAAGCCGGTGCAGAAGCTCGAGGAGTGGAACTACCTGATCGGCTTCGTCCTGCTCTTCCTGGGCCTCGCCGTCGCCGCCCACCCGAAGACCCCGCTGGGCCGCGGTCGCGGCGTCGTCGTCGGCATGCTCGGCTGCTTCGTCATCGGCCTGATCTGGATCTGCGTCTTCTACGTCTTCGCCAACGACCACCTGGACAAGATCTGGGTCTTCAACGACCTGGGCCAGAAGAACCTCCTGGTCGGCATCGGCTTCATGGCGGTGGGATTCACCTTCGCCACGAAGTGGGAGTGACCTTCTCGTTAGACCTCGAAAGCGGCGCAAACCTTTGGTTTGCGCCGCTTTGCGTTACACGGGTGTAGTTCTCCACAGGGCCATCCACACCTGTGGATTTGTCCACGCCGTGAAAACGCCCCGAAAACACCTACCGCGAAGGCGTCAGAACAGGGCGATCCGTACGCCGATCAGGGCAAGCAGCACCAACGCGAAGCCGCCCAGTGCAGCCCATTGCAACGGTGCCTTCCGGTCGGCCCGGAAGGTGGTGAAGATCCAGGCGACGACGAGACCTCCGATGAAGCCACCGACGTGGCCCTGCCAGGAGATGCCGTTGCCGAAGAAGGTGATGCCCGCGTTGATCAGGAGCACCGGCAGCAGCGGGGAGAGCGACTGGCCGGCCCTGACGAAGAGCACCACCAGGACACCCAGGAGACCGAAGATGGCCCCGGAGGCACCGACGGTCGAACCGGCCGGTGTCGACGCCCAGACCACCAGGGCGGAGCCCGCCAAGCCGGAGATCAGGTAGAAGACCAGGAACCGCAGCCGGCCCACGATCGGCTCGAGGAACGAGCCGAGCATGTAGAGCGACAGCATGTTCACGGCCAGGTGGATGATCGAGACGTGGGTGAACGTCGAGGTCAGCACCTGCCAGAGCGCGCCGTCGTCGACTCCTGGCATCCAGGTGTAGCCGCTCGCCCGGCAGACGTCGTTCGGCACCGCGAACCCGCCGTCAGGGGTGAGGCAGTAGCCCTGCAGCCGGATCGCGAGGAAGTCGGCGACCCTCGACCCGCCTCCACCGGTCAGGACGATGCTCAGCCAGACCAGGACGTTGACGCCGATGAGCGACAAGGTCACCGGGAGGGCCCGGAAGCTCACCCGCGCGCCGGTGAAGCGCTTGGGCTGGCGTACGGACTTGTGGCCTTCCTTCACGCACTCGGGGCACTGGAAGCCCACGGAGGCGCTGGCCATGCAGTCAGGGCAGATGGGACGCCCACAGCGCTGACAGCTGATGTGGGTCTCACGGTCGGGGTGGCGGTAGCAGACCGGCACCCCGACCGGTGTCGAGTCGGACAACTAGACGATCTCGACGGTCTCGATGACGACCGGCTCGACCGGGCGGTCCATCGCCCCGGTCTTGGTGTTGGAGATCGAGTCGACGGCCTTCTTCGACTCCTCGTCGGCGACCTCGCCGAAGATGGTGTGCTTGAAGTTCAGCCACGGCGCCTGGCCGGTGGTGATGAAGAACTGCGAGCCGTTGGTGCCGGGGCCGGCGTTGGCCATCGCGAGCAGGTAGGGCTTGTCGAAGGTGAGCTCGGGGTGCGGCTCGTCCTTGAAGGTGTAGCCCGGGCCGCCCGTACCGGTGCCCAGCGGGCAACCGCCCTGGATCATGAACCCGTCGATGACACGGTGGAAACCGAGACCGTCGTAGTAGGGAACACCGGAGCGGCCGGCGTCGTCCGTGTACTCCTTGGTCCCCGTGGCGAGGCCGACGAAGTTGGCGACCGTCTCCGGAGCATGGTTGGGGAACAAGGTGATCGTGATGTCACCGTGATTGGTGTGGAGGATGGCCTTCTGGTCAGCCATGACCTGCCCTTCCGACATTGGGATTGGTACGGGATGTAACTCCCCGATCCTCCCACACGGCCGGTCGAGATCAGGCGGCTGAGGCCTCCATCGCGACCCGCGTCAGCTTCGTGGCGCGGTGCTCGGCCCAGAAGCTGAGCACCGGGATGGTGCCGCACAACGCCGTGACGATGGTGAAGGGCATCGGCCAGGCCGCCTTGCGTGAGAGCAGGAACGCGGTCAGCAGGAAGATCATGTAGAGCCAGCCGTGCGCGACACCGAGGTACTGGGAGATGTCGGCACCCAGCTGCCAGCCGGCACCGCTGTCCTTGGCCAGCCACGCCGCATCGCTGACCAGATACCCGTAGTGGAGCGGCAGGCCGATGAGGCACAGCACGACGAGCAGCACACCCACGATGGTGGCCATGATCCGATAGGCGGCCAGATTGCCGGAAAGACTCACGCCTTGGAGGGTACGTGGCTTTCCTGAGGCGCGTTCTCAGGGGTCGGCATCGTGTCCTCGCCGTCCTCGTCGTCGTCGCTCTCGTCGGGTCCGCGCAGGGTGTCCCGCAGATAGCGCCACCACACGTAGATCGCGAAGACGCCGAACAGCCACCACTCGATCGCGTAGAGCAGGTTGCGCAGCCCGGTCGTGGCCTCCGGCTCGGGCAGCTGCGGGGCGGGCACGTCGGCGACATCCGTGGCGCCGTCGTTGACCGGCATCGCGCTGGCCGGCCAGTCGTCCTCGACCGGCGAGCGCACCATGTAGGCGCTGTAGAGGTCGTAGCTGGTGCGCGAGATCAGGTCGGAGACGTCCAGCTGCGGGAAGATGTTGTCGGACTTGCGGTCGTCGGCGACGTCGGTCCAGTCGCTGGGCTGCAGCCAGCCGGTGACGGTGACGTGACCGCGCGGCGCAGGCGGCGCGGTGCCGACCTCAGGTGTCCAGCCACGCACGACGTAGACGGCCGACTCCGTCTCCTCGACGAGCACCGGCGTGACGGCCCAGAAGCCGACCTGAGAGCCTCGCTCCATCCCGTCGATGAAGATGGTCTCCTCGGGCATCCAGATCCCGGAGACGGTCACGGGGCGGCCGATCTGCTCCCACGGGAAGGCGTCGTTGGGACCGATCAGGTCGGTGAAAGGCTTCGGCTCGGCATGCACCAGCTCCGCGACCTGGTCCTGCTTGTCCTGCTGGCTCGACTGGTACTGCCACACCCCGAGCAGCACCGCGCCGGTCACGAAGATCACCACCAGCGCGTGCGCACCCCACAACCTCGGGGAGAAGATCCCGAGCGGATAGGTACGGTGCGGGGGACTGGACTGGGCGGCCATAGCAGCTCCCAGAGTACGGGTCGCTAGTCGCAGACCGCGAATGGGACGGGTTGGCTGGTGACCAGGGTGGCGGCGGTCACCGGGCTCTTCACCCGGAACCCGATCCGTCCCGTGGCCGGATCCGCGACACCGTTGGTGAAGACCTTCTTGTACGCCGCGACCTGATCGCCCAGCTTCAGCCGGTAGAACAGGTCGTCACGGTCCTCGCCGAGACGCAGCGTGGCCAGCCCTCCGCCGAACTCGACCGAGTAGGCCTCGACCGGCGCCAGCCTGGTCTTCTCCTTCGGCCCGCCCTCGGCGCAGCCCTTGACGACGTACGTCGAGGTGGCGGGGCCTCCGGCGACCGCGACCAGGTCCTCCTGGGCGGCCCAGCTCTCCACGTCCGGGGTCGCGGTGTTCTTGGTGATCAGGTGGGTCTCCGGGTCGAACTTCGCGCCCTTCAGCGGGCCGACACCGGCCTTGATCGCCGGTCCGGGCTTGACCCGGTCGGCGACCTTGATGACGTACCCGTCCTTGCCGCCGCCGGTGAACCTGGCCTCCCAGGTCACATCGGCCGCGCCCCACCTGTACGTGTCTCGCAGACGCTGGTCCACCCCGCGCAGCAGACCACCACTGACCTGGGCGGCCTCCTCGTCGGCCCGGTTCCACAGGTCGCGCTGGTCCGCAGGGCTCGACCGTCCGGTGATGTCGTCGAGCCCGAAGAGCGACTTCACCTCGTCGTAGTCGGTCACCGCCAGCGTCTTGGCGCCCGCGGGGACGAACGTCATGGCTGCCTCGACGGGGTCCATGGTCGCGGCGTACACGGGGTAGGTGTCCTCAGACGCAGCCGCCTCCGGCTTCTTGGGCTCGCTGTCGTCCCCACAGCCGGCCAGCGCAAGGGCCAGCCCAACAGCCAGCACGCACATGCCCCATCGCCTCACGTTCACCCCAACGAGTATTCCCGATCCCTGTCACGGTGTGCGTCACGAAATAGATGGAGGCCGCAGGCGGAACGCGCCTGCGGCCTCCTTGATCCCGAGCGTCAGCGACCAGCGCCAGTCAGCTCAAGGGATGCGGGGAACGGCTCGAGCACCGGGTCGATGATCCGCGAGGAGGCCTCGGACCGAGCGACACGGCTGCGACGCAGGTCCTTGACGGTCGTGAGGCGGCGGAGCCAACGGTCGGTGCCGTCGTAGCGAGCCGTGAAGGGCTTGCGGCCGTGCAGCGCACGGTGGTTGTCGACGATGAGGATCTCGCCCGGGGCCAGCGCGACATCCTCGACGTTCGCGGAGAGCTCCATGATCAGCAGCTGGAGCGCCCGGTCGGCCTCGACGTCGCCCGGCAGAGCCGCCATGTAGGGCGGGTCCAGACGGACGTCGGGAGCCTGGGGTGAGCCGGAGAGCACCGCGGTCGGGGCGGCGAGCAGCTCGCCCTCGTTGACGCCGGCCTCGCGGAGGTTGCGCAGGTGCTCGTCGTCGGGGTGGATGACATAGCGCGGCTCGAACAGCGGAGCGTACTCAGGGCCGGTCACGTCGATCGAGCTGATGCCGACCGCGGTGGTCGGGATCATGTCCTGGTTGCGCAGCGAGATCAGTCCGAGGTGGTCGCAGCGAAGGTTGCTGAACGCGTCCTCGATGTGCAGGTCGAGGACGACGTCGCTGCTGTGCCCGGTCTGCAGGTTCTCCTGCTTCTGGATCGGCAGGATGTTGTTGACCAGCTGGCCACCCTGCAGCGAGGACCAGGAGACCGCGTCGCCGAGCTGAGCCATGATCAGGGCGAGCCAGAAGTCGGCCATGTGCGGCGCCTGGGCGTCGGGGTGGTTCCAATGCGGCGGGGTAGGTCCGGCGGTCACCGGAAGACCACTGATCACCAGAGCGTCGGTCGCATCGCCGTAGCGGAACGCGCGGATCGCCTTGGCGACGCTGTCGGGAAGCTCACCGCCGAGGAACGGCGCGGTCTCGAGGAACTCCGAGGAGACCGGGCTCGCGAACCGGGCGAGCAACGACTCCGACAGCTCGGCTGCGGTCTGGGACTCTGCTGGGGTCATCTCGACCCGGGTGACTACGGACTCTGCGCCCACAACATTGACCTCTCGGACTTTGCGGTGGAGGGGTTCGTCAGAAGCGTTTTCTGGCGCCCGCACCAAAGGGTTTCCTAAGTTCGAGACCACTTTGTTCCGCCGTACGGAATTCAAACGAGTGATAGGTCCAAATATCGAGACGATAGGTATTAGTCCCCTTGCGCAATCGCCGTCAACCTGTTTAGGGAATGTATCCCCCCTGCGGTTTCCCAGTTACCGGGATTTGGCCGTATGGCGCGGGTTCCGGAGGCAGTACACAGCCGTCGCGGCCCCTATCCTGAGCCCCATGACTGCCATGACTCCGCCAGGACCTCCGAGGACGGCAGCAGGATTCGGCGGCTCGACGGCCGACCAGGTGCTGACCATCGTCCTGATCGTGCTCGGTCTCGGCGCGAGTGTGATGGCCAGCTTCTTCGGCGCGTTCTCCATCATGGCCAGCGACGGGTGCTTCGATACCTGCAACTACACGATGATGAACATCGGCGTCGCGGTGATGGTCTTCACCCCGTGGATCTGCTGGCTCATCTTCGGCATCTGGGGGATCGTCCGCCTGGCCCGCAAGAAGCTCGCCGTCCTCGTCGTGGTCGCCGGCGGCGTACTCTCGGTCGTTCTCTACATCGTCGGGATCGTCCTGCTGACGGCCACGATCGGCTGAGCATCACCGGTAGGGATCGACGAGTTCACGCAGCGAGGTGAGGGCCTCCCGAAGGGCCGATGCCAGGGGTGGCCCGAGGTGGTCGTTCCACTCCTGCTCGACGCCCATCACGACCTCTCGAGCGCGGTCGGCGGCGTCCTGCCCGGCGGTCGTGAACCTGATCAGGCGCGCCCGGCCGTCGACCGGGTCCGGGACCCGCTCGACGAGCCCTTCCCGCTCCAGCGCCGCGACCAGCACGCTGGCAGTCTGCTTGGTGACCTGGGCCTGCTCGGCCAGGTCGACCAGGCGCGAGCCGTCCTCGGCGATCCGCTGGGCGAGCCGGGCCTGCGCGACGGTGATGTCGTAGCCGGCGTCCCGCATCGCGGAGATGACCCGTTCATCCATCGCCCGGTAGGCGATGAGCATGAGCGTTGCGACGTCGATCGGACCCCTTGACACTGTGCGGCACCCTGCTCAATATAGTCAGTAAGACTGACTATCATACCGCTCTCCGGTGTTCAGACGACCGTCTGTTCACGGGGTTCCGCCGGACGCGTGTTGCTTCCACGATCTCCACAGCCTCGCTCGTCGAGGCCCGTCCCGAGCAGGTCCTCATGAACGCAGTCGCGCAGCTCAGTGCCGGCATCTCCGCCCTGATCCTCATCGCCGTCTTCCCCGCGGAGGCCTTCTTCATCCACCGCCCCGAGGTCCAGCGGTTCCTCGGGATCGAGCCGCACGGCATCCGCAACGTCCACCTGTGGTCGTTCTGCATCGGCGCCCGCAACGCTCTCGCCGGCGTCGGCACGCTCGTCGGCCTCTGGATGGTGAACTTCGGCGACGAGTCCACCGGAGTCACCGTCGTGGTCGTCACCTGCATCTACATGCTGCTCGCCTCGTTGTTCATGGGGCTCGCCGACGCTCTCGGATACTGGCTTCCCCGGGGCGGCAGCATCAGGGGAACCGTCGCGTCCTCCGTCCTGCCCGCGGTCGCGCTGATCGCGATCGCGGTCTGATAGCGCGGAGCAGCCGGGACCACTACGCTCCGAAGCATGGGCGCCGCGATCGTCTCGGGTCTCTTCGCAGTGGTGCTCGCCTGCCTCGCCTGGGGTCTGCAGAACGGCAGCAGGCGGGCGCGGGTGCTCAGCCGGATCGAGCGCTACACCCGGATCCTCAAGGACATTCCGTACGGGCATCCGGCGCGAGTCCACCTGGAGGCCGCCCTCGCCGCCGAGGCCGAGAAGCTGAGCGCCCTGACCGGCGCGAGGATCCCGTCGTACGCTCCTGCGCCGCTGCCCGACCCAGGCCCAGGCCCAGGCCCCGCCACCATGGACGACATCTTCGGAACGGGCGAGCACCGACCGATCGCACCGGGCACACCCCCGCCGGTTCAGCCGACCGCGCCGCCCTCGCGGCCACAGGTTCGCCGTTCGACGCCACCCCAGGCGTACGCCTCGGTGGCCCTGGGTCTGCTGGCCGGCGGGTTCGCGGTCTTCGCGCTCTGGATTCTCATCGACCAGCTGCTGCGTTAGGCAACCATATTCCTTGACAGGCATATTCCTGTTGAGGCATCTTAGAGGAGTGCCCACCCGAGACGTCTTCAGCGTGATCGCCGACCCGACCCGTCGGCAGATCCTCGACCTGCTCTGCCAGCGCGAGATGGGGGTGGGCGAGCTGGTGCAGACCCTCGGGCTCGCCCAGCCGAACGTGTCCAAGCACCTGCGGACGCTGGGCGAGGCGGATCTGGTGCACGTACGCATCGACGGACCGCGCCGTCACTATCGGCTGCGTCCCGAGCGGCTCCGGGAGCTGGAGGAGTGGCTGGCGCCGTACCGCCGGATGTGGGCCGACCGCCTGGACGCGCTCGAGCGCCACCTGGACCAGCTCGACGACCACGACCACGAGAGGACTGAGAGATGACCGAGACGACCGAACCCCTGGGCGAGGTGCTCCGCGACGGCGAGCGGACGGGCCTTCGCTACGTACGCCGGCTCCGCCACTCACCCGAGAAGGTGTGGCGGGCCCTGACCGAGGCGGACGGCCTGCGGCACTGGTTCCCGACGGACATCGTCGGTGAGCGTGTGGCCGGAGCGCGGCTGAGCCTCCCGTTCTGGCCCGAGGGCCTGGAGCTGGCGAGCACCACCGACGCGATCGAGGAGATGGGGGTCGACCCGGACAGCTACGTCTCGGCGGGGGAGCTGCGGGTCTGGGACCCGCCCCGGACCTTCGAGTTCACCTGGGGGATGGACGGCCGTGAGGAGCTGACCGACCTGCTCCGCTTCGAGCTCGAGCCCACCGACGACGGCACCCGCCTCACCTTCGTGACGTGGTTCGGCAGTCCCACCGGGAACACCGATTCCGCCGTCGGCTGGCACGTCTGCCTGGACCAGCTCGCCGGCGTCCTCGACGCGCCGGAGCCCCCGGCCGAGGAGGACGCCGACCTCGTCGTCCAGCGGGTCATGGCCCGGTCCGAGGAGCTGCGACCCGCGTACGCCGCCCGGCTTCAGGACGCGGTCGAGTCGAGCTCGTAACGGCGCTGCAGCAGGATCGCCGCGCTCATCAGGACGGCGGGCACGATCGTGAACCCGACGACCACGGCCACCAGTGCCGAGTGCGGCTGGACGATCTGCTCGCCGGCGGTGCCCGACACGAAGCCACCGAGGCCGAGGACCCCGGCGTACAGGTAGGGCCCGAGCGCGGTGCCGAGCGCCTCGGTCGCCGTCCAGGCACCGGTGTAGGCGCCCGCCCGGGAGACCCCGGCGGAGCGGGCGGCGTCCACGGCGTCGGGGACCATCGAGAACGCGAACAGCTGCAGGCCGGCGAAGGCGACGCCGAGCGCGACGACCGCGGGAGCGGTGACCGCGATCCCGACCGCCGCGCCGGCCAGGAGCACCAGCGAGCCCACCACGAAGATCGACTGGCACAGCAGCAGTCCGCGCTGCTTGCCGATCCGGCGCGACAGCGCCCGCCAGCCCGGCCCCGCGACCAGCGCCGGACCGAGGAACAGACCCATGAGCAGCGCCGTCAGCTTCTTGTCGTCGAAGATGTGGTCGGTCACGAAGGGCAGCGCGGCCAGGAACAGATGGGTCGTCGTACCCGTCAGCAGGTAGGACAGCGCGAGGAACCGGAAGTTGCGGTCGCGCCACGCGACCCGGAGGTCGTCGAGCACCGAGTGCGCCGCCCCCGTCTCCGGGGCGCGCACACCGGTCTCGGCCGTGAGCCGCCGTACTCCTCGGATGGCGACGAACGCCGTGATCACGATGACGACGCCGAGGACGACGGCCATCCGGGCGTACGCCGCGCGGCTGCCGGACGCGGTCAGGGCCGGGGCGATCACCCCAGCGGCGAGCAGCCCGACGGTCAGGAAGGCCATCCGGTAGACGAAGACGCGGGTGCGCTCGTGATAGTCGATGTCGAGGTCGGAGGCCGTCGTCAGATAGGGCACCTGGAAGCTCGCGAAGAGCAGGTTGCCGACGACCAGCCAGCAGCAGACCCAGGCGGCGGCCGACCAGCCGTCGAGGCCGCCGGGGACGGCGAAGAGCGCGGCCATCGCGACGCCCAGCAGGGCGCCACGGGTCATCATCGATCGTCGGTGTCCCAGACGTACGGCCTCGCGGTCCGAGCGGGAGCCGAGCAGCGGGTGGACGATCACGTCGATCACCTTCGGCGCGAGGATCGTCAGGCCCGCCAGGAACGGCGCGACGCCCAGCACGTCGGTGAGGAAGTAGAGGAGCAGCAGGCCAGGGACGGTGACCCACACGCCCATCCCGACCGAGCCGATGCCGTACGCCGACAGGGTCCCCGCTGACGCGCGGCGGACCGCCGGCAGCGTGGTCATGCCGTCTCCCGGTGGCGGCGCACGACGCCGACGGCGAGGTCGGCACCGTCGAAGGCGCCGGCCCGCGCACGCTCGGCCAGGGTGCGCCGCACGATGCGGTCCGACACGGCCGGCAGGTGGCGGGCGATGAAGAACTCGAGCGCTCCTCGGCGCGTGGTGGTGACGTCGCGGCGTACGCGGGTCGAGGTGGCCGCGCGGACGATCGCGTCCACGACACCCTCCAACGGCTCGTAGCTGCTCATCCCCTCCAGGGAGAGTCCGGCGGCCGCGGTCGAGTCGTGGATCGGGCTGCGCACCGCCGACGGATAGACACAGGTGACCCCGACATGGGTGCCGAGCTCGTGGCGCAGCGCGTCGGCGTAGGCGACCATCGCCCGCTTGGAGGCGCCGTACGCAGCGGCCAGCGGCAGCTGGAGCACGGCCATCCGCGAGGCGACCATCACCACCCGGCCACGGTCGGCGACGAGCGCGTCGACGCAGGCCGCGGTCACCCGCCAGGTGCCGAGGAGGTTGATGTCGAGCTGGCGGCGTACCTCCTCGCCGGGAGGCAGCTCAGCGGGCGCCGGGCCGCCGATGCCCGCGTTGTTGACGAGGATGTCGAGCCCTCCGCCCAACTGCCCGACGGCGTCCGCGACCGCGGTCGCGACGCTCGCGTCGTCGGTGACGTCGCACGCGACGACCGGGTGGGGCTCGTCGCCGGTCGGGCGGATGTCGAGCCCGACGACCTGTGCCCCTTGGGCCACCAGCCGCGCGCCCAGCGCGCGGCCGATGGTGCCGGAGGCTCCGGTGATGAGGACCCGCTTGCCGCGTACGTCCTGACGGTTCTGCCTGCTCATGCGCGGGACTCCTCGCTGGTGACGGACGGGTTCCGGGCCGGACCGACGCGGCCGACGCCGGCGGCGATCTCCCGAGGGACCGCGGCGACGTACTGGTCGAAGTCGATGCGCATCATCGGCCGCTTCGCGCCCCACCGCGCCAGCGCCGCGGCGTACGCCTTGGTCACCGCGGCACGTTGCGCGGCGGGGGCGGGAAGCCCGTAGCGACCGCTGAAGCAGGCCGCGACGAGCTTGGCCTGCGCCTCGACGACCGGCAGCGCGGCCCCGGTCGACTGCATCAGGCCGGTGAACGCGAGGGTCGGGTCCTCGAGGTGGAAGACGCGCATGAACAACGGCATCGACTCCGGGTCCTCGCCCGTCCACTCCGCGCCGAGGAACGGCAGGCTGACCCGGTAGCCGGTGGCCCAGACGATGACGTCGACCTCGTCGGTGCTCCCGTCGGTGAACCTGACGGTGGCACCGTCGAAGCGCTCGATCCCCGGCCGCGCGACCACCTCGCCGTGGGTCAGCCGGTGCAGGATCGTGTCGCTGATCGTGGGATGGTTCTGGAACAGTCCGCCCGCCGGCGCCGGCAGCCCGTACGCCTCCGGCCGCCCGACCGCGACCCGCAGCATCGTCTCCGCGATCCGCTGCCGGAGACGCCAAGGGAGTCGCGCGAGGGCAGCCCCGGTGGCATCGGCCGGGCGGCCGAAGAGGTACTTCGGCACGATGTGGGTCCCGTGCCGGGCCGAGAGCAACACCGGCCCATCGCTGACGTGGGACGCGTCGACGGCGATGTCCATCGCCGAGTTGCCCATCCCGACAACCAGCACATGCTGACCTGCGAAGACGCCCGGCGTGCGGTAGTCGTGGGCGTGCATCTGGTGCCCGTCGAAGTCACCGGGGTAGGCAGGCGACGGCCAGCGCGGGTCCCAGTTGTGGCCGTTCGCGACCACGACCGCGTCGAACGCCTCGGCGGTCGTCGCCGCTCCGCCCGGGCCGGTCGAGGTGACCTCCCACCCGTCGCCTGTGCGGCGTACGCCGGTGACGGTGGTGCCGAAGCGGATCCGCTCGGTCACCCCGTGCTCGTCGGCATAGGACTTCAGGTAGCCGGCGATCATGTCCGCCGAGGGATAGTCGGGCCAGTCGACGGACATCGGGAAGTCGACGAACTCGGTCCGGCCCTTGCTGGTGTTGAGGTGGAGGCTGTCGTAGGCGGGCGACAGGCCGCTCGCGTTGTCCCGTGCCCACAGCCCGCCCGGACGGTCGCCACGTTCGAGCACGGTGACCGACAGACCCTCGTCAAGCAACGCCTTCGCCGCGGTGAGACCGGCCGCGCCGGCGCCGATCACCGCTACGTCGGTGATGTCCATGAGCCCTCCTGGGTATCTGATCGGCCGTCAGTCAATCGCATGATGGAGAGCGGGACAAGGCTCTGCCGAGGATTTCTCCAACAAGTGATGGAGACGGTTATCCTCGGGGCCATGAGCCAGCGCGCCGACGACACCCACAGTCGAGAGCGGATCCTGGTCGCCGCGACGGATCTGTTCGCGGAGCGCGGCTACGACGCCACCAGCACACGCGCGATCGCTGATGCCGTCGGGCTCAACATCGCCACCGTCGCCTACCACGTCGGCAGCAAGCCACAGCTCTACCGCGAGGTCATGCGCCGCGCCCACGAGGCCCAGCGCACGGTCGTGCTCGACGCACTGAAGCATCTGGAGTCCACGGACCCGACTCCCGCCGCGACCCGGGCCGGGCTGATCGACTTCGTCGATGCGTACCTCGCCTTCTGCCTCGAGCACCGCGAGGTGCCGGCGCTGTGGATGCGGCGCTGGCTCTCGGAGGGCAAGGACCTCATCGAGTTCGAGAGCGACCTCGCCGGCCCCCTGATCGCCGAGGTCGCGGGCGCGGTGCGGACCGCCCTGTCACGCGCCGGGATCGGCGCCGACGTCGACGTCGAGATGCTCGTCTTCACCATCGTGTGGACCGCGCACTCCTTCGCCCAGGCCGGCATCATCGATGCCGCCGGCGACCGGGTCCCCACCGACGATGCCCCGACCCTGGACCGCTTCCGCGACCACCTGCACACCGTGATCGACAGGATGATCCCGACGCCCGGCTGACCGGATGGCGAACCTGAGGTCACACGCTGTCAGTGAGACGGCAGAGCACGGCAGTCGCGTCGTCGTGCCGTTTCCCGTGAAACCCGGCGGTGGCGACCTCGTCGGCCTCTCGCGTACGCCGCACAAGCTCCTCCGGGCCTCGATCGAAGAGGTCGAGCAGCTGCTCCCAGGTCCAGCCGTTGCGCTCGACGAGCGTCGCAGCCCCATCGGTCAGCACGGCAGCAGAGCGGACCTGCTGCGAACCGAGGTCGATACTGCCGGTGACGGCATGGCGAGCGGCTTCCGGCACGGTGCTGGCGACCCAGAACCCGTCGTGGGTGTTGCGAGCCGCGCCGAACGCGGCCACCGAGTAGTCGTCGAGGTGGTCGAGCCGGTCGTCGGTGATCTCGCGGATGCTGCCATCGGCCATCCGGAACACGACGAACGAGTCCGCGAGGGTCAGGTAGTCCGCCCGCCCGCCCCGCACACGGAGAAGGGCAACCGTCGAGGACGGGCTGTTGGGATCGTCGAGGTCACAGGTGTCCGCGTGAGCCTCGCAGACCTGCTCGATCGCACGCTCGAGGAGCGTCGCCAGACCTGCGTCACTCGGCGCGGTGATTCCCTCAGCCAGCCGAAGACCCAGCTGGCGCACCAGCCACGGCACGTCATGGATGCATCCGGTCTCGAGCCCGGCGACGGGCGTCGCCCCGTCGAGCACGATGACGAAGTCCTGCCCGACGAGCACGAAGTCCTCGTTGACCTCGTGAGTCGGTGAGACCTCGGTGTAGACATCGCTGCTGATCCGGATGCTCACTCAGCAGCCTCGATTCTGGTGGAGCGTAGGGGACTCGAACCCCTAACCCCCTGCTTGCAAAGCAGGTGCGCTACCAATTGCGCCAACGCCCCGGACGGGTGTCCGTCGGTCAGTTCACCTTGTCGGTCGCCGCGGCCCAGTGACCCTTCTCGGGGTTGGACTGGTCGAGCTTCTTCTTGGCGAGGATGATGCCAGCCGCGGCCAGCAGTACGAGGACGATCTTCTTCATGTCATCTCCTGCGAGTCGTGGTGAGCATTGCTGCCCGTTAGACCTGGAAAGCGTACCGGCCCGCCCTGAAGCGTACGAAATCAACCGGCCTCGGGGTCGGGGGCCAGGCCCAGGGAGGCGATGGGGGTGCAGGTCATGTGGGTGCTCGCCCACATCCGGCCGGTCACCAGCCCGAACCCGCGCGCCGAGGGCCGGCTGTAGGGGGCGGCGCCGGACTCGTAGGTTGCGATGAGCTCGCCCGAGACCTCGACGATCGCCTCGGCCATGTTGGGGAACTTGAACTTGCGCCGGACCGCGCCGACACCGCCGTCGGCCCTCCGCTCGCAGACGAAGACGGTGCTCGGGCGGTGGCGTCCGAACGAGGAGGAGAAGACGTACTCGTCGCGGCGCACGACGACTCCCTGGACCTTGGGCGGGGTCGTGGTGGAGAGGACCGGCTCGGAGAAGTCCCACTCGCCGTTCTCGCCCTTCGCGTAGGCGAACAGCGTCTGGTTGCCGAAGCCCCCCACGTAGAGACGGTCTCCACGGATCCGGCAGTAGGAGCCGGCCGCCACCTTCGCAGGCGCCTCGACCGGCTCGACCTCGGCGCCCTTCTCCGCTTCGCGGATGGCCGAGAGCGAATAGCGGTAGAGCCGACCGGTGCCGCCGCCCTTCGAGACCCAGACGTCGTCGCCGTCGGTCGCGACCCCGCCTGCGTGACCGGGCCCGGCCTTGCCTTTGTAGCCCACGAGCAGCACCTCGGCGGCGGACTTGCCGCTCTTCAGGTCGACCAGCACCAGCGCCGAACCCTTGTCGTGGGAGTAGTAGCTCTGGGCCAGCAGGTTGGTGTCCGGGTCATAGCCCAGCCCCTGCGGCGTCCAGTCATCGGCGCCGCCAGTGGCGAGCGTGTTGGGGATGAGCGGGCCGACGCGACCACCCAGCCGCTGCCCCCACCTGTCGGTGCGCTTCATCCCGCCCTTGACCCACCGGCGCGTACGTCCTGGGATCGAATCGAGGTCGAACGGAAGGTCGATCTTCGTCATGACGGTGATGTTCGCACGCGGTTCCTACCCTGGTCGGATGGCCCGCCGTCCCGTGGTCGGTACGTTCCCTGTGTGACGAGCGATCCCTCTGCTTCTCCTGCCACCCCGACGCCCCGCGAGATGGCTGGTGCCCTGGGCGGATTCGCCCGCGGCCTGCTGCGTCCGCGGCGCCCCGACCAACGCCTTCTCGACTCGATCACCGATGCCGGCCTGCCCCAGGGCGACCGAACGGTGAGCGTACGCACGATGCCCCAGGTGCCACGCACGCTGCCCGCCGGCGGCCTCATCGAGGGCGCCGGCCTCCGCCGGTCCGTACGCAACGCGATGACCTGCTTCGTCGTCACCCATCCCGAGGCGACGTTCGTCGTCGATCCGTCCTACTGCCGCGACGCCCCTTCGCGGGCCTTGGCCGAGCTCCCGGCCATGCTGCGACGCCTGGTCACGCCGCCGGCCGACACCATTCCCACTGTCGACTCGCTGCGAACCGCACTGGTCGAGCCGGACTTCGCCCTCCCGACCCACGCACACTGGGACCACGTCTGCGGCCTCCTGGACCTCCCCGGTCTCCCGGTACATCTCCGCACCACCGAGCGCGACTGGATCCTCGGCCCCGGTCGCCCACCCGTCGGGGGAGTGCGTCCGGCCCTCACCGATGGCCGGCCGGTGGAGACGTACGACCTCGACGGGCCGCCCGTCGCCACCTTCACCGCCTCCCACGACCTGTTCGGCGACAGCTCCGTCCTGCTCGTGGAGCTCGCCGGCCATACGCCGGGCAGCATCGGCGTCCTCGCCCGAACTCCGTCCGGCTGGGTCCTGATCGCCGGCGACGCCGCCTGGCACTACGACCAGGTCGACCTGATCAGACAGAAGCCGGCCTTCCCCGGAGACCTCGTCGACGAAGACCGAGACGCCGCCTTCGCCACCCTCCACCGCCTCCACCTGGCCCGCCACCTCATGCGGGTCGTGCCGACCCACGACCACGACGCGTCCGGACGCCTCGGAGTGGCGGATGGTGGTCATCCGCCCCGGTGAGGAGAGACCTAGGCCACGTCAACCAACGGCGTTCGTCCCTGCCGATTCCCGCCCGGGTGCGATGTGCTCGAGATCGAGGATGTGAACCTCCGGGACGCGGCTGAGGAGGAAGTGGTTTCGGTGAGCGCGATTGCGGTATCCGGACTGGTGAAGGACTTCGGGTCCGGGACGAGGGCCCTGGACGGCCTCGATCTGAGGGTCGAGACGGGTGAGGTGCACGGCTTCCTGGGGCCGAACGGATCGGGAAAGACCACCACCATCCGCGTTCTGCTCGGAGTGCTGCGCGCCGACGCCGGGAAGGTCGCCGTGCTCGACGGCGACCCCTGGCGCGACGCGGTGGCGCTGCACCGACGGCTGGCGTACGTGCCGGGCGAGGTGAACCTGTGGCCGAACCTCACCGGCGGTGAGGTGATCGACCTGTTGGCTGACCTACGGGGCGGGCTCGACCCAGTCCGTCGGGAGGACCTGCTCGAGCGCTTCCAGCTTGACCCCACCAAGAAGATCCGGGCCTATTCGAAGGGCAACCGGCAGAAGGTCGCCCTGGTCGCCGCCTTCGCCTCTGACGTGGAGCTCTATCTGCTCGACGAGCCGACGTCGGGGTTGGACCCGCTGATGGAGGCGGTCTTCCAGGAGGTCGTACAGGACCTGCGCGCTGTCGGGCGAAGCATCCTGTTGTCCAGCCACATCCTGTCCGAGGTGGAGGCGTTGTGCGATCGCGTGACCATCATCCGCGCCGGTCGGGCCGCCGAGTCCGGGACCTTCGAGGAGCTGCGCCACCTCACCCGTACGTCGGTGGTCGTCGACACCGTCAGGCCGATCGAGGCGGTAACCCGTTGGACCGGCGTCCACGACGCGCACGTCCACGACGGGCACGCGGAGTTCAGCGTCGACGCGGTCGAGCTGAACCCCGTGCTCCAGCGCTTGGTCGGCCTGCAGGTGCGGTCGATGACCACCTCACCTCCCACCCTGGAGGAGCTCTTCTTGCGGCACTACGGCGAGAACGGATCGGCTCCCGATCGCACCGGCGGCTCCGGGGTGGTGGGGAGTCGATGACCGGCTTCACCGGGACATTACGGCTGGTGCGGCTCGCGCTCCGGCGCGACCGGATCGTGCTTCTTGCCTGGATCCTCGGGATGGCGGGGTTCCTGGCAGCGACGACTGCGCTGTTCGACGACAACTACACGACACATCCGGAGCTGCTGGGACCCGATACCCAGATCGTGGTGGAGAACCCGGGCATGCGGGTGCTCGGCCTGGTGACCGGCGCCAGCGTCGGTGCGTACACCCTGCACCGCGACGCCCTGACCCTGGCTGTGCTCGCCGCCATGATGAGCGTCCTCGCGGTGGTCCGGCACACCCGCCAAGCCGAGGAGCTCGGCCGCCAGGAGATGCTTGCCGCGGGCGTCGTCGGCCGATACGCGTCGCTGACCGCAGCCGTGATCGTCGCTCTCGCCGCCAACACCGGCCTGGCCGTGATGCTCGGGCTCGCCATGGCCGTCACCGGCCAGGTCTTGGCCGGTTCGCTCGTGGGAGGCGCATCGATCGCTCTCGTGGGGGTGGCCTTCACCGGTGTCGCCGCGGTGACATCTCAGCTGGCGGCCACCGCCCGCGGCGCGATCGGCTTCGCCGGTGCCACTCTCGGCGTCTCGTTCATGTTCGCGGCACTGGGCAACATGCTCGGGACCGTGGACTCCGCCGCCCTCCGCGTCAGCAGCGCCTGGCCGGCCTGGCTCTCCCCGATCGGCTGGGGCCAGCAGATGAGGCCGTTCGCCGACAATCTCTGGTGGCCGGTCGCTCTGGGCGGGATCGTCACGGCCATGCTCTTCGGACTGGCGCTCGTACTCATCGACCGGCGAGACGTGGGCCGGGGGATCTGGCCCGAACGGCGCGGTGCGCCGCATGCGAGTCCCGCGCTGCTGAGCCCCACTGGCCTGGTCTGGCGGCTGCAGCGTGGTGTCCTTCTGGGCTGGGCGATCGGCATGATCGGATTCGGGCTGATCTTCGGGGCGCTGAGCGACCGGATCCAGGGGCTCGAGGGAGCAGCGACGGAGTGGTACGAGACCTTCGGCGGTGATGCTGACCTGCTCGGCGCCTACTGGGCGTCGATGATGCAGATCGCCGGGATGGCCGTGGCGATCTATGTCGTCTCGCTGTTGCTGCGTCTACGCCACGACGAGGCGCAGGGCACTCTGGAACCCCTCCTCGGCACCGCCGTCTCCCGGCTGCGCTGGCTCGGTGCGTACGCGGTGAACGCGCTGGTCGGGGCCACGTCCCTGATGCTCCTCTATGCCACGGCGATGAGCCTTGCCGGCGGACAGGCGCTGGGTGGGACCGCATCGCTGCTGGGCGACCTGGCCGGCGCCGCGCTCGTTCAGCTCCCCGCCATCGGCGTGCTCGGTGCAGCCGTCGTCACCATCGTCATGGTGCTGCCGAGATGGTCCGTGGGTCTGTCCTGGCTGCTGGTGGTGTTCTGTGTCTTCGTCGGACCGATGTTCGGCCCCTCCTTGGGGCTTCCCTCCTGGCTCTCGGACCTCTCGCCGTTCAGCCGTGTGCCGAACGCGCCGGCCGTCGCGATCAGCTACGGCCCGGTCCTGGGTCTGGTCGTGACCAGCGTGGTGCTGGGCGTGGCCGGAGCCCTTGCCCTGCGCCGACGAGACCTGTCGCTCCCGGCATGACGAGTCGACGGGCGTCCTGAAAAGCAGAAACGCCCCGAACCGGAGTCCAGGGCGAGTGCTGTGCGCTTAGGAGGACTTGAACCTCCGACCCCCACATTATCAGTGTGGTGCTCTAACCGTCTGAGCTATAAGCGCAGGTGCCAGCCGGGGGTGGAAGCCCCACCAGCAGGCGAGATGAAACATTACCCGCCCGCCGCCCGCGGAACCAAAACGGTGACACCCCTCCCAGCCTGGGGAGGCCTGTCCGAACCTGGCTCGGAGAGCCCTCCCCAGGGTTAGGGTGCCAACATGTCCGACTCGGAGGACCGGCAGGCGATCTTCGCGCGTGAGGATGCGGCGCGGATGCTCGACGCCCAGCGGCGGATGCAGGACGGCGTGACTCACCGTGCACAGCTCGTCGCGGGCGGCCTGACCAGGGTCGACATCGAGCGGGCCGTACGTCGCAACGAGCTCCGCCGGGTGCATCCTCGTGTCTACATCGACCACACAGGACCGCTCACCTGGGAGCAGCGTGCGTGGGCCGCGGTGCTCTACGCCGACCCGGCCGTCTTGTGTCGAGAGAGCCTCGAGGCGCCCAGAGGCCGTGACGACGGCCGACCGATCCATGTCGCCATCGACCATTCCCGCAAGGTGATGCCTCAGCCAGGCATCGTCATCCACCGGATGCGTGATCTGAAGCTCAAGACCTACGGCGGCACACCACCACGCCTCAGGGTCGAAGACAATGCGCTGGTCATGGCGAACGAAGCCAGGTCCGAGATCGACGCGATCGCGCGGGTCGCCGACGTGGCCAGTCGACCGTACGTCACCGCGACGACGCTTCGGGCCGCCCTGGAGCGCACAAATTCCCTTCGCCGCCGCAAGCTCGTCCAAGCGCTGGTGAACGACCTCGAGGCAGGCACGCACTCGGTCCTCGAGCACGGCTACCTCACCAAGGTAGAGCGAGCACACGGGCTGCCCGAGGGGCGACGGCAGGCACCCCGGCGCGGCCCGACCGGCACCCAGTTCCGGGACGTGGAGTACGAGGCGTACGCCCTCGTGGTCGAGCTCGATGGTGCGCTCGGTCACGACACCTGGCGCGACCAGGCCCGCGATGCCGAACGCTCGTTGGACGATCTCGCGGAACTCGGGGCGGTCACCGCGCGACTGCGGTTCCACCAGGTGTTCGATACGCCGTGTCGGACAGCAGACCGCGTGGGACGCATCCTCGTCAGGAACGGCTGGAGCGGGCCGGTGCAGACGTGCAGCGACGACTGCCACCTGAACAAATGAACCTGGGGAGGGCAATCCGAACAGGGTTCGGACAGCCCTCCCCAGGGTGCAGAGGCTGGTAAAGCTCAGTTCTCGGTGAGCTCGACCTCGACGCCGCCCAGGAGGGCGGCGGCCATGTTGTAGAGGAACGCGGCGAGGGTGGCGACGGCGGTCATCAGGACGATGTTGACCACCGAGACGACCATGGTGAAGCCCATGACGCGCGCGAGGCCGAGGTAGTCCTGGACGTTCCAGCCGGCGCTGGAATCACCGACTACGTCCTGGACCGCCTGGTTGATGGAGTCCCACACACCGGCGGCGCCGAGCACCGACCAGATCACGAAGACGGCGACGATCACCACGACGCTGAGCGCGATCGAGAGCAGGAAGGCCATCTTCATGACCGACCACGGGTCGATCCGGCTCAGGCTCAACCGGGCCCGGCGGGCCGAGGCGCTGACCGCGTCCCGCTCCGCGCCGGCAGGGCCGGAGGTGCGGGCGGTCGAGGCCACCGCCGAGGTGGTGCGCCTGGCCGCGTTGGCGACCGTGTCCGTGATCCGCTGGGTCACCGGCTGCGCTGCGGTCTCGTTCCGCTCGGTCATCGCGACTCCCCCAGTCGTGCGGTCGGCGGTGCGGTCCGTCATCAGGATTCATCTTCCGTCGTGGTCTCGGTCGACGCTCCGTGCTCGTCGTCTCCACCGATTGTTACATCATCCGCAACCTCTGTCCCGGTGGCGATGTCATCGTCGACCTCGCGGGCCTCGACGGACCGTGCCACGACGGCGACCGAGTCACCCTTCTTGGGCGAGACGAACTTGACGCCCTGGGTGGAGCGACCGGTTGCCCGGAAGTCGGCGTTGATCGGGCTGCGTACGACCTGTCCGGTCGCGGTGATCGAGAGGATCTCGTCGCCGTCGACCACGATGAACGCACCGACCAGGCCGCCGCGGTCGGCATTGGCCAGGGCCATCGTCTTGATGCCCAGACCGCCGCGGGACTGCAGCCGGTACTCGGAGATCTTCGTACGCTTCGCGAAACCACCGTCGGTGATGGTGAAGACGAACTGCTCCTTGACCTCGTCCGGCGACTCGGCACCGGAGACAGGAGCCGCTACGTCCGCGGTGTCCTCGTTGGCCTCGGAGAGCCCGGCCGCGATCTCGGCGGCGACGTGCTCGGCCCGGATGACCGACATCGACAGCAGCGAGTCGCTCTCCCGGAACTTCATGCCGGTGACACCCGAGGTCGCCCGGCCCATCGGCCGCAGCTGGTTGTCGTCGGCGCGGAACCGGATCGCCTGGCCCTTGCGGGAGACCAGCAGGATGTCGTCCTCGGAGTTGACCAGCTCGGCACCGATCAGCTCGTCGTCGTCCTCGCGGAAGTTGATCGCGATGACGCCGGCCTGACGGGGCGAGTTGTAGTCCCCGAGCCGCGTCTTCTTGATCAGACCGGAGCGGGTGGCCAGCACGAGGTAGGGCGCCTGCTCGTAGTCGCGGATCGCGAGCACCTGGGCGATCGACTCGTCCGGCTGGAACGAGAGCAGCCCGGCCACGTGACCGCCCTTGGCGTCACGCGCCGCCTCGGGCAGGTTGTAGGCCTTGATCCGGTAGACGCGGCCGGCGGTGGTGAAGAAGAGCAGCCAGTGGTGGTTGGTGGTCGAGATGAAGTGCTCGACCACGTCGTCGCCGCGCAGGGTGGCGCCGCGTACGCCCTTTCCACCGCGCTTCTGCGTGCGGTACTCACCCGCGAGGGTGCGCTTGGCGTAGCCGCCGCGGGTGATCGAGACGACCAGCTCCTCATCGGGGATGAGGTCCTCCATGGAGAGGTCGCCGTCGGCCGCGATGATCTGGGTGCGGCGGTCGTCGCCGTACTTCGCGACGATCTCGTCGAGCTCGTCCATGACGATCTGACGCTGGCGGGTCACGTTGGCGAGGATGTCCTCGAGGTCCGCGATGATCAGCTCGAGCTCGGCGAGACGGTCGACGATCTTCTGCCGCTCCAGCGCCGCGAGGCGACGCAACTGCATGTCGAGGATCGCGTTGGCCTGGACCTCGTCGATGTCGAGCAGCCGGATCAGGCCCTGGCGCGCGTCGTCGACCTCGGGGGAGGAGCGGATCAGCGCGATGACCGCGTCGAGCTGGTCGAGCGCCTTGACCAGGCCGCGCCAGATGTGGGCGTCCTCCTCGGCCTTGCGCAGCCGGAAGGCCGTACGCCTCCGGATGACGTCGATCTGGTGCTCGACCCAGTTGGAGATGAACTGGTCGATCGAGAGCGTGCGCGGCACACCGTCGACGAGCGCCAGCATGTTGGCGGAGAAGTTGGTCTGCAGCTCGGTGTGCTTGAGCAGGTTGTTGAGTACGACCCGGGCGACCGCATCGCGCTTGAGCACGACCACGAGCTGCTGCCCGGTGCGGGAGGAGGTGTTGTCCTTGACGTCCGCGATGCCCTGGACCTTGCCGGTGTCGGCGAGGTCGGCGATCTTCTGGGCAAGGTTGTCCGGGTTCACCATGTAGGGGAGCTCGGTGATCACCAGGTTGGTGCGGCCCTTGCTGTCCTCGTCGACCTCGATCACCGCACGCTGGGTGATCGAGCCGCGGCCGGTGCGGTAGGCCTGCTCGATGCCCTCGCGGCCGACGATCAGCGCGCCGTTGGGGAAGTCGGGGCCCTTGACCCGCTCGAGCAGCGCGTCCTGGAGCTCCTCGCGCGTCGCGTCGGGGTGCTCGAGCGCCCACTTGGCGCCGGAGGCGACCTCACGCAGGTTGTGCGGCGGGATGTTGGTCGCCATGCCGACCGCGATGCCGGCCGAGCCGTTGACCAGCAGGTTCGGGAACCGGGCCGGAAGGATGGCCGGCTCCTGGGAGCGGCCGTCGTAGTTGGGGCCGAAGTCGACGGTGTCCTCGGTGATGTCGCGGACCATCTCGAGCGCCAGCGGCGCCATCCGGCACTCGGTGTAACGCATTGCCGCGGCCGGGTCGTTACCGGGCGAACCGAAGTTGCCCTGGCCGTGGATCAGCGGGTTGCGCATCACCCACGGCTGCGCCAGCCGGACCAGGGTGTCGTAGATCGCGGTGTCACCGTGGGGGTGGTAGTTACCCATCACCTCACCGACGACGCGGGCGCACTTGGAGAACCCGCGGTCGGGACGGTAGCCACCGTCGTACATCGCGTAGAGGACGCGCCTGTGAACGGGCTTGAGCCCGTCACGTACGTCAGGCAGCGCGCGGCCGACGATGACGGCCATCGCGTAGTCGATGTAGCTGGACTGCATCGATGCCTGCAGCTCGACGGTCTGGATCCGGCCGCCTTCAGGAGTCAGCCCGGAATCTTCCGGAGGAGTCTCGGTCACGATTTCACTTTCTGCGTGCGTCTATCGATATCTAGGGCGAGGCTCAGATGTCGAGGAATCGGACGTCCTTGGCGTTGCGCTGGATGAAGGAGCGTCGCTCGGCGACGTCCTCACCCATGAGGATGGAGAAGATCTCGTCGGCGTGGGCGGCGTCCTCGAGGGTGACCTGCAGCAGCAGTCGCTGCGAGGGGTCCATCGTGGTCTCCCACAGCTCGTCGGCGTTCATCTCGCCCAGACCCTTGTAGCGCTGGACCGGGTTCTCCTTGGGCAGCTTCTTGCCCTGCTCGATGCCGTCGCGCATGAGGGCGTCACGCTCGGCGTCGGAGTAGACGAACTCGTGCTCGGCCGGCTTGTTCCAGCGCAGGCGGTAGAGCGGCGGCTGGGCGAGGTAGACGTAGCCCTGCTCGATCAGCGGCTTCATGAACCGGAACAGCAGCGTCAGCAGCAGCGTGTTGATGTGGTGGCCGTCGACGTCGGCGTCGGCCATCATCACGATCTTGTGGTAGCGCAGCCGGTTGATGTCGAAGTCGTCGTGCACGCCGGTGCCCAGCGCGGAGATGATCGACTGGACCTCCTGGTTGGCCAGCACCTTGTCGATCCGGGCCTTCTCGACGTTGAGGATCTTGCCTCGGATCGGGAGGATCGCCTGGATCCGCGGGTCGCGGCCGGACTTGGCCGAGCCACCCGCGGAGTCACCCTCGACGATGAAGATCTCGCACTCTTCGGGGTTGGTCGACTGGCAGTCGGCGAGCTTGCCGGGCAGGCCGCCGCCACCGCCGATGCCCTTGCGGTTGCGGGCCAGGTCACGGGCCTTGCGGGCCGCGATCCGGGCCGAGGCTGCGGCCATCGACTTGCGGATGACCTCCTTGCCCTCGGCAGGGTTCTGCTCCAGCCAGGCGCCGAGCTGGTCGTTGACGGCGCCCTGCACGAAGCCCTTGACCTCGGTGTTGCCGAGCTTGTCCTTGGTCTGGCCCTCGAACTGCGGCTCGCTGATCTTCACCGAGATGATCGCGGTGAGACCCTCACGGATGTCGTCACCGGTGAGCCGGTCCTCCTTCTTCTTGATCAGACCCCACTCCTCGCCCCAGCGGTTGACCAGGGTGGTGAGCGCGGCGCGGAAGCCCTCTTCGTGGGTGCCGCCGCCGGGGGTGTTGACCGTGTTGGCGAAGGTGTGGACCGACTCGTTGTAGGAGGACGCCTGCCACTGCATGGCGATCTCGACGCTCATCGGGTTGGGCGCCTTGTCGTCGGTCTCGGTCTCGAAGGCGATGATGCTGGAGACCGGGTTCTTGCGCTTGTTGAGGTGGTCGACGTAGTCGGCCAGTCCGCGCTCGTAGTAGAAGGACTGCTCCAGCACCCGATCGCCGTTGCCGGTGCTGTGCAGCTCGTCGGCGCTGTCGGTGTCGGACTCGATCGTCCCGTCCTCGACTGCCTCGGCGAGGGCGGAGGCCTCCGGCCGCTCGTCGCGCAGCTCGATCCGCAGCCCCTTGTTGAGGAACGCGGTCTCACGGAAGTGGCTCGAGATGGTCTCGAGGTTGTAGTCGGTCGACTCGAAGATGTCGCTCGAGGCGTTCCAGGAGATCGTGGTGCCGGTGCGCTCGCCCTCCTCGAGCTCGCGCACCTCACGGAGGTCGTAGTCGGGTACGCCGCTGGTGAACTCCTGCTCCCACAGGCGGCCGCGGTTCTTGATCTCCATGTGGAGGTTGGTCGAGAGCGCGTTCACCACCGAGGAGCCGACGCCGTGCAGACCGCCGGAGACCTTGTAGCCGCCGCCACCGAACTTGCCACCGGCGTGCAGCACGGTCAGCGCCAGGGTCGCGGCGGGGACCTCCTGGCCGGCCGCGGTGTCGGTCGGGATGCCTCGGCCGTTGTCGGAGACGCTCACCCAGCCGTCCTCACGCAGCGTCACCTTGATGGTGTCGCAGTAGCCGGCGAGCGCCTCGTCGACCGCGTTGTCCACGATCTCCCAGATCAGGTGGTGCAGGCCGCGGGATCCCGTCGAGCCGATGTACATACCCGGTCGTTTACGGACCGCTTCGAGTCCTTCGAGGACCTGGATGGCAGACGCGTCGTACTCGACTCCGTCTGTGGTCTTGTCGTCCGGCATAGGAGTCGTCTGGTCGGCAGCGGTCACCGGTGCGATCCACCTGTCATTTCGGTCCGGAATCGGACATGGTGTCGGTCGGGCATGCAACGGGCCGACCAGCGCCGGGAAGGTGAAACCTTGGACGATCGACCCAATCCCCATATTACCCCGTAGAAGCCCGGATTCCACGCACGCCGGCGTTCCTGAGGGGGAACTGTGATCGAAATGAGCGTCTGTGCGTCTCGTGACGGTGTCTCTGTGCCCTCAGCAGGGGGCTCGGTGAGTCCCTATACGTCCTCGGGGCGCCTGGAGCGGCAGATCGCGGCTCACGCACTGCGCCTCGAACACATGTTCACGGCCCGCCCTCAGCCGTAGGTGTCGCGCGGTCCGCGGCCGTCACGTACGCCTCGGGGACCCTTCTTCCACGAGGGAAGATGTGGGCCGAGCACCTCGATGACGAGGACGGTTCCGTGGCCCAGCTCCTCGTTGAGGCGCTTCACCAACGTGGGCGCCAGCAGCTTGAGCTGGGTGGCCCAGGCGGTGGAGTCGGTGCGAACGGAGAGCTTGCCGTCGGCGTACGACTCCGGGGTGGCGTGGTCGGCGATCTCCTCGCCGACGATGTCTGGCCAGCGGGCCATCACCCCGTGCACGCGCAGTGAGGTGTCCCACCCGTGGTCGTTGACCATCCGACTCACCACCGAGTCGATGAGCTGGGGGTCGCGGTCGTCGGGCCGGGCGCCGGAGACGGTGCCGCGGCGGGTGGCGTTGTCGGGCGTACGTCGCTTCTTGCGCAACCCTGCCTTGGGCGCGGGCATCTTCGCGGTGGCTCGGGTCAGGGAGCGGGCGAGGTCGAGGCCGTCAGCACGCTTTTCCGGTTCCTCCTCACCGCCTTCGGCGGTGGTCTCGACAGGCTCGACCACCTGGGGGTCTTCGTCACTCATCGCGGGTCACCTCGCCTGCCTTGACGTGGTAGCGGGCACCGGCGAGCGCAGCAGGTACGTCCTCGGGGACCGCCGCGGTGACCAGGACCTGCTCGGCGTCGGCGACCAGTTCGGCCAGCTGGACCCGGCGCTGGCTGTCGAGCTCGGCGAAGACGTCGTCGAGGATCAGGATCGGGTCGTCGCCGTCGGCCCGCAGCAGGTCGTACGACGCCAACCGGAGCGCCAGCGCGAACGACCAGGACTCGCCGTGGCTGGCGTAGCCCTTGACCGGGAGGCGCTCGGCGCCGGCGCTGATGTGCAGGAGAAGGTCGTCGCGGTGGGGGCCGACCAGGCTGATGCCGCGGTCGAGCTCGTCCTTCTGGCGGCGGGCGAGCTCCTCGAGGATGGCTTGGCGAAGGGTCTCGACGCTGGGGGTGGTCTCGCCGGGCTCGACCACCGGTTTGTAGGTGATCTCGGCGTCGTCGCGGCTGGCACCTCGGGCGACGGTCTCGTAGGCCTTCCCCACATAGGGGCGCAGCGCGTCGACCAGGGAGAGCCGTTGGGCGAGGATCTCGGCACCGATGGTGGCGAGGTGGTCGTCCCAGACGGACAGCGTGGCGAGCGCACCCTCGCGGGCCGAGCCGCGCGCGAGCCCGGCGGTCTTCAGCAGCGAGTTCCGCTGCTTGAGGACACGGTCGTAGTCGCTGCGTACGCCTGCCAGACGGGGTCCGCGCAGGATCATCAGGTCGTCGAGGAAGCGCCGGCGGTCGGAGGGGTCCCCCTTGACGAGGGTCAGATCCTCGGGGGAGAAGACGACGGTGCGGACCAGGCCGACCAGGTCGCGGGTGCGGGGGAGCGGGCTCTTGTTGATCCGGGCCTTGTTGGCCCGGCCGGCGTTGATCTCGACCTCGAGCGTCGCGGTGCGGCCGTCACGCACGACGGCGGCGCGCACGACCGCCTGCTCCGCGCCGGCCCTGACCAGCGGCGCATCGGTGGCGACCCGGTGGGACTGCAGACGAGAGAGGTAGTCGATCGCCTCGACCAGGTTGGTCTTGCCCTGACCGTTTCGGCCGACGAAGGCGGTGACGCCCGCGTCGAGGGGGACCTCGACGCTCGGATAGGAGCGGAAGTCGTGGAGAGAGAGGTGTGAGACGTACATCGTGTTTCCTCTCTCGTTAAGGTGCCTGCATGACCCAGTCTCCCAACCCTTACGGCCCGCCTCCAGGGCAACCCGCCTATGGAGCGCCCGGTGGGCCGTTTTATGTGTCGATGATGGGCGAGGTCTATGGGCCGTACCCGGTCGAGCAGCTCGCGCAGATGGCGGCCGCGGGCCAGATCAAGGCCGACACCCCGGCCAGCGTCGGCACTGACCAGCAGTGGTTTCCCGTGAAACAGATCCCGGGCGTCTTCTCGCGCAGCGAGTGGCTGGTTGCGCTGCTGCTTTCGATCTTCCTGGGCACGCTCGGTGTCGACCGTTTCTACGTCGGACAGATCGGCCTCGGCATCCTCAAGCTGGTCACCTGTGGTGGTCTCTATATCTGGTGGATCATCGACATCATTCTCATCGCTACCCGAAAGTTCACAGATGCCGACGGCAGACCTCTTGCCTGAGCAAGGCCACGGCCCTCGCGAGCGCCTCGCGGCGGTGAGCTCCACGGAGGTCACCGCCGCCATCGGCGTCGGCGGGATCGTGATCGCGTCGCTCCTGCCCGCCGGCGGCATCGAGGACGGCCCGGTGCTCTGCCCGTTCCGTGCCATCACCGGGCTTCCCTGCCCGGGATGCGGTCTGACGCGGTCGTGGGTCTACCTCATGCACGGCGACATCGGCTCGTCGCTGGCGAGCAACTGGTTCGGACCCGTGCTCATCCTGGCGATCCTCGTCCTGGCGGTGGTCGCGGTGCGCGCCCGGATCTCCCGGCGACGCCCCACCGACCTCGACAAGCTCGTGCGAAGCCCGATCATCCTGGGCTTCTTCGGGCTCTTCCTCGCCTACGGCGCCGTCCGCCTGATCCTCACCCTGACCGGAGTCATCGACCCGATCTAGGTGGTCGAGCCTGTCGAGACCACCAACCGAGGAATCAGGCCTCCGACTCCGAGATCACCGCGTGCCCACCGAAACCGTTGCGCATCGCGGCGATCGCCTTCATGGCGTGGTCGTCCTCCTGGCGCGAGACGAACCGCGCGAACAGCGAGGCCGAGATCGCCGGCATCGGGACGGCGTTCTCGATCGCCGCCTCGACGGTCCAGCGCCCTTCGCCCGAGTCGTCGGCGTAACCCTTGATCTTGTCGAGGTGCTCGTCGGCGCGCAGCTGGTCGACGAGAAGATCGAGAAGCCAGGAACGTACGACGGTGCCCGTGCGCCACGAGGCGAAGATCTCGGGGACGTTGTCGACGATGTCGACCTTGTCGAGGAGCTCCCAGCCCTCGGCGTAGGCCTGCATCATCGCGTACTCGATGCCGTTGTGGACCATCTTGGAGAAGTGGCCGGCGCCGGGGGTGGAGCCGCAGTGGACAAGACCGTCCTCGGTGCCGGTCGGCTTGAGCGCCTCGAAGGCGGGCATCACCTTGGCGGCGTCCTCGTCGGAACCGCCGTACATCAGGGCGTACCCGTTCTGGAGACCCCAGACGCCACCGGAGACACCGCAGTCGACGAAGCCGATGCCGTTCTCGGCCAGGCTCGCGGCGTTCTTGGCGTCATCGGTGTACTTCGAGTTGCCGCCGTCGACCACCAGGTCGCCCTCGCCGAGGAGCTCCTTGAGCTCGGCGATCGTGGAACGCGTCGGGTCACCGGCCGGCACCATCACCCAGACCACCTTGGGGCTGGGCAGCGCCTCGACCAGCTCCGCCAAGCTCGCCACGTCGGCGAGATCGGGGTTGCGGTCGTATCCGACGACGGTGTGGCCGGCCTCCCGAAGCCGGGTGCGCATGTTGCCACCCATCTTGCCGAGGCCGACGAGTCCGATGTGCATTGCAAGGTTCCTATCCACGGGTGGTCGAGCTTGTCGAGACCACCCTAATGAGAGAGCGAATCAGGAGAGCAGACGCCGCGGCATCAGCAGGTAGCGGAAGCCCGGCTCCTCGCCACCCTCGGCCGGCTTGCCGCTGATCACCACGGGCTTCGGCGCCTGGGTGAAGGCGAGCTCGACGACCTGCTCGTCGATGGCCTGCAGCCCGTCGAGGAGGAACTGCGGGTTGAACCCGGTGGTCAGCCCCTCGCCCTCCATGGTCGCCTCGATCGACTCGGACGCCTGGGCCTCGTCGCCGGAGCCTGCGTCGAGGGTGAGTACGCCGTCCTCGAAGACCATCTGGACCGCGGTGTTGCGCTCGGCGACCAGGGCGACGCGCTTGACCGACTCGACCAGGGAGGCCTTGTCGACCAGAGCGGTGGTGAGGTGCTCGGCCGGGAACAGGCTGCGCACCTTGGGGAACTCGCCGTCGAGCAGGCGCGTCGTGGTGCGACGTACCCCACCCGCGGCTGCCCCCTCGAAGCCGATGATGCCCTCGCCGGTGCCGGTGGTGGAGAGCGCGAGGGTGACCTCGCTGCCGCTGGTCAGCGACTTGGCGGTGTCGCCGAGCACCTTCGCCGGCACCAGCGCGGCCAGGCTCTCGTCGGGAGTCGCCGGGTTCCACTCGAGCTCGCGGTGGGAGAGGCGGAAGCGGTCGGTGGCGAGCAGCGAGATCGTGGAGCCCTCGATCTCGAGCCGCACGCCGGTCAGCACCGGGAGCATGTCGTCGCGACCGGCGGCGGTCACGGCCTGGGCGACGGCGTGGGCGAACAGCTCCGACTTCACCGTGCCTGCCGCGGTCGGCATCTCCGGCAGCGTCGGGTAGTCCTCCACTGGCATGGTCTGGAGGCTGAACCGCGCGCTCCCGCAGGTGAGCGAGACGCGGGCGCCGTCGGTGACCATCTCGACCGGCTTGGCCGGAAGGCTGCGGCAGATGTCGGCGAGCAGCTTGCCGGAGACCAGCGCCTTGCCCTCGTCTGCGACCTCGGCGGAGAGCGTCGCCCGCGCGGAGGTCTCGTAGTCGAATGTCGAGAGCACCAGGCCCTCGTGACCCGCCTCGATCAGGAGACCTGAGAGCACCGGGGTGCTGGGGCGGACCGGAAGGCTGCGGGCAGCCCAGGCGACAGCATCCGCGAACACGTCGCGGTCGACGCGGAACTTCACGATGACCTGTCCTTCTTCTAGCTCGACATCGGGGCGTTTGAGGACATGCGGTCCGGGCTGTGCTTGAACCCTGGGGGAAGACGCCACCGGTTCCGGAACGCCCCCGCGCTGACATGACCTGGAGTACGCATCCTGCCACGGACCGCCGACAACCGGTAAGCGCTCAGTGGTGTCGGGTCTGCACAGGCGTACCTGTGCACTCGGTTCGCCGAGCAGGTTGTCCCCAGGGAAGGGCGTTCGTGGAATTTCACCGAGGATCCATGGATGTAAATAGTTTCGTACGTCGTAAGAGCATCTGTGGGAAATGTGGATGAGCAGCGTCTTCCCTGGTCATGACCGGAAATGTGATTCCACAGGGGATGTGGACGCCATGCTGAAATGACGCACGTCACTGTGGGCTGTGGAGAGTTGTCGGCCCGTTTGAGTGTTTTGTGCACAGGCCATCCCCTTTTCCATCCCATTTGAACGGCCGGTTCTCCACAGGTTCCACCCAGCCTGTGGGCTGTGGACAACCTGGGAAATCTCGTCCTGTGGGTTTTCGAAATCCCAAAACGCGAAACGGCCGCCGGCCCGGAAGGGGCGGCGGCCGCGTACGACTGCTGGTCTGGCTAGGCCTGGCGCGCCTGCATCTTGACCCGGTTGGTGAGCTCGGAGACCTGGTTGAAGACGGCCCGGCGCTCGGCGAGCAGCTGGTTGATCTTGCGTTCGGCGTACATCACGGTGGTGTGGTCGCGGCCGCCGAAGTGCTTGCCGATCTTGGGCAGGGAGTCCTCGGTGAGCTCGCGACACAGATACATGGCGATCTGGCGGGCCATGACGAGGTGACGCCCACGGGAGGGCCCGGTGAGCTCGTCGATCGACAGCCCGAAGTAGGCAGCGGTCTGGGCGATGATCAGGCCGGCGGTGATCTCGGGCTCGCCGCCCTCGGGGATCAGGTCCTTGAGCACGATCTCGGCCAGGGTCAGGTCGACGTCCTGCCGGTTGAGGTTGGCGAACGCGGTGACCCGGATCAGCGCGCCCTCGAGCTCGCGGATGTTGGTCTGGATCTTGCTCGCGATGAACTCGAGCACGTCCGGCGGCGCGGTGAGCCGCTCCATCGCGGCCTTCTTACGGAGGATCGCGATGCGGGTCTCGATGTCGGGCGGCTGGACGTCGGTGATCAGACCCCACTCGAACCGGTTGCGCAGCCGGTCCTCGAGCGCCTCGAGCCGCTTGGGCGGGCGGTCGGAGGTGAGCACGATCTGCTTGTTGGCGTTGTGGAGCGTGTTGAAGGTGTGGAAGAACTCCTCCTGAGTCTGAGTCTTCCCCTCCAAGAACTGGATGTCGTCGATCAGCAGGACGTCGACATCGCGGTAGCGCCGCTTGAACCGGTCCTGCCGGTCGTCGCGGATCGCGTTGATGAACTCGTTGGTGAACTCCTCCGAGCTGACGTAGCGCACCTTCGCCCCGGAGTAGAGACTCCGCACGTAGTGACCGATCGCGTGCAGCAGGTGGGTCTTGCCCAGCCCCGACTCCCCGTAGACGAGCAGCGGGTTGTAGGCCTTGCCCGGTGCCTCGCTGACCGCGACCGCGGCCGCGTGCGGGAACCGGTTGGATGACCCGATGACGAAGGTCTCGAAGGTGTACTTCGGGTTCAGCCGGGTCTCGAGCACGTTGTGGCTCGGCTCGCTCGGCCGGGTCGGCGGACCCGGGACGAGCGGCCGCGGCGGAACCGGCTCCTCGATCGGGGCCACCTGAGGCGCCGGGGGATTTGTCGACATGTCGCCATACCCAGGACGTACGTCGTCAGGCGCCGCGGGAGCGGCCGGCTGCTGCGCGGGCGGCGATGCGATGGGAGCCTGCGGCGCCGAGTACGCGGCGGGCGCACCCGGCTCGTCGTGGGGCGCGGTCGCCGGTGGGACGCCAGGGATCAGGCCGGGCGAGTTCGGCGGGTAGACCGACTGATGCGGGAAGGCCGCTTGGTTCGGGTAGGCCGACTGGTTCGGGTAGGCCGACTGCTGCTGCAGGGCAGCGGCGGCGGCAGCGTCCGCGGCGGCGATCTCCCGCTCGGAGATCATGATCGCCTGGGTGTCGGGATCCGGCGTGACGTCGAGATCGGGGTTCACGGTCACCGCGATGCGGATCTCGCGATGGAAGATCTCGCCGAGGGACCTCTCCAGGGAGCCGCGCAGGCGGCCCTCGATCTGGTTGCGGGTGAAGTCGTTGGGGACCTCGACGATCGCGGTCGACCCGTGCAGGGTGAGCGGCTCACTGTCCCGGAGCCACGCACGCTGGTTCGGCGGGAGCTCGGCGACCACCTTCGTCCATGCGGACTGGAGATCTGGCTGTGGTTCTGGCGCGAGGCCGGAGGACTCCACAGGTTCCTGCCTTCCCTGATGGCTCGGGTGGGTGGTCTTTGTTGATGCAGCCTGGATTGATGCAGCGGTCCGGTCTACATCCTCCACAGACTTTTCCACAAGCTGTGGAGCATCCCCGAATGTAGGCATCGGAGACCAACCGAGACACGTCGCCGTCCTCGAGAATCCGACCGTTTCGGCAGGTCAGGCGGGAAAACTAGTTCCCTGCATGGCATCCCCCCGAATGCGGCCGACGCTCCTGACGATGTGCAGGGAAACCTCGGTAGAGGACGAAACTACCGGCTGGCGAGGGTCATGGGCAACCCGTCCTCCACAGGTGCAGGACTAATGACAGGGGTGTGATAGTGCGCGAGTTTGACCCTGGTTTCGCCGTCCACGTACCGTTGCTAGGTCGCCCGGTCTACGGGTGCCGCATGTCCACGCCTCTCCTCATCGGGCGCGGACGGGCGGTGCTTGTTGAATCGGCCCGCCTGGAACCACCGAGGGCGACCCCATCAGACCAGCCGGCACAGCAACCGGCCCCACACAACTAAGGAAGCACCCCGTGAGCAAGCGTACTTACCAGCCGAACAACCGCCGCCGTCACAAGACGCACGGTTTCCGCCTGCGCATGCGCACCCGCGCCGGCCGCGCGATCCTCGCTGCGCGCCGCGGCAAGGGTCGCAAGAGCCTGACCGTCTGAGGCCGCGGCCTCAGCCACCACGCGCGTGTTGCCACGTCGCCACCGACTGGTCGATTCGTCGGGCTTCAAAGAAGCAGTACGACGGGGCAAGCGCGCGGGCTCGAAGAGCCTGGTGGTCCACCTGCTCGTCCCCGGCACCGGCCCAGATGCCGACCGGGAGGGCGAGCCGCAGGTGGGCTTCGTGGTGAGCAAGGCCGTCGGTCCGGCCGTCGTCCGGAATCGCGTGAAGCGCAGACTGCGTCACCAGGCCCGGGAGTCCCTGAGCGGACTCCCGGGCTCTGCTGTGCTTGTGGTCCGTGCACTGCCTGCTGCCGCCGACGCCGACTACGACGCCCTGGGCGTCGATCTGCGGCGCTGCCTGGAGCGAGTGCTCCGATGAGTGCCGCGGTCCGAGTCGTACGTGCTGGTCTCGACAAGCTCAACCACGTTGTCGCGTCCGTGCTGATCGGACTGCTTCACGTGTGGCGGACTCTGATCAGTCCGCTCTACGGCGATGTGTGCCGCTACTACCCGTCGTGCTCGGCGTACGGGCTCGAGGCCGTCAAGACGCACGGCCCCTGGCGCGGGAGCTGGCTGACGGCGCGCCGTCTGGCCCGTTGCGTCCCCTGGGCCAAGACCCGGGGCTTCGATCCCGTACCGGCCGCGAAGAATTTTTCAAGAGACCCTGAAGACCTGGTCCGTGTAAGTGCGGACTCCCCAAACCGAGGAGCCTGATTCCGTGGGAGCCATAGGCGATCTGTTCGGATGGATCGCAACACCGCTGTATTACGCCATCTCGGGCATCCTGCTCGTATGGCAGAAGGCGTTCTCGTACGTCATCCCGTCTGAAGGTTGGCAGTGGGCCCTGGCCATCGTCGGCCTGACCGTGACCATCCGTGCGCTGCTGATCCCGCTGTTCGTGAAGCAGATCAACTCCAGCCGCAACATGCAGCTGCTGCAGCCGAAGGTCAAGGAGCTGCAGAAGAAGTACGGTCACGACCGCGAGAAGCTCGCCAACGAGACCATGAAGCTCTACAAGGACTCGGGCACCAACCCGTTCGCGTCCTGCCTGCCGCTGCTGCTGCAGATGCCGATCTTCTTCGTGCTGTTCCGGATGCTCGAGCACGCCTCGAACGGTGACGGCAAGGGCTTCCTGACCGACGCGGCTGCGCACGAGTTCGCCACCTCGACCTGGCTGGGCTCGCTGCTCTCCGACCAGTTCACCACCGCCGACCACATGTCGACGCGGATCCTCACCGGGTTCCTGGTCGTGGCGATGATCGCGACCACCTTCCTCACCCAGCGTCAGCTGATGTCGAAGAACATGCCGGCCGATGCCATGACCGGACAGTACGCCCAGCAGCAGAAGCTGCTCCTCTACGTGCTGCCCGTCGTGTTCGCCGTCGGTGGTATCGCCTTCCCGGTCGGAACGATCCTCTACTGGACCTCCTCCAACCTGTGGACCATGGGCCAGCAGTTCTACGTGATCCGCAACAACCCCGCACCGGGGACGCCGGCGTTCGACGCCAAGCAGGAGCGCGACCGGGAGAAGCGCCGCAAGAAGGGTCTGCCCGACGCGGAGATCGACATCGCCGAGGCCAACGAGGCAGCGGCCGAGAAGCGCCCCGCGCAGCGCACCCAGCCCAAGAGCCAGACCAGGAGCCAGCGGAAGAAGGCCGGCACGAGCGCCGGTCGCTCCACGACCCAGAAGGACGGGGGAACCAAGTGACGACTCAGGATGTGAGCGAGACCGTGACCGAGACTGTGGAGGAGGTCAGCGACGACACGCGCCTCAAGCAGCTCGAGCAGGAAGGTGACATCGCGGCTGACTACCTCGAGGAGCTTCTCGACATCGCCGACCTCGATGGAGACCTCGACATGGACGTCGAGGGCGACCGTGCCGCCGTCTCGATCGTCGGTGGTGACCTCCAGCAGCTCGTCGGCCGCCACGGTGAGGTTCTGGACGCGCTCCAGGAGCTGACCCGGCTCGCGGTCTACCGCGAGACCGGCGAGCGGTCCCGCCTGATGCTCGACGTCGGCGGCTACCGTGCCGACCGTCGCTCGACGCTGATGGCGCTCGCCGAGGAGACCGTCGCGAAGGTCAAGGAGTCCGGTGCCCCGGTCTCGCTCAAGCCCATGTCGCCCTTCGAGCGGAAGGTCGTCCACGACGCCGTCGCCGCCGCCGGGCTCACCTCCGAGTCCTCCGGTGTCGAGCCGCGTCGCTACGTGGTCGTCCTGCCTGAGTGACGCTGAGACAAAGAGATCGCCCCTCGTGCCGTGTGGCACGAGGGGCGATCTCTTTGTGTGGGTGTTTCACGTGGAACGGGCGGCGCCTCAGGACCAGTAGACGACGACCCGGTCGCCGATGCGGACCTGGTCGAAGACCCAGGCGATCGACGACTTGTTGCGTACGTTCGCGCAGCCGTGGGAGCAGCCGTTGTAGCCGCGGGCGGCGAAGTCCGAGGAGTAGTGCACCGCCTGGCCGCCGTTGAAGAACATCGCGTACGGCATCGGGGTGTGGTAGATCGACGAGACGTGGTTGCGGCTCTTCCGGAAGATCTTGAAAGCGCCCTCGCGGGTCTTCGTGTCGGAGCAGCCGAAGCGGGCGTCCATCGCTCGGATGATCTTGCCGTTGCGTACGTAGCGCATCCGGCGGTCGGTCTTGTCGACACAGAGGACGCGGCCGGTGAGGCAGCGGCGGTCGAGGTTGTAGAGCTTGGCGTCGGTCGGGGTGCTGGTCAGCGAGCGGAGCCGGTCGAGGGTGCGCTGGTTGACCTTGCCGGTGGCGGTCAGGCGCTGGTTGCGCTGGAAGACCTTGACGGCGCCGGCGGTCTTCGAGCCGTAGGTGCCGGTGACGCGCCCCTTGAAGATCCGCCGCTCCTTGAGGCGAGCCTGGATCTTGCGCACCCCGATGCCCGAGGAGCCCTGCTGGTAGAGAGTCTTGTACGCCGTGTGCAGCCCGATCTGCCCGACGGAGGCTGACGCGGTGCTGGCCTGGGCGCTGCTCGGCGCCGCGATCGAGCCCAGGGAGAATCCCAGGGCGAGGATGGTGGTGAGGAAGATCGCCACCGGGGTTCTACGGACGTTCACATCAGCTCCGTGGTCATGGATGGGGGGCCCGGTCGCACGGGCCGCTGGAGTCGCACCCGGAGTGCGACGTTCTACGACTAAGACGTTCGAGCAGCGTGCGCGGTTGCATCAGATTCGCGAGGCTGCTCGCGGACTTTAGCGCACCCAGCGCCCACGCGGTGCCTTTGTCAATCCTTCCGCGGATTCGTTGGGCCGGCGTTCTTCCAGGCGTCTCCAGGGACGTGGGTTTCACGTGAAACGGGATGGTCATCGAGCCCGTCGAGATGACGCCTCGCACGTACATGTGCGTGGTCTCGACAAGCTCGACCACCGGGACCGGGTCATCGAGCTTGTCGAGATGACGTCGAGCACCTACATGTGGGTGGTCTCGACAGGCTCGACCACCGGAGACTCGTGCGCACGTCGTGTGGTGGTCTCGACAAGCTCGACCACCGGAGCTGGGTCATCGAGCTTGTCGAGATGACGTCGTTCGGACGAGTGTGCTGTGGTCTCGACAGGCTCGACCACCGGGACTGTGTCATCGAGCTTGTCGAGATGACCTCGTGCGTACGTAGGGAGTTCTTGGTTGTGCGTTTCACGTGAAACAGTTCGTGTGTGAGCGAGGAACGTGGGGACTTGGGTGGCCTGGGCGAGGTGGACCCTCGGGCGGAGAAGCTCTTTCCGGCTGATCGGCTGGAGCTCGCGGAGAGGTACGCCGCTTGGCTGGCCGAGGCGGGGGTTGTGCGCGGTTTGATCGGACCGCGGGAGGTTCCGCGGTTGTGGGATCGGCACATCCTCAACTGCGCCGTGCTGGGGGAGGTGATCCCCGAGGGGGTCGCGGTGGCGGACATCGGGTCTGGCGCTGGACTGCCGGGCTTGGTCCTCGCGATCGCTCGCCCGGATCTGCACATCACGCTGATCGAGCCGCTGCTGCGGCGTACGACCTTTCTCGAGGAGGTCGCCGAGGATCTCGGTCTCGAGAACGTGACGGTGTTGCGGGGGAGGGCGGATGCCTTCCACGGCGAGCTCGGGTTCGACGTGGTGACCTCGCGAGCAGTGGCCGGCCTGGGCAAGCTGCTCGACTGGTCGATGCCGTTGGTCGTACCGACGGGTGCGCTCGTCGCGATGAAGGGGTCGAGCATCGAGGCGGAGATCGACGAGGCCGACGCAGCGCTGAAGAAGTGGGGATGCGCACCGCCGACGGTCTCAGAGCTCGGTGTAGGCGTTTTGGAGACAACAACTGTCGCGGTTCGGGTGGTTTGGTCGGATCCCGCACGGGTAGATTGGCCGCCGGTCCCGAAGGGCGGCCAGAAGGGGCCCAAGGGCGGGTCCCGTAAGAAGAAGCGCCGCTGATTGGCGGTCGAGCTTGTCGAGACCAAGACATCTCGCATGTGGGCTGGTGGTCTCGACAAGCTCGACCACCTTCTATGGAGGGTTAGGAACTATGCCGTACGACGACGAGAGCGCGCAGAACGCCGTTTCACGTGAAACCGACGAACCGGTGTCGATCAGGCTCCGTACGGCCGGGGACATCGCGTCCTTCGAGAACGACTTCGACACGGAGGCGACGCCGCTGGCTGCTGCCGCCGAGCACACGCTCCTGGCGCGGGGTGCGGCGAGCAATCGGCCGCCGCTGCCACGCCCGGCGAGCACGCGCGTGATCGTGTCCGCCAACCAGAAGGGCGGCGTCGGCAAGACCACCTCGACGGTGAACATCGCCGCGGCTCTGGCCCAGCTCGGTCAGAAGGTTCTGGTCATCGACCTCGACCCGCAGGGCAACGCGTGCACCGCGTTCGACGTCGACCACTTCCAGGGGACCCCGGGGACGTACGAGGTCCTGGTCGAGGGGGCCACCCTTGAGAACGTCGTCGTGCCCGTCCCGAAGCTCGAGGGCCTCGAGCTCGTGCCGGCGACCATCGACCTGGCCGGCGCCGAGGTCGAGCTCGTCGAGGAGAACGGACGTGAGCAGCGCCTGAAAGAGGCGCTGGCCAGGTCCCCCCGCGTGGGTGACGCGGAGGACCGTTGGGATTACGTCCTCATCGACTGCCCACCGTCGCTGGGCCTGCTCACGGTCAACGCGCTCGTCGCGAGCACCGAGGTGATGATCCCGATCCAGGCGGAGTACTACGCGCTGGAGGGTCTGGGGCAGCTCCTCAAGACCGTCGAGATGGTCCGCGCCGCGCTGAACCCGACGCTCAGGGTCTCCTCGATGCTGATCACGATGTACGACGCCCGCACCCGGCTCGCCTCACAGGTCGCCGAGGAGGTGCGCGAGCACTTCGGCGACACGGTCATGCGCACCTTCATCCCCCGCGCCGTGCGCGTGTCCGAGGCGCCGTCGTTCGGGCAGACGGTGATGACGTACGACCCGGGCTCACCGGGTGCGCTGAGCTATCTCGAGGCCGCCAAGGAGCTCGCCAAACAAGGCGAGCACTGAGGTGATCGACCCTGTCGAGATCACCGTCAGAAGAACCTGGTGGTCGAGCCTGTCGAGACCACCGCAGGGCAACACGGAACTGAAGTGAAGAATCCCGGTGGTCGAGCCTGTCGAGACCATCAGCAGGACAGCACAGAGCTGACATGAGAATCCCGGTGGTCGAGCTTGTCGAGACCACCATCAGCAGCATGGAACTGACATGGGGGACATCCAGATATGAGTAAGCAGCCGCCGAAGCGTGGCCTCGGACGAGGTCTGGGGTCGCTGATCCCGACCGCTCCTGCCGCCGCCGGAAACGACTCGGCGGACAGCGCTTCTGTCCAGCCGGACGTCCGTCATTCGGACCTTTCCGCTGGGGCGACTTCTGGCTCATCCGTGGACCCCGGGTCCACCGACTCGGCGGAAGGCCGCCAGATCGAGAATTCGAATCTGGCGCCCGTCGACGGCGCATATTTCGCCGAGCTGCCGGTCAAGCAGATCCACCCCAACCATGTCCAGCCTCGTCAGGTCTTCGACGAAGAGGCGATGGCCGAACTGGTCCATTCGATCGAGGAAATCGGCCTTCTTCAGCCCATCGTCGTCCGGAAGGTGGCGACCGACTCCTACGAACTGGTCATGGGTGAGCGCCGGTGGCGCGCCACCCAGAAGGCCGGCCTCGATGTCATCCCGGCGATCGTCCGGGAGACCGATGACACCGACATGCTCCGGGACGCGCTCCTGGAGAACCTGCACCGTTCGCAGCTGAACCCTCTCGAAGAGGCGGCGGCCTACCAGCAGCTGCTCAGCGACTTCGAGTGCACCCACGACGAGCTCGCCCAGCGGATCGGTCGGTCGCGGCCGCAGATCTCCAACACGATCCGGCTCCTGAAGCTGTCCCCGTCGGTCCAGCGACGGGTCGCAGCCGGCGTTCTCTCGGCCGGCCACGCCCGGGCGCTGCTCGCGGTCGACGGCGAGGCGCAGCAGGACAAGCTGGCTCAGAAGGTGGTCGCGGAGGGCATCTCCGTACGCGGCCTCGAGGAGATCGTCGCCCTGGGCGACCCGGACGGCGACGCCTTCGCCACGCCGCGCGTGAGGCGAGCCAAGCCGACTGCTCCTGGGCTCAAGGAGATCTCCGACAAGCTCTCGGACCGCTTCGACACCCGGGTCAAGGTCGATCTGGGCCGTTCCAAGGGAAAGATCACCGTCGAGTTCGCCACGCTCGAGGACCTGCGCCGGATCGTCGAGCTGATGTCAGCCGCACCGGAAGAATCCATTTAGGCATCAAGCGCTAAAGCGTTTTGTCGACAAATAGATTTGCTCGTTGAGCGCGCCTGGTCATCGAGCCTGTCGAGATGACGCTCTTAACGGGCTTGGTGGTCTCGACAGGCTCGACCACCGGGGTTGCCCGGTCATCGAGCTTGTCGAGATGACGCCTCGAAGAGGGTCTGCACCTACTGCGTGTTTGTCGAGGGGTGCTCAGCGCCGCGGATGGGGAGGCCAGGAATGGGTCCGGTCGCACCGAACGTCTCCAGGAGCTCCATCTCGGCCTCGATGACACCCGCCAGGCGGCGTACGCCTTCTCGGATCCGCTCCGGGGTCGGATAGCAGTAGGAGATCCGCATCGAGGAGGCGCCGAAGCCGTCGGCGAAGAAGCCGGTGCCGGGGACGAACGCGACCCGCGAGGTGACCGCGCGAGGCAGCATCGCCTTGCTGTCGATGCCGGAGGGGAGCGTCAGCCAGACGAAGAAGCCGCCGTCGGGCTTGGTCCACGTGCAGGCCGCGGGCATGTAGTCCTCGAGCGCGTCGAGCATGGCGTCGCGACGCTCGCGGTACATCTCCCGCATCTGCTTGATCTGGCCCTGCCAGTCGTGGTTCGCGAGGTAGGCGGAGACGGCCATCTGGTTGAACGGCGGCGGACAGAGCGTCGCGGACTCCTGGGCGAGGACCAGTTTCTCGCGGATCGCGGAGGGGGCCAGCGCCCAGCCGACCCGCAGGCCCGGGGAGAACGTCTTGGAGAAGGAACCGAGGTAGATGACACCCGGGTCCTGGGCGCGCATCGCCGGGCGGGGCTCGTCGTCGAAGCCGAGGAGGCCGTAGGGGTTGTCCTCGAGGACCAGAATGTCGTGGCGCCGGCAGATCTCGAGGATCTCGGTGCGGCGCTCGGGCGTCATGGTGACGCCGGTCGGGTTCTGGAAGTTCGGGATCGTGTAGAGGAACTTCACCTTGCGGCCGGAGGCCTTGGTGGAGACGATCGCCTGCTCGAGCGCACTCGGGATGAGGCCGCTGGCGTCGACCTCGGCGTGCACGATGTCGCATTGGTAGCCCTTGAAGACGCCCAGAGCACCGACGTACGAAGGGGCCTCGCAGATCACCACGTCGCCGGGGTCGCAGAAGACGCGGGTGACCAGGTCGACGGCCTGCTGAGAGCCGACGGTGACGACCACGTCATCGGGGTGGGCCTCGATGCCCTCCAGCCGCATGACCTCGCAGATCTGCTCGCGCAGGACGGGATCGCCCTGGCCGCCGCCGTACTGCAGTGCGGTCGGGCCCTGGGTCAGGATCAGGTCCTTGATCGAGTCGCCGACCACGTCGAGGGGGAGGCTGGAGATGTTGGGCATGCCGCCTGCCAGCGAGACGACCTCCGGGCGCGCTGCGACTGCGAACAGAGCTCGCACCTCCGAGACCGTCATGCCTGCGGTGCGTGCGGCATAGCGGTCGGCGTAGGGATCGAGTCGGGATGATGTTGCGCGCTGGGGAAGATCAGTCATGGTGTCACCATCATGAAGGATCGCATACGCTGGTGACAGACCCTTAACCGAGTATCAAGGGTGAGACATGGCACGCCGTATCCTGCCGCTGACGCTGGACCTCTTCGCCGAGGTCCCGGCGCCGTGTCGTGCCTGTCTGTTCTGGGAGCGCGACCCCGTCGGCCATCGACGCGTCTCCTCCGCGCAGACGGTAGGGGTCAAGGAGGCGTGGATCTCCGAGGTGCTCCGCGAATGGGGGTCGTGCGGGCGGGTTGCCGTGGTGGACGGTACGCCGGTGGGGTTCGTGCTGTACGCGCCGCCGGTCTTCGTGCCACGGGTGGCTTCTTTCCCCTCCGGTCCGGTCTCCGCCGACGCGGTCCTGATGACCACGGTGTGGATCGACCCGCGCCATGTCGGTGGCGGGATCGGCCGGATGCTGGTGCAGGGGATGGCGCGCGACCTGGTCCAGCGGGGATCGGTCCGCGCGATCGAGGCCTTCGGTGACGTCGGCCCGCTGAGCGGGATCCACGGCCGGCGCTGCGCCGCGCCGGCGGACTTCCTGGGACGTGTCGGGTTCAAGACGTACCGCGAGCACCCGACCGTGCCACGGATGCGGATGGATCTGAAGCAGACGGTCACCTGGATCGACGACTTCGAGTCCGCCTGGGAGCGGCTGCGGGAGGTCGTACGCCCCCGCAACCATCCGTCACCTGCCTCATCCGAGCTGCATCGCGACGCGGATTGAATGTTTCATGTGAAACGGGCGGTGGTCGAGCCTGTCGAGACCACTCGTCCCCCCGGTGGTCGAGCCTGTCGAGACCACTCGTCCGCCACTACTGCCATCTCGTCCGCCACTACTGCCATCTCGTCCGCCACTACTGCCATCTCGTCCGCCACTACTGCCATCTCGTCCGCCACTACTGCCATCTCGCCCGACGTAACTGACGCCTCGGCGAAATGAACGATGGCGCGCCACTGTGACAGTGGCGCGCCATCGTGTGACAACCGGTGTCAGCCGATGAACTCCTGCAGCTCCTTGAGGAGAGCGGCCTTCGGCTTGGCGCCGACGATCGACTTCACGACCTCGCCGCCCTGGTAGACGTTGATGGTCGGGATGCCGGTCACGCGGTAGGTGGAGGGGGTGACCGGGTTCTCGTCGACGTTCATCTTGGTGAAGGTGACCTTGTCACCGTGCTCGCCGGCGAGCTCCTCGAGAATCGGGGAGACCTGGCGGCACGGGCCGCACCACTCGGCCCAGAAGTCGACCAGTACGGGCTTGTCGGACTTCAGGACGGTCGAGTCGAACTCGGCGTCGGTCACGGCGGTCATGTTGTCAGCCACGATGGGTTCCTTCTCGGTAGGGACGGGTTGGGAGGTCTGTGGTCAGAACGCTGGGATTGCGTTGCGCATTCCCGTGCGCACGGTGGTCGAGCTTGTCGAGACCACCACCGTAGACGCGGCGATCAGGCCGAGACGGCAGCCGCCTCGGCGTGGGCCTGGTGGGCGAGGAACTTCTCCGCGTCGAGCGCGGCCTGGCAGCCGGTGCCGGCAGCGGTGATCGCCTGGCGGTAGACGTGGTCGACCAGGTCACCGGCGGCGAAGACGCCCTCGATGTTGGTCGCGGTGGTGCCCTCCTTGGTCAGGACGTAGCCCTCGTCGTCGAGGTCGACCTGGCCGGTGAGCAGCTCGGAGCGCGGGATGTGGCCGATGGCGATGAACAGGCCGGAGCACTCGAGGTCGCGCAGCTCGCCGGTCTTCGTGTCCTTGACGGTGATGCTCTCCACGGAGAGCTCGCCGTTGATCGACTCGACCACGGAGTTCCAGGCGATCTCGAGCTTCGGGTCGGCGAAGGCGCGCTCCTGCATGATCTTGGAGGCACGCAGCTCGTCGCGGCGTACGAGCAGGGTGACCGAGGAGCCGAAGCGGGTCAGGAAGAGGGCCTCCTCCAGGGCGGAGTCGCCGCCGCCGACCACCACGATGGGCTTCTGCCGGAAGAAGAAGCCGTCGCAGGTGGCACACCAGGAGACGCCCTTGCCGGAGAGCTCGTCCTCACGGGGCAGACCGAGCTTCTTGTAGCCCGATCCGGTCGCGAGGATGACGGACTTCGCGTAGTGGGTGTCGGTCGCGGTCTTGATGACCTTGACCGGCCCGGTGAGGTCCATCTCGATGACGTCGTCGGGCTCGAGCTCGGCACCGAAGCGCTCGGCCTGGGCACGCATGTTGTCCATCAGCTCCGGACCCATGATGCCGTCACGGAAGCCGGGGAAGTTCTCCACGTCGGTGGTGTTCATCAGGGCGCCGCCGGCGGTCACCGAGCCCTCGAAGACGAGCGGCTGCAGTCCGGCGCGGGCGCTGTAGACCGCTGCGGTGTAGCCCGACGGGCCGGAGCCCACGACGATCACGTTGCGGGGGTCGGTCGGGGACGACGGGGTCGGCATCTTTGAGGCTCCTCAGGTGTGGCTGGCGAACTGCACAACAGATCGTAGGCCACGTACATTCCATGGCCCTGAACGCCGAGACGTCACCCGCGTCGGCCGAGACGTCACGTACGTCGGTCGTCGTGGCATCAATGCGACATCTCGGGCGACGGGAGTGACGCTTCGGCCGACGGGAGTGACGTCTCGTCAGGAGACGGGGGTGCCGAGAACCTCGATCTCCTTGACCTCGGCACGGTAGCCGCCGTCGCCGGTCGGAAGGCCGGTGATCCACACGAGTACGTAGCTGCCCTCGGGTGCGCCGTCGAGCTTGATCTCGTCCTCGGTGCCGACACTGGCCTTCGCGGCAGGTGCGCCGGTGGGGTCGTCGGTCCAGGGGGAGTCGCCGACGTAGACAGAGATGTCGGTGGGCTCGCCGATCATCCGGAACTTCAGGGAGTCGACGGAGTAGTCGCCCTTGAGATTGAGGACGACGCCGATGCCCGGCTTGAGCGAGCGCGGACCGTCACCGATCTGGTCGTTGTAGGTCGACGTACGCCAGTTGGTGGCGGGGTCGTCCTTGCCGTCCACAACGCCGCCGACCAGGTCGGGGTATTCCGTTGGCGGGTCGCCGTGAGGGTCGAGGTCCTTGGCCGTGATGCCCTTGATCGGGGTCGGCTTCGCCTCAGCGGTGTTGTCGCCGCCGTTGTTGCCGGTGCCGGGGTTCTCGGCGGTCGTGTTGGGGTCGTCGTTGATGATGTTCCAGGCGATCGATCCGGCGATGAGGACGAGCACCACGAGGGCGACGCCCATGGCGATGCGGAGCCAGCTGGTGCCGGGCTTCTGGTTGTAGTCCGGCTCCTCGGCGATCGGTACGTTGGCGCCGGTCCACGGGCCCTGCCAGCCGTTGTAGGAGGCATCCGGGGCCACCGGCCGCCGGGCGGCGGCGGGGGGCGGCTGCTGCGGACGCTGCGGTGCTACGTAGCCCGGGGTCTCGTCGGCGAACAGCGGCTTCGACGGGGTCGGGTCCTGCAACGGCGGCGGGGAGGACGGGCGCTGGCGCTGGGGGCGTACGGCATCGGGAGCCACGCCGATGGCGTTCGACGCAGCCCGTGCCTCGGCCGGCTCGGCCTGGGTCGGCGCAGCCATCGCCTGGGTCTCCTCGTCGATGGCCGAGGGTCGGTTGAGCGGAGCGGTCGGCTCCCCGGAGAAGCCGGCGAGCGCGGAGTGCAGCTCGGCAGCAGTCAGCGGCGGCATATCGGCGCCGCTGCCCAGCACCCGGTCGCACAGGTCGTCGAGGGGGCGCGGCACACCGGCGCGTACCTGCCGGGGGCGGAGGACACGGCCGTGGTCGCGCGGCGCCGGAGGCATCGAGGACAGGGTCTCGCCCGCCCACTTGCCGGTCAGAGCGGCGTAGAGGACGCCGACGGCGTCGACTCGGTCGCGTCGCTGGGAGTCACGCGTGTCGGGGTCGATCCCGTGCAGCGCGGCGTCGACACCGAAGCCGATGACACGCACCGCGCCGAGGTCGTCGAGCAGCACGGCCTCGGGGTTGAGCCGACCGTGGGCATGGCCCTGGTCGTGGGCCAGGACCAGCAGGTCGGCGACCTCGGAGGCGATCCAGGCGGCCTGCTGCGGCGGCAGCGGCCCACCCGCGGCCAGCGCGTTCTCCAGCGACGAGCCCTCGCCCCACTCGTTGACGACGTACGCCACCTGGTCGGTCTGGGCGGCGTCGAGGACGCGCAGCATCCGGGGGTCACCGACGGCAGCGGAGTTGCGGGCCGCGGCCATCAGGCGCGGCGCGCGCTCGTCGCGGGCATCGAGGACGTGCACGGCAACCGGGCGACCCAGCACCGCGTCCTGGGCGCGCCAGAAGCGTCCCTCGCGGGACTCGCTCAGCAGATCCGTCAGCTGGTATCTGCCGGCGAGGACGTCGCCTGATTGCGTGAACTCCATATCGGACCCATTCTTTCAGACCTTGCCAGACAGTGAGCGGGCTGTCCGATGGTGTCAACGACGCAGTCGTCGGGCGACCTGTTGAACCATCGCGGTCAGCTCCTTGACCTGGGCAGCCTGCGCCCCGAGGAGCAGCATGCCGAGATACAGCGCCCCGACGATAGCGGCCCCGATCAAGGCCAGCACCATCGTCGGCTCGTCGTTGATCATGCCCAGCGCCGTGCGGAGCAGCCATGCGGCAGCCGCGGCCACGACGGTCACCATGACCAGGCGGGCGAGGAACCCGAGCAGCCCGCGACCGTCGAGGTCTCCGAGCGTGCGCTTGAGCACGACGTACGAGACGACGGAGCCGATCAGGTAGGACAGCGTGTAGGCGCCGGCGAGTGCGGGCGCGGTGTATTCCGAGGGAACGGCCCTGGTCAGCAGCAGCGCGGCGACGATGTTGGTGGTGGCGACCGAGCACTGGATGAAGAAGACGGTGCGGTTCTGCTCCAGCGAGTAGAAGCCGCGCAGCAGCAGGTAGTGGATCGTGAAGAAGACCAGCCCGGCCGCGAAGACCGACAGTGTCGGGGCGTAGTCCTTGAAGGCGTCGGCGCCGGCGCCGTAGCTGAACAGGATGTGGGCGATGTCCTCGGAGAGCACCGGGAGCAGTGCGGCGATCGGGATCACGATGGCGAGCGCGTTGCGCAGCTGCCGGGAGAGCGTACGTCCCAGCTCGGGAAGCTCTCCGGCAGCGCCGTGGCGCGAGAGGAGCGGCAGGATCGCCGTCGCCAGCGAGACCGTGATGATCGAGTGCGGCACCTGGGTCACCAGGAAGCTGTTGGAGTAGACCGTGTAGCCGGTGCCGCCCGCGGCCGAACCGGTCGAGGCGAGCCGCGTCACGATCGTGTACGCCACCTGGTTCACGACCACGAAGAGCACGGTCCACATGCCCAGCTTCGCGGTCTGCGAGAGCCCGGCGCCGCGGAAGTCGAAGCGGGGGCGGTAGCGCACTCCGGCCTTGTGCAGCACAGGCAGGAGCAGCAGGAACTGGAGAACGATGCCGAGGGTCGAGCCCAGGCCCAGGAGAACCTCTTGGCCGGTGGTGAAGCCACCGACGGAGGACGGCCCGAAGACGACCAGGTAGGTCACCAGGGTCGTGATCGCGATGATGTTGTTGGCGATCGGGGCCCACATCATCGGGCCGAAGCTGCCGCGGGAGTTGAGCACCTGCCCGACCAGCACGAACATCCCGTAGAAGAAGACCTGCGGCAGGCACCAGCGGGCGAAGTCGATGGCCGACTCGAGCTGCGCCTTGTGATCGTCGGTGTACCAGTCTGCTCCGAGGTAGAGGCGCATCAGCAGCGGCGCCCCGAGCACCAGGATGATCGTGACGACGCCGAGGAAGAGCCCGGCGAGCGTGATGATCCGGTCGGTGTAGGCGGCCCCGCCGTCCGCGTCGTTCTTCTGCGCCTTGACCAGCTGCGGCACGAGGACCGCGTTGAAGACACCGCCGGCCAACAGGATGTAGAGCATGTTGGGCACGGTGTTGGCGATGTTGAAGACATCGGCGTGCAGCCCGGATCCGAGGGCGGCGACGAGAAGTGCTGAGCGGATGAACCCGCTGGCCCGGGAGAAGAGCGTCCCCGCGGCCATCACGGCGCTGTTGGCCAGGACCGAGCCTCCGCCGGACTTCTGCTCGGGCGTTGTCACAGGGCTACCGCTCGCTTCGGTCGTTTCGGTCGCATCGGCTCCGCGCTCGTCGAGAGCGCCTGAGCTCGTTCCTCGCCCGCGCTCTCCACTCACTCGTCGCCTCCTGACGTACGTGCTTTCTTGGCCTTCATGATGCGCCGGGTGAGACGCACGGCGATCGCCGCGAAGAGTAGCGCGCAGCCGGTGCCGACGAACCACCAGATCACTCCGCTCACCTGCGAGGGGCGGATCGGGACGGAGGCGTGGGCGCCCAGCGGGTTGCCCTTGGTGTCGGTGACGACGATCAGGGCGGTGTGGGTGCCGGTGTCGAGCATGCTCGCGGCGAGGTTGAAGCTGGCCTTGGAGTTGGCGTCGAGCTGGACCGGCTCGGAGGTCGCGACCCGCAGCGACTCGTCGGTGATCGCGTCCAGCCGCACCGTGACGGGCTCGTCGAGCTCGTTGCTCAGGGTGACCTGGAACTCGCCGCCCTTCATGCTGGAGAGGATCACCTTCGGCGGTACGGCCACGGTGACCGAGCTGAGCTCGGAGCTGACCTCGCTCAGTGCGTCGGCGGCCGGGTCGGTGTTGCTCTTGCGGGCGGAGTAGGAGATCGAGGTCAGAGCCTCGCTGACGATGTCGGAGGCGACCTCGTCGTTGTGGGTCAGGATCCGCTGCAGCATCTCGCCGGCGCCGATGAGCTCGTTGGCCGTGTCGATCCGGTCGGTGGAGATCTCTGCCTTCATCTCGCGGCGGGGGTAGCGGAGCTTGTCGGTCGTGATCGACGTCGCCTTCTGCCCGGTGAGGGCCTCGTCCAGGGTCGAGGACGAGATCCAGGCGGCCTTGTTCCACGGGGTGACGAACGAGGCCGCGCTCTGCGGAGGGTGCCAGCCGTCGGGGAGCACCGCGATGAGCGGCTTGCCGGAGCCGCGGAGCAGGGCCGCCTCGGCGACGAGACGCTGGCGCACCGAGATCGCGTCGATCGGATCGTTGGGCCCGGGCCCGCCGGCGGCGGCGCCGGAGGAGGTCACGATCATCTGGTGACCGTCGAGGTCGGCGATGACCGGTGCGGTGCCGCGGAACATCTTGTCGCCGACCAGGTTGACCGCACCCGGTTCGAGCAGGTTGACCGCGGCGCGATCGAGGTAGCCGGTCGGCGGCGCGACGGCCGAGGTCGCCTTGATGCCGAGCTCGGCGAGCGCCTGGGCGGTGTGCTCACGCGCCGTGGCCAGCAGGTCGGGGTCGGTCGTGGCGAGCGCGGACAGGTCCGGGTCGGCGTAGGGGAGGGCGATCAGGTTGTGGCCGGCGAGCGCGTCCTCGAGGCGGCCCAGCCAGACCGTCGCGGCCTTCTGCGCGGCCTCGGCCTCCTCGTCGATCGGCTCCTCGGCGTCGGCGTCGGCGCTGGCCGAGGGGCTCGGCAGCAGCCCGGAGGCCGAGGGCGACGCACTCTGGCTCCCGCTCTCCTCCGGCTCCTCCTCACCCTCGTCCGTCGGCGCCAGGTTGCGGGCGGGGTTGCCCTCGGCGAGGTTGCGTACGGCATCGATCAGCGCCGGGTCGATGGCCCAGGTCAGGTCGGGCATCTCGGCGCCGGTCTCGAGCATCCGGAAGAGCCGGCCGCCGGCGCCCAGATCGCGGGTCCAGCCCGGTAGGTAGTTCACGCTGCCGTCGCCGTTGTAGACCACGCTGCGCCGCAGCGGCATCACCAGGGACACCTTCTCGGCCTTGGCCTTCTTGTTCGGCTCCTTGACCAGCGGAAGGAACGTACGTGCCCGACCGTCAGCGGTGTTCGGCGTGGTGGAACCGAGCGCGTGGACCCCGAACCAGTAGACCCCGGGCTCGGTGACGTCCAGCTGCCTGCGCGGCACCGAGAGCGACCACGAGTAGGTCTCGCCGGGCGCGAGGTCGGGGATCGCCGCGTACGTCCCCTCGGCCACGATCCGCTCGCCGACCAGGGCGTCCGCGGGCATCTCGGCGGCCTCGGCCAGCTCCTGGGAGGTGGTCATCGGCGTGTCGCCGACGAACGGGTAGACCTTGACGCCGTGCCACTCCTCCTCGGTGGTGTTGGTGACCTTGCCGCGCAGGGTGATCCGGCCCTTGGTGCGGCCGTCGAGGCTGACCGTGTCGAGCTCGTCGATGCTCATCGCCAGCGGGTCGGACTCAGCGGTCTCCTCCGCGGCCCGGGCCGGAGCGGCCAGCGTGGTCGCGGACAGCATCAGCAGCAGGGGTGCCAGCAGCACCAGGACGAGTGCGGCGGTGACTCGCCCACGTGGCCGTGGCGGCCTCGCCTGATGCTGGCGGACTGGCATGACTTCGAGAATATCTTTCAGGGGGTGCGGTCCTCGTAGACTGCGGCGTTGTGTCCGACAGCCAGCTTCCCCCGATCAGCGTCGCCGATGTTCAGCGATCGGTGACTGCTGAACTGGACCGTATCGCACCTGTCATCGACTCCCTAGGTGAGGCCTTCGCTCGCTCGGGCTTCGAGCTGGCGCTGGTCGGCGGCCCGGTCCGCGACGCGATGCTCGGCCGTCCGCACAACGACCTCGACTTCACCACCTCGGCCCGCCCCGAGGAGACGGAGAAGATCCTGCGTACGTGGGGCGAGGCGCTGTGGGACATGGGTCGCGACTTCGGCACCATCGGCACCCGCAAGGGCCCGTGGCAGGTCGAGGTCACCACCTATCGCTCCGAGGCCTACTCGACCGACTCCCGCAAGCCGGCGGTGGCCTACGGCACCTCCCTGGCCGACGATCTCGTACGCCGCGACTTCACCGTCAACGCGATGGCGGTGCGGCTCCCCGGCCGTGAGGTCGTCGACCTCTACGGCGGTGTGGTCGACCTGGCGACCCGGGTGCTCCGGACCCCCGGGACCCCGGAGGACTCCTTCTCCGACGACCCGCTGCGGATGATGCGCGCGGCGCGCTTCGCCGCCCAGCTCGGCTTCGACGTCGCGCCCGAGGTCGTCGCCGCGATGAAGGACATGGCCTCGCGGATCGAGATCATCTCGGCCGAGCGGGTCCGGGACGAGCTGGTGAAGCTGATCTGCGCGCCGTTCCCGCGCCGTGGGCTCTCGCTGCTGGTCGAGACCGGCCTGGCCGACCTGGTGCTGCCCGAGCTGACCGCGCTGCGGATGGAGCGCGACGAGCACAACCGGCACAAGGACGTCTACGAGCACACTCTGACCGTGCTCGAGCAGTCGATCGACCAGGAGGCGCGTCTCGGTGGCGGGCCCGACTTCGTATCCCGGTTCGCGGCGCTGATGCACGACGTCGGCAAGCCCCGCACCCGGAAGTTCCACGACGACGGCACCGTCTCGTTCCACCATCACGACGTCGTCGGCGCCAAGATGACCCGCAAGCGGATGAAGGCGCTGCGCTTCTCCAACGACGAGATCGAGGCCGTCTCCTCGCTCGTCGAGCTGCACCTGCGCTTCCACGGCTACGGCGACGGGGAGTGGACCGACTCCGCCGTCCGTCGCTATGTGAGGGACGCCGGCGACCAGCTCGACCGACTCCACATCCTCACCCGTGCCGACTGCACCACCCGCAACCGCCGCAAGGCCGACCGCCTCGCCCGCACCTACGACGCCCTCGAGGCCCGCATCGAGCGGATCTCCGAGGAGGAGGAGCTCGCCGCCCTCCGTCCCGCGCTCGACGGCAACCAGATCATGTCGCTGCTCGAGATCGGACCCGGGCGGGAGGTCGGCGCTGCGTACAAGTTCCTCATGGACCTGCGCCTCGACGAAGGCGTCCTCTCCGAGGACGAGGCCGCCAAGCGGCTGCTCGACTGGTGGGCCAAGCGCTCCGCATAGCCCGTTCGGGCTATGTCGGTCGGCGCGGTTCGGCCTTAACGTGAACCCGCGCGTCGTGAGGCTGTCCGACGCTGCATGAGCCCGTCGGCTCGCCCCCACCGAGCTCGAAAGTCTTTCATGCGTCTTCTCTCCCCGGCGTACGTCGTCGGCGGTCTCCTCCTGTCCGGCGTGATGACCGTCGGGCTCGCCTCCGCCGGTGCGGCGGACACCGAGACCACCGACTGTCACGGTCTTCCGGTCACGATCGACCTCAACACGGCAGCGGACGTGGCTGCCACCGAGGGGGCAGACGTCATCCTCGGTACGCCCGGCGACGACACGATCAACGGTCTCGGCGGTGACGACACCATCTGCGGTGGCGAGGGCGACGACCGGCTGTTCGGTGAGGACGGCGACGACTCGCTTTTCGGTGGCGGCGGCAACGACAGCATCGGCGACGGCGTGATCGAGGCGTGCGATGCCGATGACAACCTCTACGCCGGTGGCGTCGGTGACGACTCCATCCAGGTGAATTGCCATAGCCTCCAGGGGTTCACCAACACCGTTCTTCCCGGCGCCGGAGATGACGCTGTGACCTGGCCGTACGCCGGAGATGAGATCGGCTACGACACCAACTATCTGTCGTACGCGGATGTCGCCGGTCCGGTCGAGATCGACCTCAACCCGGTCGAGGTCGACGGCCGCATGGTCGTCAAGGTGACCGGCGGAGCCGGCACCGACATCATCCGGGCCGCACGCGACGGTGCCGCGCCTCGCGTACGTTTCGTCATCGGCAGCCAGGGCGATGACACGATCACCGGGACAGACCTGATCGAAGCGCCGGGCTCGTGGAAGGCGGTCGAGGAGCTCAACGGTGGTCCTGGGGCGGACACGATTCATGGAGGGGCCGGTCGAGACTTCCTCAGCGGCGACTCCGGGGCCGATCGACTCCACGGGGATGCCGGCGGTGACGTTCTCAACGAGAACGGCCTGGGTGACGGGTACGCGTTCGACCGGGATGTGGCCAACGACCAGCTCTTCGGCGGGGCGGGCGCCGACAAGGCCTACGTTGGTATGGGCGATGACGTCCTCGATCTGGGCGACGGCCAGGACGAGATCAGCTATGTCTTCTCGCCCGTGGCTGCGACGGTCTCGTTGGCGACGACCATCGCTCAGGACACCGGTCTGGGGCACGACACGATCTCCGGGACGGAGGTCGTGACCGGTTCCCGCTTCGCGGACGAACTCGCTGCCGGCACCGGCGGTTCGACGCTCGTCGGGGAAGAAGGGAAGGACCGGTTCGTCGGCGGTCCGGGGGACGACACCTTCAAGGACAGCGATGCGACGGTCTCGTACGCGGCCGCTCGCGGCTCGATCACCATGACGCCGACCCGCACCACCGGGGGCGAGGTGACTGTCGTCGGCCAAGGCACGGACACGTTCGAGATGTGGCCCTCCTCCGGTCACGGGTGGAGCCTGATCGGGTCCGCCTATGGCGATGTCATCGAGGCTGGATTCTTCTGCGATGTGAACGGCGGAGCTGGCGACGATCGCCTCGTTCCCGGGGGACGCAGCCTCGAATGTGACGACTACACCATCAGCGGTGGCGATGGCGACGACATCCTGGAGTTCCAGCGACTGGACGCTTACGTGGACTACTGGTCGGCACGTTTCGACGGTGGTGCCGGACTCGACATGGTGTCCTTCGCTCAGTGGTCGTCCGCCACCTACACGATCCCGGTGGGTGCGGACGGCGTCATCGGCTCGCCGGGTCCGGACCGCATCAGCGGCGATGCGCGTGCGAACCGCATCGACACCGGTGCGGGAGACGACGACGTCTTCGGCGGCGCCGGCAACGATGTGATCGACGCAGGCGCAGGTGACGACACCGTCGGCGGCGAAGCAGGAGACGACTCGATCACCGGCGCGGCCGGACTCGACAACCTCGACGGCGGCGAGGGCAACGACCGTGTCGACGGTGGCGCGGATGCCGACACCGTACGCGGCGGCCTCGGCGACAACGCCCTGGTCGGTGGCCTCGGCGACGACCTCATCGAGGGCAGCGCCACGAAGGACTCGATCTCCGGTGGCGACGGGAACGACACCGTGAAGGCCGACGCGGGCAACGACACCGTCGACCTCGGTGCGGGCAACGACACCGTCTACGCAGGGGACGGGAACGACACCGTCACGGCCGGGACCGGCACCGACACCGTCCACGGCGAGGCCGGTGACGACCGTCTCGATCCCGGCACGGGCGTGGACTCTGTGTTCGGCGAAGCCGGCAATGACACGATCCTCGGCGGCGCCGCGGTTCCTGTCGGTGCGCAGGGCGACAAGATGTCCGGTGGATCCGGGACTGACACGGTCACCTACTCCTCGGCCAAGGCCGGCGCTCGCGCCTGGATGAAGGCCGACTACTACAGGGCAGACGCCGACTCGCTTGTCGAGGTCGAGTCGATGATCGGGAGCGCGTACTCCGACGACCTTCGAGGCGACCATCTCGCGAACCGGATCTCCGGAGGCTCCGGCAACGACCACATCGAGGCGTTCGGCGGCAAGGACGTGATCTCGGGCGGGGACGGCAACGACAGCATCGACCCCGGTGCTGGCGACGACGTCGTCAGCGGGTCGAGCGGCACGGACACGGTCGCCTACGGCAGCGCCTCGAAGACCGGGGTCCGAGTCACGCTCGCCACGACGTCGGCACAGAACACCGGCGGATCCGGCTACGACCGGATCAGCACGATCGAGAACCTGACCGGGTCGTCGGCCAAGGACGTCCTCACCGGCTCGTCCGGGAACAACGTCATCAGCGGTTCGTACGGCAACGACACGATCAGCGGCGGGCGCGGTTCCGACAGGCTGATCGGCGGCTCGGGGACGGACACCGTCACGTACGCCTCCGCGGGATCGCGGGTGGTCGCGTCGCTGACGCGTGCGACCGGCGGAGCGGGCACCGACGCGCTGAGCGGCTTCGAGAGCCTGACAGGAAGTCGCTACGACGACAAGCTCGAGGGGAACGGCGCGAGGAACGTGCTTCAAGGCGGCGGTGGTCGTGACGTCCTCTATGGCTACGGCGCTGATGACCGCCTCTACGGCGGGAGCGGGCCCGACAGGCTCAACGGCGGATCAGGTCGCGACTACGGCAACGGCGGGGCGGGCGCCGACACCTCGACATCGATCGAGGTCAAGGTCAGCGTCCGCTGAGAACCCGATTGACATCTGGTCGCCTACTGTCCATCGAGCCATACTGACGGTACGGTTCCGGGCATGACGACGATCACGGATCTCGAGGCGACGACCACCATCAACGCGACGCCGGCCCAGGTGTGGGCCGCGATCACGGACCTGCCGCGGATGTCCTCGTGGAGCCCGCAGGTGGTGAAGACTGTCGTGTTCGGGCAGGTCAAGGAGGGGACCCGCTTCCTCAACATCAACCACCAGGGCTGGAAGCACTGGCCGACCAACGCCAAGGTCGTACGTTTCGCCCCGCACTCCGACTTCGCCTTCCGGATCACCGAGAACACCACCGTGTGGTCCTACCAGCTCGAGGAGACCGCCGAGGGGACCTCGGTCACCCACCGCCGCGAGACCCCGACCGGCATCTCCGCGCTCTCGCGCTCGCTGACGAAGGTCGCGTTCGGCGGCCAGGAGAACTTCACCGAGGAGCTGCGTACGGGCATGGCGACCACGCTCGCCAAGCTCAAGGCCGACCTCGAGGGCTGACCACCTCAGGCCGAATCTGTAGAAATGGGCGACGAAACTCTAGTTTCGTCGCCCATTTCTACAGATTCGGGCCGCCATAACGACAGAGTCGGCGGGTTCAGGTCCTCGCGTTGGTGGTCCACCGGTAGACGGTGCGCTGGCTGACGCCCAGCTTGGCGGCCACGTCCGGCACCCGGGCGCCGGCGCGGACCAGGACTCTGGCGGCCTGAGCGTTGTCCTCCGGCAGGTTCGCGAGCAGGTCCTCGATCTCGTCGGGGAACGCGTCGGGGTAGTCCATCGCCGGCTCGGGATCGGGGATGTTCTCGGGGAACGGGATCCGGTCGAGGAGCGTGCCGTCGGCCTCGGGCGGCTTGGTGGCCGTGCGGCCGTTACTGAACTCCGGGGCCATCCCGGCGCCCGGGGCGGCGTCGGCGGCGGTGCGGGCGGCCTCGGTCACCCGGCTCGACACCCGGCGGCGGGTGTCGGGGGTGGCGAGGGCGGAGGCCATCTCACGGGTCCGGCTCTCCCGCGGCGGCAGCACCTCGCGAGGCATGTCGGCGAGATCGTTCGGCACCGTCTCGGCGTGCTGCTCGTCGCGCTGCTCAGGCGACTCGGTGATCTGCTCGGCAGAGACCCGCTCCACGACCGGCACGCTGAGCGCCTCGTGCACGTCGGGCAGCGTGATCGGCAGCCGGTCGGCCTGGCGGGTGCCCTCGGCGACCGCGGCGAAGGCGTCGACCCACTGGGTGATCTGGTCGCGCATCGCGCCCGGCGCGACCGAGCGCAGGGCGACCGCCTCGGCGCGCCAGTAGCGCTTCTGGGCGCGCTCCAGCTTCCGGCGGGACGAGGCCGTACGCTTCCGCACCGCCGTGTCGCGAGCGCGGCGCCACTCGACGCGGGTGGCGAGGAGGGCATGCATCCGGGCGCCCATCCGCAGGTCGGACCAGGAGCGTTCCATGGCGAGGTGGCGGTCACCGACGAGCGCCAGGTGCCACATCAGGGCGGCCAGCAGCGGCACGATGAACCGGAACGCGGCGGCCGTCGCGGCGTGGCCGAGGTGGATCTCGTGCCAGCCGGCGAAGAACCCGGACGCGGCAGACAGCAGCCAGGTCAGGGTCAGCAGCGTCTGAGCCGGCCGGTCCTGCTGAGCCGCCTCCCGGGCCATCAACGCCACGGTGACCAGCGAGAGCTCGAAGACGCCGGCGAAGGCGTAGGCGTTGATCGCGCCCATGGCGAGGACGTCCCGCCCGAAGCCGACCATGGCGACGTACGCGGCGGCCGTCGAGATCAGCGCGACCGAGACGGCGCCGAAGAGGATGAGGCCCCGTCCGTTTCCTGTCGAGCCCTTGCCTGTCGAGGGGGTCGTGCCGTTGTCGGGACGCATCGTGGGGTCTCCCGTACCTGAGGCGATCGATCGTTTCGGCCCCGGAGTCTAGGGGATGGAACACGTGTTCGAGACGTACGTGGATGGAGTGTTGACAACCCGACGGAAAATTCGGCCGCCGAGCCCCCGAAGCCGGGGCTACAGTCCGGGCATGTCGAAGACGGCGGTGCGCCGCGTACTTTTCAAGTCGTTCTGGGCGGTGATCGGCCTGGCCATCGCAGTGAGCCTCTTCAAGCTGGCCTTCACCGGCTCGACGCAGGATGCCGACGGGGCGCCACTGACACCGACCGGGAAGATCCCGCCGGAGGAGGTCGTCGCCGAGAAGGGCACCATCTCCAACTCGCTCACGGTGGACGGGACGATCGTGATCGACAAGCCGGTCTCGGCCACCAGCTCGGTCACCGGAGTGCTGGCCCACAGGTTCGCCGAGACGGGCGCCCGGGTGAAGAAGGGCGACAAGCTCTTCCAGGTGCGCGCCGAGGAGGAGCCGGTCGCGGAGCCCGTCGAGGAGCCCGTCGAGGAGCCCGTCGAGGAGCCCGGGAAGGTCGACGACGCGACCGGCGACGGTGATCGCGACGACGCACCGGTCGAGCCGTCGCCGCCCAAGCCGGTCTATCACTGGTACACCGTCGTCGCCCCCGCCACCGGCATCGTCGGCAACTACGCCGCCGAGCTGATGGGCGAGGTGAGCGAGGACGGGGTGGTCGTCTCGATCCGTCCCACGACCTTCCACGCGGTCGGGGCGATCTCGCCGCTGGACCGCTACCGGCTGGCGAGCAACCCGGACCGGGCGACGGTGACCATCGAGGGCGGCCCGAAGCCGTTCACCTGCACCGACCTGAGCATCGGCGACGCGGCGACGGAGACGATCACCAGCGACGCACCCGAGGGCGAGATGATGGAAGGGGAGCAGGGCGCCGAGGGCGACTCCGGGGCGGGCGCCCGGATCAGCTGCCTGGTGCCCGGGAAGGTGACCGTCTTCGACGGTCTGACGATGACCATGGCCATCGACGCAGGGAAGAGCGACGGGGACGTCGTCACCATCCCGGTCACCGCGGTCACCGGACTGGTCGGCGACGGCAGCGTCTGGGTCGTCGGGGAGGACGGCACCCCGACCGAGCAGCCGGTCAGGCTCGGCGTGACGGACGGCAAGCTCGTCGAGGTCACCAGCGGGCTGAAGGCCGGCGACTCGGTGCTGCGCTACGTCCCCGGCTCGAAGGAGTCGGCCGACGACGGCATGTCCGAGGAAATGCCCGCGGGGGAGATGTGAGCGCGGAGGAGCTCCTCAGGCTCACCGGTGTGGCCCGTACGGTCGAGCTCCCCGACGGCGAGGACCTGCACATCCTGACCGGCGTCGACCTGGACGTACGCCGCGGCGACCATGTCGGCATCGTCGGCCGCTCCGGCACCGGCAAGTCGACGCTGCTGAACCTGCTCGGCCTGCTGGACCGGCCCACCGGAGGCATCCTGGAGTGGGCAGGTCGCAACGTCACCGACATCAGCAACCGGCAGGCGGCCCGGATCCGCGGGCGCGATGTCGGCTTCGTCTTCCAGCAGTTCAACCTGCTGCCGGGGCGTACGGCCCTGGAGAACGTGATGGCCCCGCTCCTGTACGCCTCGGGCAAGGAGTTCTGGCAGCGGCGCCGGATCGCGGCGACGATGCTCGACAAGGTGGGGCTCGGCGACCGGCTCGACGCGATGCCGCAGTTCCTCTCCGGCGGCGAGCAGCAGCGCATCGCCATCGCCCGCGCCCTCGTCCGCACCCCGTCGGTCGTCCTGGCCGACGAGCCGACGGGAGCGCTCGACGTCGAGACCGGCGCGATGGTGATGAAGCTGCTCGACCAGGCGACCTACGACTCCGGCGCGGCGCTGATCACGATCACCCACGATCAGAACGTCGCCGCCCTGGCCCGCCGCCGGTTCCGGCTCGCCGAGGGACGGCTGCACCCGCTGACCGAGGAGGCGGTGGCGTGAGGACGGCTCTGACGCGTCTCGCCACCGGTCTGGCCGCCTCGACCGTCGAGGCCTGGCAGGAGCTGCGCATCCACAAGCTCCGGGTGCTGCTGTCGCTGGTCGGGGTGGCGGTCGCGGTCGCCTCCATCACCGCGACCGTCGCCGCCGGCCAGATCGCGAAGCAGATGTTCACCGAGTCCTACGAGGTCGACGGGCGACCGGCGCACATCTCGATCTTCGCCTACGACGACAGCAGCGGCATGCCGCTCTCCGTCGAGCGGGTCCGGCCCGCGTTCCAGACGGTCGCGGAGCGGTTCGACGTGACGTACGCATCGGCGAGGATCTCCGCCTACGACATCAAGGCGACCACCGCGGGCAGCAGCAAGCGGGTCGAGCTGATGGGGGTCGACCCCGGGTACGCAGCCATCCATCGGGTCGTGGTGCCGCAGGGCCGTTGGCTCGAGGAATCGGACGGGGAGCGCCTCTCGCCGGCGCTCGTGATCGACGAGACCTTCGCGAAGAAGCTCGGTCTGCAGGGGTCGCCGCTGCCGACCTCGGTCGAGCTCGACGGCCAGGGGATGTCGGTGACCGCCACGATCGTCGGCGTGACCAGCCTGCGGGGCTACGGCACGCCGCGTGCGTTCATGCTGGCCGACTCGCTGGAGCACTGGCAGGCCGGAGCACCCACGGACGCCAGCTACGAGATGTGGGTGCCGATCGACGGCGCCGACGAGCTCGCCAACGAGATCGGGATGGCGATGCGCGCCGAGCTCCCGGGGCTCCAGGTCGACGCCCAGCGCGACGACTACATGGCGTGGGGCGGTGAAGACCCGATCGGCCCGATCAAGTGGGTGATCATCGGGATCGCCGGGATCATCCTGCTGCTCGGCGCCCTGAGTCTGCTCAACATCGCGCTGGTCACCATCCAGCAGCGGATCCGGGAGATCGGGATCCGGCGCAGCTTCGGCGCGACCACGGGGCGGGTGTTCTTCTCGGTGCTGATGGAGAGCGTCGTGGCCACGGTCGTCGCGGGTGTGATCGGCGTGCTCCTGGCCGTGGCCGCCGTCAAGAACCCGCTGGTGGAGAAGTACTTCCTCCAGGGCATCGACGACGTCCCGCCCTTCCCGCTCTCGGCGGCGTTCCTCGGCCTCGCCGTCGCCCTTGCGGTCGGCGCGATCGCGGGCATCCTCCCGGCGATGATCGCCGCGCGGGTCAAGATCATCGACGCGATCCGCTTCTGACCCCGCGGTCGAAAATGCGACTGCCCCGGGTGCCAGGCACCCGGGGCAGCTCAACGGCGGCAGGTCACTCGCCGCGGATGAACGCCTCCAGCTGGACGCGACCCTCGGTGTCCTCGATCTGAACCGGCGGGCTCTTCATCAGGTAGGCCGAGGCCGGGATGATCGGGCCGCCGATGCCGCGGTCCTTGGCGATCTTGGCGGCACGGACGGCGTCGATGATGATGCCGGCGGAGTTCGGGGAGTCCCAGACCTCGAGCTTGTACTCCAGGTTGAGCGGGACGTCACCGAACGCACGGCCCTCGAGCCGGACGTACGCCCACTTGCGATCGTCGAGCCACTGCACGTAGTCCGACGGGCCGATGTGCACGTTGCGGTCGTCGATCTTGTCGGCCAGCTCGCCCTTGAGGTTGGAGGTGACCGCCTGGGTCTTGGAGACCTTCTTGGACTCCAGGCGCTCGCGCTCGAGCATGTTCTTGAAGTCCATGTTGCCGCCGACGTTGAGCTGGTACGTACGGTCCAGCGCGACGCCGCGGTCCTCGAACAGCTTGGCCATGACGCGGTGCGTGATGGTGGCACCGACCTGCGACTTGATGTCGTCACCGACGATCGGGACGCCGGCGTCCTCGAACTTCTTGGCCCACTCGGGGTCGGAGGCGATGAAGACCGGCAGCGCGTTGACGAACGCGACGCCCGCGTCGATCGCGCACTGGGCGTAGAACTTGTCCGCCTCCTCGGAGCCGACGGGAAGGTAGGAGACGAGGACGTCGACCTCCTTCTCGCGCAGGATCGAGACGACGTCGACGGGGTCGAGGCCGGACTCGGAGATCGTCTGCCGGTAGTACTTGCCCAGACCGTCGAGCGTGGGGCCACGCTGGACCTCGACGCCCTTGAACGGGACGTCGGCGATCTTGATGGTGTTGTTCTCGGAGGCGTTGATCGCCTCGGAGAGGTCCTTGCCCACCTTCTTGTCGTCGACGTCGAAGGCGGCGACGAACTCGACGTCAGAGATGTGGTAGTCCCCGAACGTGACGTGCATGAGGCCCGGGACGGTGGCCGTCGGGTCGGCGTCCCGGTAGTACTCCACACCCTGGACCAGGGAGCTGGCACAGTTGCCGACTCCCGCGATTGCTACACGAACCGAACCCATCGGGGCTCCTTCCAATACTCCTGGGCCGACTCATCGGCCCGGAGATCATTTCTCGTTCTCTTGGCTGCTCTGCGCTGTGCGCGAGACGTCCGCTTCGTCGCGTACGCCATCGTCATCCCCCAGATCCCCCCGACCCGCTGCCTGCTCATCGATCGCAGGCTTGGGGTTGCGCTCGGCGTCGATCAGCGAGGAGAGCCATCGGACCTCCCGCTCGACCGACTCGACACCGTGACGCTGAAGCTCGCGGGCGTAGGAGTCGACCTCTTTCTGGGTCATGGCAAGCTCGCGTTGCACCCGGTCGAGCCGCTCCTGGAGCCGGCTGCGACGTCCTTCGAGGACGCGAAGCCTGATCTCCATGTCGGTGCGACCGAAGAACGCGAACCTGATGTCGAAGGTGTCGTCCTCCCAGGCCATCGGACCGACCTCGGACATGAGCTGCGTGAACTCACGTTCGCCGGCCGGTGTCAGCTGGTAGACGATCCGCGGACGCCGGGTCACCGGCGTGACGGTCTGCGCCGCCTCCTCGATGAGGTGCTTGCGCAGCATCTTCTTCAGAGCCGGGTAGAGAGAGCCGTACGACAGCACTCGCCCCCAGCCCAGCATCAGGTTGAGCCGCTTGCGCAGCTCGTAGCCATGCATAGGCGACTCGTGCAGCAGCCCAAGGACTGCCAACTCGATCGTCTCTGCGCGACGTGCCATGCGACCTATCGTACCGATATATCCACGATGGCAAATAGAGACCTAAGTCTTGTCTGAATACGCCCGACAAGACCACTTCGATGCAACCGTCACCGAACTGTTGACGTCGGGTGACTCGACGCGCGCTGGGCGTGGATGCGGGAGCGCTAGCGTCGATTGCGTACGCTGATGGCTGCCGTTCACCTACCCGAGGACCCACCCGGGGAAGGTCAGGCAAGCGTCGCGCGTCAGGTTGATGGGATTCCCTCGGGGGGATTCAGCGACGTCGGGGGATTGTCAGTGTCAGCCCGTCCGGTCACGTGCCGGGCAGTCACAGGAGCAGTGCTACACCCGTGAGCGACCCATCCGGCGGCTTTTCTCAAAGGCCCAGCCCCCGCAGTGCCAGTCCCCGCAGATCCGATCTCGGCGGGCAGCAAGGACGACCCCAGGGCGGACCGCGCCCACCGCAGGGTGGTCCAGGTGGTCGACCGCCGGCTCCGCGCCGCCCGCAGGGCGCTCCCCAGGGCGCGCCCTCAGCTGGTCGCCCCCAGCCCCGCGGCCAGCGGCCGATGCCTCCGGGCGGTCCCCGCCCCGGTCAGCGGCAGCCCTACCCGCCGGGACCCCGTCGTCCCGGTGAGCCCCCGGTCGACCGTCTCGGTCAGCGCCCTGCGCGTCCCGAGCGCGGCGGCGGCGGTCGCGGGCCGCGCGACCCCAACTCCGTAGCCGGCGCGCCGAACGGCCGCTTCGATGACGAGGGGCTGGACAAGAAGGCTCTGGCCCGCAAGGTCGGCAAGATCGTGGCGATCGTCGCCCTGGTGATGGCGCTGATCGGCAGCGGCGCGGTGATCATCTCGTACAACATGATCTCCGTCCCCAGCGCCAACGCGGCGTTCGAGGCCGAGTCGAGCTTCGTCTACTACGCCGGTGGCAAGAAGGAGGTCGGCCGCTTCCAGGCGGGCGACCAGAACCGTGACGCGCTGAGCGTGGACGAGATGCCCGCGCTCGTGAAGGACGCCGCGGTGGCGGCCGAGGACCGCAGCTTCTACGAGAACAACGGCATCGACCTCAAGGGCATCGCGCGCACGCTCTTCACCAACGCCACCACCGGCAGCGCAGGCGGTGCGTCGACGATCACCCAGCAGTACGTCAAGAACCTCTACCTGACCCAGGAGCGCACCTACTCGCGCAAGGTCAAGGAAGCGGTGATCTCGCTCAAGATCAGCCGGCAGAAGTCGAAGGACGAGATCCTCACCGGCTACCTCAACACCGTCTACTTCGGCCGTGGCGCCTACGGCGTCCAGGCCGCCGCGAAGACCTACTTCCGCAAGTCGGCCAAGGACCTCAACATCAAGGAGGCCGCGGCGCTGACCGCGATCCTCAACAACCCCAACGGCTTCGACCCGGAGAAGGAAGGCAAGGACTCCGGCGGCACCGAGCTGCTCGGCCGTTATCAGTACGTCCTCAAGGGCATGGGTGAGCTCAAGGCCTCGGGCAAGGCGCTCAGCGACTACGACGAGGCCACCCTCGAGAAGTCCAAGGAAGCGCTGCCCAAGTTCCCCAAGCCGCTGGCCGACAGCCGCCTCGGTGGTCAGAAGGGTCACGCGCTCACCCTGGTGAAGAACGAGCTGAAGTCCCTCAAGGACGACAACGGCAACCCCCTCTTCACCGAGGAGGACATCGACAGCAAGGGCCTGAAGGTCACGACCACGCTCAGCGCGAAGGCCATGAAGGCCGCGCAGGACGCCGTCACGGACGTACGTCCCAGCGACAAGAAGGCAGTCAACGCGAAGCACCCCGAGAACGAGCTGCACGTGGGTGCCGCGACCGTCGACGTAAAGACCGGCGCGCTCAAGGGCTTCTACGGCGGCCAGGACTACCTCGACTCGCAGATCAACTGGGCGGCCTCGGGCGGTATGGCCGGTTCGACGATGAAGCCGTTCACCCTCGCCGCGGCACTCGAGGCGGGCTACTCGCTCAAGGACACCTGGACCGGTGAGGCAGGTCTGGAGTACGCCGGTGGTGGCACGGTTCGAAACTCGGGCCAGAGCGACGCTGACCCATCCGGTCACAGCTATGGCAAGCACATCACCGGGATCAAGGCGATGGAGGAGTCGGTCAACACCTCGTTCGTCCAGATGTCGGCTGCCCTACCCAACGGCAGTGAGGACGTCTACGAAATGGCGGTCAAGTCCGGTCTGCCCCCGGACGAGCAGCACATCGAGGGAGCGCCGGCCGACTACCGCTCGATCCCGGCCTACTCGATCGACTTCGACCCCAACAACTATCTGCTCACGCTGGGTCGTCAGGCGATCAGCCCGATCAACATGGCCAACGCCTACGCGACCATCGCCAACGGCGGTGTGCGGAACACCGTGCACCTCGTCTCGAAGGTGATCAACGCGGACGGCGAGGTCGTCTACGAGTGGAACCAGCGTGACGGTGAGGAGCGGGCGATGTCCGAGGACACCGCCGACGACACGTCGTACGCCCTGCAGCAGGTCGTGAAGAACGGCACCGGCCAGACGGTCAGCGGGATCAACCAGCCGGCCGCCGGCAAGACCGGCACGGCGACCAACGAGGACGACGACGTCTCCTCGGCATGGTTCGCCGGCTATACGCCGCAGCTCGCCACGGCGGTCATGTACGTCCGTGGCAAGGGCTCCGGCAAGCTCGACGGCTGGCTCGACTCCTACTTCGGCGCCGGCTACCCCGCGTCGACATGGGCCGAGATCATGGGCACACTCACCGACGACCTCGACATCGAGGAGTTCCCGGAGCCGGCGTGGAAGGACGGCGAGGCACCGCAGGACGGCCACGAGCCGTCGCTGACCGCCACTCCGACCCCGACTCCGACCGAGTCGGCGGACTGCTCCAAGAAGGACGAGCGCAAGGGTCTCTGCATCCCGATCGAGGAGCCGGAGGAGAGCCAGAGTCCCACCGACGGCGCCACCGAGGGTGACCCGGACCCGTCGGCGACCCCCGACGAGCCCGAGGCGACCGATCCGACGGTGACCGAGACCGCGTGCGACTGGTTCGGCGATTGCGAGTCGTCCTCGCCACCGGCGGATGGCAATAATGGGGGCGGCAATGGCGCTAACACCGAATAGGGCACTTACTTCGTGACTGATGGTCCAGTGACCGCCCCGGCGGCGGAGGATCCGGTTGTCCGGACCGCCTCCACCGCTGTGGGCGGTCCTCTCGGGGGACTCGCACACGGCCGACGGCGCTGGTTCAGCGCGATCGGCCTGTTGCTGCTGCTGAGCTCGCTCACGTTCGCGATCGGGATGGTCTCCAAGCAGACCTGCTACAACGCCACCTGGACCAACGGCGACACCAGATACACCCACTTCTGCTACTCCGACCTGCCCTATCTCTACGTCGACCGTGGACTGGCCGAGCAGGAGTGGCCCTACTCCTCCGATCCTGAGGTCCGGGCGCGCTACCAGCAGGTGATGGAGTATCCGGTCGGCATCTCCTACTACGCCTGGGCGACGTCCCACGTCACCGACTGGCTGACCGACACTCCTGACGAGGACGAGCGCCATCTCGTCGAGACCTCCGGCTTCTGGGGTCTGCCCGGCATGCACCACGAGATCCGGACCTTCATCGCCGTCAACGTGATCGGCTTCGCGGTCGCGGCGCTGCTCTCCGCCTGGTTCCTGGCGCGTACGCACCGCCGACGGCCCTGGGACGCGGCCGCGTTCGCGCTCGCCCCGGTGCTGGCGGCGACCGGGATCATCAACTGGGACATGCTGGCCGTGGTCTTCGTGGCCGGGGCGCTGTGGGCGTGGTCGCGCGATCGGCCGCTGCTGACGGGAATCCTCATCGGACTCGGCTGCGCGACCAAGCTCTACCCGCTCTTCCTGCTCGGCGGGCTGGTGGTGATCTGCATCCGGCGCCGCCGCTACTACGACCTGGCGGTCGCCGCCCTGGCCGCGGTCCTCGCCTGGGTGCTCGCCAACCTGCCCGCGTTGGCCACCGGCTTGGAGGAGTGGAAGGTCTTCTGGAGCTTCAACTCCGAGCGCGGCCCCGACCTCGGCTCGCTGTGGCTCGTCGTCCAGCAGGCCACCGACGCGACGATCTCGGCGCAGACGGTCAACCTCGTCTCCTGGGCCTTCTTCATCGCCTGGTGCAGCGGCGTACTCATCATCGGACTGACGGCTCGCGAGACGCCACGGCTGGCGCAGCTCGGCTTCCTGATCGTCGCCGGGTTCCTGCTGGTCAACAAGGTCTACTCACCGCAGTACGTCCTGTGGCTGCTGCCGCTGGCAGTCCTCGCCGTGCCGCGCTGGCGTGACCAGCTCATCTGGCAGGCCGGAGAGCTCTTCTACTTCGTCGCGGTCTGGTGGTATCTCGCCGACCTCCTGGCCGGCAGCGGTGGGGACCAGCCGGTCTACTGGTTCGCGATCCTCGCCCGGGTCGCTGCCGAGATCTATCTGATCGTGGTCGTGGTCCGGGAGATCTACGAGCCGTGGCGCGATCCGGTCCGGTGGACCGAGGCGCGCGCGGAGTCTCAGGAATCCAGGGTGATCTCGTCGAACGAGGTCGCGGTGTAGCGCACCCGCACCTCGAGCTCCTCGCCGACCTCGGGCACGCGCGCGCCCGAGGGGAGCATGAGCATCGACTCCTGCATGTGCGGCGGCTCGGCGAACCAGAGCGCCTTGCCGTCGAGCGTGTAGGGCGAGCGCGACTGCCCCATGGCGTCGAGTCCGCCGCGGGCGACCGCGAGGGCGCGGGAGCGCAGGTGGGTGTCGCCCAGCGGCGCCTCGAGCCCGATCCCGTGGGCGGTGCCGCCGGAGGCGACGACCAGGTGACCGGCGCGCATCGCGGTGCGGCCGCGGTAACCGTAGGAGTATCCCCGCTCGAGCGGGTGCACGTCCTCGACGGTCGCGGTCACGGTGAGCGCGCCACGGTCACCGAGCCACAGCGCGGTGCCGACGCGGGGCCGGAAGGTGATGTCGCCGTAGGCAGCGCGCAGCTGGGCCAGCTCGTTGGCGCTCAGGTGGGAGACCCACACCGTCTTCGCCTCGGCGCCGACGACGGCGTCCATCTGGGCGCGTACCTCGGCCAGCGAGCCGCCGTCGAGGCCGAAGTGCATGGTGATGCCCTCGAAGCGGGCGTGCTCACGGGCGACGGCGGCGGTCGGCCACAGGTCGCTCGGCGTCATCCCGTGGCGCCGCATCGAGGTGACCAGCTCGAGGATGACCCGCGCGCCGGGTTGGCGCTCCAGCAGCAGCGGCAGGTCCTCGGGGCGGCTGATGGTGTGGATGATCCGGTCGGCGATCTCCGGGTTGATCTCGGGAGAGTAGGGCCGCCACGGGGTGAGGACGTAGATCGACCCGCTGAACCGGGTCGCCACCTCCCACACCTCGTTGTAGGTGCCCACCGCGAGCGTGTCGACGCCCGTGCCGAGACCGTTGAGCCACTCTGTCTGGTGGGCGAGCTTGCGCAGGGTGAGGCCGTAGCCGTTGCCCTTCGCCACCGGGACCAGACCAGGAGTCGCCTCGGCGAAGGTCTGGACGTGCTTGCGCCAGCGATCGGCGTCAACGGTCAGTTTCAGCGGCATACGGAGATCAGCGCCTCTTCATGTAGACATCGAAGGCCGTGTAGATCGGCTTGTTCAGCGGCAGGTCCCACTCCCCGGCGTACTCCACCGCCTGGCCACCGGTGCCGACCTTGAACTGGATCAGCCCCACGTGGGAGTCGTCGGTGGAGAGCGTCGGGGTGATGCCGCGCAGGTCGTAGGTGGTCGCGCCGGCGGCCATGGCGTCCTGGATCATCGCCCACTGGAGGGCGTTGGAGCCACGTACGTCTCGCTTCTCGGTCGAGGAGGCGCCGTAGGAGTACCAGGCGTGCTGACCGACGCGGACCATGATGGTCGCGGCGACGAGGTCGCCCTCGTGTCGGGCCAGGAAGAGCTTGATGCGCTCCGGGTCCTCGGTCGACATCGCCCAGAACATGGTGCTGAAGTAGCTCCGCTGCCGGGGCGTGAAGTGGTCGCGCGCGGCGGTGTGGACGTAGAGATCGTGGAACGCGCTCAGGTCACCCTCGAAGTCGCCGTCCGCGGGCTCGGTGGGAGAGGCGACCGAGACCTCGACGCCCATCTTGGCGGACTTCTTGATGTTGCGGCGCCAGAGCTGGTTCATCCCCTTGAGGACCTCGTCCTCGGTCTTCGGCGTGCCGTCCTCGTGGGCCAGCGGGATGACGAAGTTGTACTGCGGCTGTCCCGCGCCGAAGCCGTCCTCGGGGGACTGGAGCCGCCAGCCCGCCGCCCGCAGCTGCGAGACGACGCGCGCGCCGGTGGCGTCGCGGTGGGTCGGGATCAGCTGGTTGAGCCGCTGCACGGTGTCGTCGGCGATGCCGTCCTTGACCTGGTTGGCGTTCCAGGTCGCGGTGGTGACCGGCGGTCCGATGCGGATGCCGAAGGCGCCGTTCTTCTTCAGGTACGCCGCCAGCGGCTCCAGCCACGGAGCCAGGTCGCCCGACCAGTCGATGCTCGGGCCCTCCGGCAGGTAGGCGAGGGTGAACCGCTCCAGCTTCGGGACCGGCCGGTGCAGCACGAGCGCGGCACCGACGATGGAACCGCCCTGGAGGCTGTCGAACCATCCGATCGACTCCGAGCGCCACTCGGTCTTGACCCGGGCCCACGACGGGGTCTGGAGGAAGCTCACGCTGGGTTGCTTCTCGATGAAGGCGAGATGCTCCGCAGCGGTGATGGGGCGCACGGTGAGACTCACCCGCAGAAGGCTACCCGCTCCGGCGGTAGGGCCGAATCCCGGTGGTCGCGCTTGCCGGGAGCACTGTCCGCGAGCCTCTCAGCGCCCCAATGTGGGGACAATCGCCCCGCTCCCTAGTGAGTCCGGGACTCCGAGCCGCTATTCTCGGCGACCAGATGTATCACGGCTTGGGGCCTGGCCTCCTTGTTGCCGTGACAGCAACTATGACCACCACGATGGCGCGCCCGCGCGTCATCTGGCCCCGCAGCGGCACGGCGCCGATCCGGAGGCCGCCGGTCGAGGAGGGGACTGTGACACGGGTGCGACGCGGGGTCGGGCATGCCGACGCACCCGCGACCGTATGGTCCCGGGCCACGGCCGACTTCGACCGTTGGCTCAGCGGCGACTCCGCCGCCCTCGACGAGCTGGTAGCGACGATGACGCCCGTCCTGTGGCAGGTCGCGCGCTCCTACCGGCTCACCCAGGAGCAGGCCGAGGACGTCGTCCAGAACACCTGGCTCAGCTTCGTACGCAAGCACTCCTCGATCCTCGACACCGCAGCCGTCGGTGCCTGGCTCACACTGACCACGCGCCGTGAGGCGTGGCGGGTCGCGAAGCGATCCGGGCGTGACGTACCCGTGGAGGACGAGGCGCTCGAATCCCGCGTCCCGACGCAGCGCTCCGCGGAGTCGCTGGTCGTCGAAGGCGACCGCAACTCGCTCATCTGGGCAGCTGTGGAGTCGCTTCCGGAGAGGTGTCGGCGGCTGCTGCGCGTGGTCGCCTTCTCCGACCGGCCCGACTACGCCAGCCTGGCCGAAGAGCTCGAGATGCCCATCGGCAGCATCGGCCCCACCCGCGGCCGCTGTCTCGGGAAGCTGCGGGATGCACTTGAGAACGAGGGGGTGTCGTGATGGGTCGCTCGGAGGAGCCCACACGCGAGGAGCTGCTCGGCCTGGTTCGACAGGCCTACGTGTCCGGCGATCCGGTGCCCGGCGGCCTGATCTCCCGGATGCAGGCGGCCGCCGCCGGGGCCGCCGAGGAGTCCGGACTCGGGCTCGACCTGGAGCTGATGCTCCTGGTGGAGTCGTCTTCTGATGTGGAGGCCGCCGGGGTCCGCTCCGCCGCTCCCACCTCCGCCCGCTCCGCCTACACCCTCCGCTTCGCGCAGTCCGGAGTCGATGTCTTGGTGCGTGTCGCCTCCGACACCGACACCACCGCCCGCCTCGACGGCTGGGTCGTCCCCGGCTCGCCCATGACCGTCCGCGCCATCCGCGCCGACGAAGTCCGTACGCCGATCGTCGCCGTGACGTTGGGCGCCTCGGGGCGCTTCGAGCTCACCTCGCTGCCCGCCGGCCTCATCCGGCTCCGCTTCGAGCCCGCCGACGGCTCTGCTGCCTTTCTCACCCCCACGTTCGAGATCTGATCCAGGAGTAACAGTGCATTCCAAGCGTGAGCCACGGTTGTCGGTGTCGTACGGATCCGACGCCCGCATCCTCGACCCGACCAACGCCGTTGCCGTAGACGGGGTCACTGCCGGCACTACGATCTACTCTTCGACCACGCTCCTGATCTCCAAGTCGGTGGACTTCGAGGACACGTTCCGGCGGATCAAGAAGGTTGCCCGTTCTCTGAACTGGCGTGTCGAGGCCGAGCCCGAGCCTGCGCACGCCGCTGATCTCCGTTTCGGTGCTAGGAGAATCGGCCTTGGAGTGGTTCCGGGAAAGGCAGTCGCGGCCCCAGATGCCTGGACGCTCCTTCAGTTCCTGCGAGCTGAAGGAGCGGACGGTGCGCAAGGCGTGAGCCTGGAGCACGTTCTTGTGCCGGTTCCGCTCAACGACCCGCACCCCCTGAACGACCCGCACCCGCTGAATGACCCGCACCCCCTCAACGACCCGCACCCGCTGAACGACCCCCACCCCCTCAACGACCCCCACCCGAACTCCGGGTACGACCCGATGGGAACGGGCGGTCGCCAGCCGGTGGCGTACGTTGGCTCGGCTCCGGCCCGGCAGAGCGACGACGACCTTGAAGGTCGTGCGCGGCCCGTGGTCGCCATCCTCGACACGGGGTGCGGTCAGCACCCGTGGCTCGACTTCGTCGATCGGAACGTGCGCCTTGGCAACCATCGAATCGGATGGCCGTCAAGTGTTCCGGACTCGGAGATCGACGGAGACCAGGTGGGTGCGCTGGACGGTCTTATTGATCCCTTGGCGGGTCACGGCACCTTCATCGCTGGCCTGGTTCATCAGGCATGTCCCAACGCCGACATCTATGCGTGGCGGATCGTTCCGCCGGAGGGCCCGGTTGCCGAGTACGGCTGGCTGACGGCCCTCGCTCAGATCGCCGACCTGGTGCACCTCTATCGCCAAGGGGATCCGCGAGGGAGGCGGATCGACGTGCTCAGCCTGTCGATCGGTTACTACCACGAGACACCCGAGGACGCGCTCTTCGATCCGATGCTTCACGAGATTCTTGCTGATCTCGCAGCGAACGGGACGTTGGTCGTCTGCTCGGCCGGAAACGACTCGACATCGAGGCCGAACTTCCCGGCAGCGTTTGCGCCATGGAGCGAGGGAGAGGGTCCTTGCTCCGCGTGGGACAAGGCGTTGCCAATCGTCTCCGTGGGAGCCCTCAACCCGAACGGGACAGATGCGATCTTCAGCAACGCTGGCCCGTGGGTGCGTGCTTACGAAGTCGGGGCTGGCGTCGTGAGCACCTTCCCCACCAGCTTCGACGGCGGCTACCAGGCGACGGTCGCATCTGAGTTCTCCGGTCGAAGGCGGGAGACATTGGATCCCGACGACTTCGGTGGCGGATTTGGAACCTGGAGCGGGACATCGTTCGCGGCACCGCTGCTCGCCGGCCGAATCGCTCAGCACCTCTTTGACAACGGTGATCCTGGGGATGTCACACAGGACATCGATCGCGCCTGGGCAGCCATCGAAGTCCTCACTACGCTCAAGCAATGACTTCCGACGATCCGGACGAACTGCACAAGCAGGGAGTCGCGGCGCTCAGGGCAGGCGATTTCGACACCGCGCGGGCGCTCTTGGGACGAGCCCTGAGTGTCGCAACTGCCCCTGACGTCCTCGCCCGGATCGAGTCGTCGCTGGCGTACCTCGAAGTCGATGACTCCAACCTGAGCGTGGCGTTGGAGAAAAGCGATCGAGCGCTGGGCTTCGGTGTTGAGGGCTCCACACGAGGAGTGCTTCTCGCGCAGCGTGCTCTGCTCTTACGGAGGGCCGGTCGCGCGGCAGAAGCATTGGAGACCTTTGGCGACGCCATCTCATCACTCGAAGGGCTCGACCTGGCCAAGGCCTACCTCAACCGAGGCACGGTTCACCTTGACCGCAATGACATCGTTCGAGCCATAGACGATTTCAACTCCGCTGCAGATCGGTACCGGTCAGTTGGCGAGCAAGTCTTGGCTGCCCAGGCAGATCACAACCGGGCGTACGCGCTGTTTCTTTCGGGCGACCTCCCCGGGGCGCTTGCCCTGATGGAATCTGCCTATCGCCTCCTGGCCGACGCCGGACAGTTGGTGACGGCGGTGTGCAACGCCGACCGGGCTGAGGTCCTGATGGCGGCCGGACTGACGCGGCAGGGTGGAGAGATGCTGCGGCAGGCGGCCGAGGCGTACGGATCGAAGGGGCAGCGGCAGCGGCAGGGGGAGGCCGAGCTGGTGCTCGCCTCGCATCTGGTCGCGACGGATCCGGCTGAGGCGGAGCGGGTGGCGCGCTCGGCGCTGGGCTGGTTCGAGGAAGCGCGGGCGCCGGGGCTGGCCCTGCGGGCGCGTGCGGTGGCGTTCGAGGCGGCGGTGACGGCGGGCGTCGGTCCGAGCGAGGACGGTGAGGCGCTGGCCGGTCCGCTCGAAGAGCAGGGACTGAACTGGCCGGCTCTCCGGGTGCGCATGCAGGCCAGGCTGGCACGTATCCGTTCGGCGGAGAACGCCGGCCTGCCGACGCGACCAGCGAGCGGCAGGGTCATTGGTCCGGTCCCGCTCGAGGCACCTATCGACATCCGTCTAGTGGAGCGGGAGCTCCGAGCAGAGCTGGCTGTGGCGGCGGGTCGTGCGAACTCCGGACTTCGCGAGCTCCGGGCGGGGCTCGACGACTTCCATCTGTGGCAGAGCTCGTTCGGCAGCCTGGACCTGCAGACCAACGTCGCCGGCCACGGCCGCACCCTCGCCAGGCGCGGCCTGGAGCTGGCCGTCGAGTCGGGCGAGACCGACGTGCTCTTCGAGTGGTCCGAGCGGTCGCGGATGCTGGCCTCGCGGGTCCAGCCGGTGCGTCCGCCGTCCGACCCCCAGCTCGCTGCCGACCTGGCGGAGCTGCGCGGCGAGGTGACGCCCGAGCGCGAGGCCGAGCTGCGTGAGCAGATCCGTCAGCGGGCCTGGCGGGTCAAGGGATCTGGTCAGGTCTCCGATCCGGTCGGCCTTCCTGACCTGCGCGAACGCATCGGTGACCATGTTCTCGTCGCCTATGTCGTTGCCGCCGGACGCCTCGTCGCCGTCGTGGCGACCGCCGACTCCGCCACCCGGATCGACCTCGGCGACCAGGCTGCGCTCGGGTCGCTCTTGGGCGGCCTGCTGCCGGATCTCGACGTCGCCGCGACCGACCTCCCGGGCCCGCTCGGTGTTGCCGTACGTGGTGACCTGACCGTGCGGCTCCAGCAGCTCTCCGGGCTGCTCGTCGCCCCTGTTCTCGAGAAGATCGGTGACCGCCCGGTCGTCCTGACCCCGTCAGCCGTGATGGCGGCGGTGCCGTGGACCCTGCTGCCCGGCCTGACCGGCCGACCGGTCACGGTCGCCCAGAGCGCCACCGCCTGGCTGAGCCGCGCCGACACCCCGCTCCGCACCCAGAAGGCTGGCTTCGTCGCGGGACCGCGCGTCATGCGCGCCGCCGACGAGGTCGCCAAGAGCGCCACCGCTTGGTCCGGCGCCCACACGCTCACCGGCACCGACGCCACCGCGGCGGCGGTGTCCGCGCTGGCGGCCGAGGTCGACGTACTCCACCTGGCCGCCCACGGCCACCACTCCGCCGACAACCCGCTCTTCTCCGGCCTCGAACTCGCCGACGGGACCTGGTACGGCTACGACATCGACGGCCTCGCCGCCGTCCCCGACGTCGTCCTCCTCTCCGCCTGCGAGGTCGGGCGGTCGACGATCCGCTGGGGCGAGGAGCTGATCGGGCTCGTCGGTGCCTGGCTGCACGCCGGCGCCCGCGCCGTGATCGCCTCTCCGGCCGTGGTGGCGGACGAGGCTGCGTACGAGGTCTTCAGCCGTCTCCACGGTGCCCTTGCGAAAGGCCTGGCCCCTGCCGAGGCCCTCGCCGAGTCCCTCCCCGCCGCGACCACGGATGCCCCGCCGGCCCCGTTCGTCTGCTTCTCATAGCCGCGGTGACCGTCTGGATGACGGGCGAGGACCCGGTGAGCCCTCGCCCATCACTATGGGGGTCTAGTCGGGCTGGTTGTGCGGTGCGGCGAAGGCGTAGACCGCCAGTGCCGTGGGGACGATGGTCGCGCCTGCGAGGTACAGGCGAGCCTTCAGTTCATCGAACGTCATCGCTTCCTCCTCTCGTGGGGTAGAGGTGAGATCGGCGCGGTTACGCCGACGGCTGGGCGGCACTCTCCTGTGTGGGGCCGGTGACAGAAGAGGCCGAGGCGCCGGGCTGGCGACAAGCGATGACCAGCAGCACCAAGCCGGTGAAGAGCAACAGGTCGCCGACGCTGAGGACCTTCATCAGCACGGGGATGGGGATGAGGTCAGCGAGCGGAATCCAGAGCGCTGACACGTCGTCCAGGCGGATGTAACCGGGCGCGTCGGTCGTCAGTTCGGCGCTGGAGTAGCCGGCGATGCGTGCCCCTTGGTAGCTGTACGGCATCGCCCCGAGGACAGCAATCGGAATCGAGTTTGATGCGGTTCCAAGCGGAACGAGTGTGAGCGCCCATCGGCCCGGGCGACGAGACCGGAGCGAGCGATTCAGCCAACAGAACGCGATCGCAATGACCAGGACCAAGACGGCGTACGTCCTCCGCTCGATGCCCTCTTTGACCTGATCTGGCCACAAGCCCTCCACATGCATGAACTGGAGTGCGGCGGCAAGAACGATAAGCCACTTCCCGCGCAGTTTCGTCAGCGACAGTGCGACGTTCGGGCGGGCGACGATGATGAGGCCGATCAGGGCGGGCAACACCATCAGGGTGAGCATTCCTGGGCCTGGCATGCCCAGCAACGTAGCAGCGCAAGAAGGGCGTCGGGGGCGCGTTTCCCAACTTTCATCGCCATGAACGCCAGCGACGAGAAATGTCCGAAGCCGGTGTATCAGGCGGTCTGCCGCGTACTCCTTGGGGCTGTCCGGACCGAGATTCGGGGGAATTCGGTTCGGACGCTGGCGCCGCCGCCTTGGGGGAGGCTGGCGGTTTCGGGGCCGCAGCGTGGGTTGGGCACTAGGGGGATGCCCAACCCGCGTCCGGCTTGAACGTGGGCCGAGCGGGGCGGTGAGGGGATGACTGCCCCGCCCGGCAACTTTCGATTCTTCCGCTCTGCCGGTGCCACGGCAATGCTTCGGCCGCCGCAGAACTGAAATGTGTTCTAGGCGGAACGGTCCAGCCGGCCGAGTCGCTTACCGAGGGCCGGGGTGACCCGGTCGACCCAGGTCGCGGTGATGTGGGAGTCGTCGTAGTAGGTGACGACGTCGCCGACGACGAGCGGGCAGCGCTCGGTGCAGACCAGGTCGACGATGTCGACGTACGCGGCCTCGGTCCCGTCGAGCGCCTCCTGGGTCACCTCGTTGGAGTCGACCTCGGTGCCCTCGGCGTTCACGACGCAGTCCTGGAGGAGGTTGCGGGCGTCGGAGAGGCACTCGCCGGGGTCGTCGTCGACGGAGGGGACGTCGGCGAAGACGCGTACGTCCGGGGTGACCTTCTCGAAGGCACTGACGCCGTGGCGTACGCCCTCTCGCCACTGCTCCTCGGTCGAGACGCCGTCGCGCTCCTCCATGTCGAGCATGCCGCGGGCGCCGACGACGATCGTGTCGGGGTTGAGCTCGGTGATCTGCTCGTTGGTCCACTTCCGGAAGTCCTCGCACTCCGCGACGGTCATCTTCGAGGACTTCTGCTTCACCCCGTACGCCGCGCAACCGAGCTTCACGAACGGGACCAGCTTCACGTGCTGGCGCTCGGCGAGGGTGTCGAGGGCAGGCAGCCACATCCCGATGTGGGAGTCGCCGACGACGGCCACGGTGCGGTCGGCCTTGCCGTCGCCGTAGACGCAGTCGCCGTCGAGCTTCGTCTCGCCGTAGCCCGCGTAGCAGTAGCCGCCGCGCTCGGCCCACGAGTCGGAGGCGTCGAACTTGGCCTCCGGCGGCAGCGGGGCACCCTCTTCGGCGGCCTCGACCGTCGTCTTCAGGACGCCGGTGACCGGCTTGTGGTCGGTGTCGAGGACGTCGGGGTTCTCCTGGAACCACTCCTCAGCGTTGGCCTTGGCGACGTCGACCTGATAGCCGGCGTACGCCTGGGAGCTCGTGCCCGCGACCAGGGCGAGGGCAGCGGCGGCGGGCCAGAGGGCGAGTGCGCGGCGGCCCTTGGTGAGGTGCGGGATCTTGTGGCGCTGGAACGGCATCTCGATCCAGTGGTAGCTCGCCGCGGAGGCGGCCAGGATGAGCGCCAGCATGATCAGCAGCTGGCGTACGCCGCCGCCGGGGATCGCCTCGGGAGCGAGGATCAGGATCGGCCAGTGCCACAGATAGAGGCTGAACGAGATGTCACCCAGGTAGCGCAGCGGCTGCTTCGAGAGCAGCCAACCGGTCGGGGTGGCGGGGCCGGCGACCAGGAGCGCGACCGTGCCGAGCACCGGCACCAGGGCGTGCCAGCCCGGGAAGTGGGTCGCCTCGCTGAAGCTCGCGGTGGCGTAGACGAGGGTGCCAACGCCGATGATGCCCAGGGCCGTTGCGTACGGCTTCTTGATGCTCTCCAGTCGGCCCGCGACGCAGGCGAGAAGGGCGCCCGCGGCGAGCTCGAAGGCGCGGGCCGGGGTGGAGAAGTAGGCAGTGGTCGGGTCGACGCTGGTGGCGTGCAGCGACCAGGCGAGGCTGACCACCGCCACGAGCGCGGCGAGCGCGGTGATCGCGCGACGGCGGTGGTGCTTCGGGATCCAGAGCGCGACGGCGAGCACCAGCAGCGGCCAGACGACGTAGAACTGCTCCTCGACCGAGAGCGACCAGTAGTGCTGGAACGGCGAGGGCGCGGCGGTGTTGAAGTAGTCGACCGCTTCCTTGGCGAAGTGCACGTTGGCCAGGAAGACCGCCGCCCAGCCCGCGTCGCCGGCGATCTGGTCGGTGCGGGTCTGGGGCAGGACGATCGCGCTGTAGGTGAGTACGACCAGCATCGTCGCGGTCGCCGCCGGCAGGATTCGGCGGGCGCGGCGGGCGTAGAACTGGCTGATGCTGACGGTGCCGCTGCGGTCGGTCTCACGCAGCAGCAACGTGGTGATCAGGAACCCGGAGAGGACGAAGAAGACGTCGACTCCGACGAACCCACCCTCGAACCCGGAGAGCCCCGCGTGGCCGGCGATCACCAGCCCGACAGCGACTGCACGGAGACCTTGAACATCGGCGCGCCAGTTCGAACTCATTCGGAGGACGATATGTCAATGGCCCTGTTGGGTCATAGTCGAAGTCCCACTGGGCGAGCCGATTCTCAGCCGAATCTTCACCTCTGGTGAGCGAGACCGCAGTTCGTGCGAACGAATCTTCGGTTGTGGCGGATCAATGCGCGATTTCGTCCGCCATAACTCAACACTCGGGTGTCAGAAGTGAAGATTCGGTGAGAATCGGTCAGAGTCGGGTCAGATTCGCTCGCGGAGCCAGGCGAAGTCGCTCGTGTGCTCCTCCGCGCCGCCAGGGGTCTCGCAGATCACCGGGGCGCCGGCGTCGCGGACGACGCCGGCGAGGAGGTCGGGATCGATGCGGCCGGCGCCGAAGTTGGCGTGGCGGTCGGCGCCGGAGTCGAACTCGTCGCGCGAGTCGTTGCAGTGGACCAGGTCGATCCGGCCGGTGATCTTGCGGATGTCCTCGACGACCGTCTCGAGCGGGTTGCCGCCGGCGTGGGCGTGGCAGGTGTCGAGACAGAAGCCGACGTTCTCCGCGCCTTCGGCGGTGGAGATGGCCTCCCAGACTCCCGCGATCCGGTCGAGGTAGCGGGCCATCGCGTTGTCGCCGCCTGCGGTGTTCTCGATCAGGAGCGGGACCTTGATGTCGGTCGCCTCGATCGCCTTACGCCAGTTGTCGAAGCCCTTCGCGGGGTCGTCGTCCTTGTTGACGTGACCGCCGTGGACGATCAGGCCCTTGGCGCCGACCTCGGCCGCGGTGTCCATGTGCTGCTGGAGGAGCTTGCGGCTCGGGATCCTGATCCGGTTGTTCGTCGTGGCGACGTTGATGATGTAGGGCGCGTGGACGTAGAGATCGACGCCCTGCTCCTCCGCGCGGGCCTTGAGCGCTGCCGCGCCGTCGGCGTACGTCACCACCGGGCCCTTGTAGGACTGGGGATCGCCCAGGAAGAACTGCACCAGGCTCGCGCCGCGCGCGGTCGCCTCGGCGACGGGGTCGGTCTGGTCTACGTGGGCACCGATCGCAACAGCCATGGGCCCAGTCTAGGGCGCGGCACCGACATCCTTCGGCTTGACTTCATACCTTACGGGGGTATGGTAGAAACCATGGACGAGCACACCGGGCACGAAGGCCACGCGGATCACGGATACCTCCACAACAAGAACAAGGAGGCCTATCTCAAGCGCCTCAAGCGCATCGAAGGTCAGGTGCGCGGGCTGCAGCGGATGGTCGAGGACGAGGCCTACTGCATCGACATCCTCACCCAGGTCTCCGCCTCGACCAAGGCGCTCCAGGCGGTCGCTCTCGGGCTGCTCGACGAGCACCTCGGTCACTGTGTCGCCGGCGCGGTCCAGAACGGTGGTGCCGAGGCTGACGAGAAGCTCGCCGAGGCCTCTGCCGCCATCGCTCGCCTCGTCCGGTCCTGATTGTCAACAATCCAACAACCCAGAGAGATTCTCATGAGCACCCAGAACTTCACTGTCGTCGGTATGACCTGCGGACACTGCGTCTCCTCCGTCACCGAAGAGGTCACCGAGATCGCCGGCGTGAGCGACGTCGACGTCGACCTGGCCTCCGGCAACGTCACCGTCACCGCCTCCGAGCCGATCTCGGACGACGCCATCCGTGCGGCCGTCGAAGAGGCCGGCTACTCGCTGGCCTGATCACGATGACCCCCACCGCCGCGAACCCGACCGAACAACAGCTCGAGATCGAGGGCATGACCTGCGCGAGCTGCGTGCGCCGCGTCACCAAGGCCATCAGCCGTGTCGAGGGTGTCGAGGACGCAAACGTCAACCTCGCCACCGAGACCGCCCTCGTGCACTTCGACCCCGCCCGCACCGACCTCGCCGAGATCAGCGCCGCCATCGAGAAGGCGGGCTATCAGGCTGTCTTGAGATCGTCGACTGTCGACAATCCACAAGAGCCTGAGGCAGAGGACGATCGGGACGTACGCCGCGAGACCGAGCTCGTCCAGCTCAAGCGGCGGTGGATCACGGCCCTGGCGGTGGGGCTCGGTCTGATGGCCTTGATGTACGTCCCGCTTCCGGTCGACGCCATGGAGCCGGTGATGTCGATCGTGCTCGTGGTCGCCGCGGTCACCCAGTGGTGGGCGGGCCGCGACATCTACGTCGCGGCGGTCCGAGGCATACGCCACGGATCGGTCGACATGAACACCCTGGTCACGCTCGGCACTGGCATCGCCTTCGCCTACAGCGCCTTCGTGACCCTGTGGATGGGCCAGGCCGAGGCGTGGGGCCTGCCTCTCCACCTCTACTTCGAGACCGCCCTGGTCATCGTCGCGCTCGTGCTGATGGGCCGCTGGCTGGAGGCGCGGGCCAAGTCGCGTACGGCTGACGCGGTCAAGGCCCTCGTCGGCCTGATGCCGGAGACGGCCACGGTCGTCCGCAACGGTCGCGACGTCACGGTCCCGGTGGCGAACCTGCGGGTCAACGACCGGATCCGGGTGCGCGCCGGGGAGAAGATCCCGGTCGACGGGCGGATCGTCGCCGGGACGTCCTACGTCGACGAGTCCATGCTCACCGGTGAGAGCGACCCGGTGCGGAAGGCCGAGGGCGACATCGTCATCGGCGCCACGATCAACCAGACCGGCTCGTTCGAGATCGAGGCGACCGCGGTCGGCTCCGAGACCACGCTGGCGCAGATCATCGCGATGGTCGAGTCCGCCCAGGGCTCCGGCACCAAGCTGCAGCGCCTGGCCGACCGGGTCTCCGAGGTGTTCGTACCCGCCGTCCTGGTGGTGGCCGCGCTGACCTTCGTCGGCTGGCTGGTTCTCGGCCCCGACGCCGAGCGCCTGACCAGCGCCGTCACCGCCGCGATCGCGGTCCTCATCATCGCCTGCCCCTGCGCCCTCGGCCTGGCCACGCCGGCCGCCGTCATGGTCGGCGCCGGCCGCGCGGCCGAGCTCGGCGTACTCGTCGGCTCGGGCGAGACCCTCGAGCGCGCCCGCTCCGTCACCGCCATCGTCTTCGACAAGACCGGCACGATCACCCACGGCAAGCCCGAGGTCTCCGAGATCAGTCCGGCGCCCGGCTGGACCCGCGACGAGCTGGTCCGGATCGCCGCCGCCGCCGAGACCGGCAGCGACCACCCCCTCGCCTCCGCCCTCAAGACCCGAGCCGAAGCGTCAGCCCGGTCGGCCGAGACGTCACCGAGTGCCGCCTCGACCGGCGTACGTGACGCCTCGGCCGCCGCGCCTGACGTCTCGGCGTTCGAGGCTCACCCCGGGCGCGGGATCAGTGCCGTCGTAGACGGTCGCCGGGTCGTCGTCGGCAACTCGGCGATGCTGGCCGAGGAAGGGATCGATGCCGCCGACAACGGGGCGGTCCTGGTCGCCGTCGACGGGGCGTACGCCGGGTCGATCCGCGTCGAGGACCAGGTCCGCGACGAGGCCAAGGAGACGGTGCGTCTGCTCGAGGACTCGGGCGTCGAGGTGCACATCCTCAGCGGCGACGCGGCCGCGACGGTGGCGAAGGTGGCCGACGAGGTCGGCGTACGCCACGCGGCCGGCGGCCTGCTGCCCGAGCAGAAGCTCGCCCGGATCCAGCAGCTCCAGGACGAGGGCAAGGTCGTCGCGATGGTCGGCGACGGGATCAACGACGCCCCGGCGCTGGCTCAGGCCGACGTCGGGATCGCGATCGGCACCGGCACCGACGTCGCCCTGGCCGCCTCCGACATCACCCTGGTCGGCGGTGACCTCCGCGGCGTGGCGACCGCGCTGGCGCTCTCCCGGCGCACCGTCGCGACGATCAAGCAAGGCCTGTTCTGGGCGTTCGCCTACAACGTGCTCCTCATCCCGGTCGCCGCACTCGCGCTCCTCGACCCGGTCCTCGCCGGCGCAGCCATGGCGATGAGCTCGGTCAGCGTCGTCACCAACGCCCTGCGTCTGCGTGGCTTCCGCCGACCCGAGACGCCTGAGGCGTACGCCGGTCGGGGTTTCGTCACGCGCGTCCGCGACGGTGGATATCTCCTGGTCACGGCCGTGATCGCGATCTCGATCGGTGCCGGTCTGACCTACCTGTCGCGCACCGAGCCGGCGCAGCGCGGGATGAACGGCATCCTGGAGTGGGCGCAGGGGATGAGCCCGATGCGGCCGTCGATGACGGAGATGCACGAGGTCGACATCGCCCCTGTCGCCTCGGCCGAGTCGGGCATCGACGTCGCGATCACGCGGCGCGAGGGTGGGCTCCGGTTCCTCGTCACGGACGCCGCGACCGGCGACCCGGTGACCGACCTCGGTCGCACCCACCAGGCCTGGATGCACGTCATCGTGACCAGCCAGGACCTCTCCTGGTTCCGCCACCTCCACGCCGAGCCGACCGGCCGACCGGGCGAGCTCGAGACCGACGTGACCTTCCCCGCCGGAGGCACCTACCGCATCGACACCGAGTTCCGACGCCGGGCCGACATGGCCGACGTGCTCGACCGCCAGCAGCTCACCGTCGAAGGTACGCAGCCCCCTGCCGTCCCGCTGGAGGCGAGCCCGAGATCGTCGACTGTCGACAATCTCACCGTCACCCTCGAGGGCACGCCGGTCGCCGACCAGCAGAGCGACCTGCACTTTAGGTTCGAGCACAGCCGGTTCGAGGACAGCACCGGGAAGGTTGTCGACGATCTACAGCCCTACCTCGGGGCGGCCGGCCACGTCGTGGTCATGAGCGCGGACGGCGAGACGTTCGTGCACGGCCACGCCGAAGGCGACGAGCTGGCGGTCCCCGGCGCCTCGTTCGGGCCCGAGCTCGGGCTGCACCTGGACGTACCGAAGGCTGGTCTCTACCGCCTCTGGGCCCAGTTCCGGCTCGGCGACGGCGAGGTGATCACGGTGCCGTTCACGGTCGAGGCCGTGGATTCGGCCACGGGTTCCGCTGGTTGATACGCTGACGCGTCCCTCTCCACAGATTGGAGATGGGACATCGCATCAGCCCTCCTGCCATGGAGAGACCATGGCCGCCGAGTCCGTAGGAGGTGGAGAACGCTATGCGCGCCTATGAAGTAATGGTGATCCTCGAGCCCAGCCTCGATGAGCGCACCGTCGCCCCGACCCTTGACAAGTTCCTGAAGGTCGTCACCACTGATGGTGGCACCGTCGAGAACGTTGACGTCTGGGGACGCCGTCGTCTGGCCTACGAGGTCAACAAGAACGCCGAGGGCATCTACGCCGTCGTCAACCTGACCGCCGAGCCGAAGACCGTTCTGGAGCTCGACCGCCAGCTTGGCCTCAACGAGCAGATCCTGCGTACGAAGGTCATCCGCCCGTCCAAGTGACGCGGATGTCATCGTCGGAAATGTCGGCGGTGCGTCCTATGTTTGGTCGCACGAGGAACAACTCCTGAACCGACACCGACACCCAGATCAGACTCAAGGGAGATCTCATGGCAGGCGACACCGTCATCACCGTGATCGGCAACCTCACCGACGACCCGGAGCTTCGCTTCACGCCGTCCGGTGCAGCCGTTGCCAACTTCACGATTGCTTCGACGCCCAGCACCTTCAACCGCCAGACCAACGGGTGGGAGGACGGGGAGACCCTCTTCCTGCGCTGCTCGATCTGGCGCCAGGCTGCTGAGAACGTCGCCGAGTCCCTGCAGCGCGGCATGCGTGTCGTCGCTCAGGGTCGCCTGAAGTCGAGGTCCTACGAGACGCGTGAGGGCGAGAAGCGCACTGTCTTCGAGCTCGAGTGCGACGAGATCGGTCCTTCGCTCCGCTACGCGACCGCCAAGGTCACCAAGGCCAGCCGCCAGTCCGGCGGCCAGGGTGGTGGCGGCGGTTACAACCAGGGCAACCAGGGCGGTGGCTACAACCAGGGTGGCGGCTACGGCGGCCCCCAGGGTGGTGGCCAGCAGGCCCCGGCCGGCAACGACCCGTGGGCCTCGCCGGCTCCGCAGCAGCCCGCCAACGCGGGCGGCGGCGCGCCGGCCAACGACCCGTGGGCGACCCCGGGCGTGGGCAACGACGAGCCTCCCTTCTGATCAACAGATCCACATTCCGAATCCCTCAACCATTCCGGCGCTCCACCCATATGCCGCTCCGCGGCGGGGCCGGGCTTCTAGAAAGGAAGCACCACAATGGCCAAGGCAGTGATTCGCAAGCCTAAGAAGAAGGTTTGCCAGTTCTGCAAGGAGAAGGCGACCGGCGTCGACTACAAGGACGCCACCCTGCTCCGTAAGTTCATCTCCGACCGCGGCAAGATCCGCGCCCGTCGCGTGACCGGCAACTGCGTCCAGCACCAGCGCGACGTGGCCATCGCCGTCAAGAACGCGCGCGAGGTTGCTCTGCTGCCCTACACCTCCACCGGTCGCTGAGGAGGATCGACATGGCTACCAAGATCATCCTTCAGCAGGAGGTCACCGGGCTGGGTTCCGCCGGTGACGTCGTCGAGGTCAAGGACGGCTACGCCCGCAACTACCTGATCCCGCGTGGCGACGCCATCCGCTGGACCCGCGGCGCCGAGTCGCAGGTCGAGTCGATCAAGGCTGCGCGCTCGGCTCGCTCCGTGCGCGACGAGGCTCACGCCGCCGAGATCAAGGGCAAGCTCGAGGCCAGCACGGTCAACGTGAAGGTCCGCGCCGGCAAGGACGGTCGCCTCTACGGCGCCATCACCGCCGCCGACATCGCCGCCGCGGTCTCCGAGACCACCGGCGAGTCGATCGACAAGCGCACCATCGCGCTGGGCAACCCGATCAAGGCCCTCGGTTCTCACGAGGTCTCCGTCAAGCTCCACGACGAGGTGTCCGCCAAGCTGGCCCTCAACGTGGTCCCCGCTTGATCTAGGGATTCACCCAGGCCCGCCTCCTTCGGGAGGCGGGCCTGTTCGTTTTCCGGCCGAGGCGTCAGGTACGTCGGCCGAGACGTCACTTACGTCGGCCGAACCGGCACCCGGATGCCATCTCGGCCGACGGGGGTGACGCTTCGGCTAGAACTTGTTCGCGATCTCGGTCAGCTTGGCGACGTACGCCGGCCAGTCGTACTCCGAGGGGATGTTGTCGCCGGGTCTGCGCCAGCCGACGGCGCCGTCCGCCTCTTCGCGGAGGATGTCGGCCTGTCCGCCGTGACCGGCGAGGTCGGCGAAGAGATGCACCAGGATCTGGTGGAGGGTGACTTCCTCGTCGCCCCAGTGGGGTACGTGGCCGATGGCATCCAACCCCAGCGCCTCGATCGTCTCGTCGCCGTGGGCGATGACCCGACGGTAGAGATCGATGATCCCTTCGATGGTCTCGTCCTCGGTGGCGTACCAGTCCGCCTGCGGATCCACCTCGAAGACCTCGTCCGAGACCAGCTCCTCGGGATGCGGGAACGGACGGCCGAACGTCGCGCCGAGATAGACGGCCTCGACGCCGGTGACGTGCTTGATGATGCCGAGGAGGTTGGTGCCGGTCGGCGTACGCGGCAACCTGGCCTCGCGCTCCGGCAGGTCCTCGACCTTGGAGATCAGCGCTTCGCGACGCGCATCGATATAGGTCTTCAGGGTGCTCTTCGGGTCCGCGGGCATGCTCCGACCTTGGCCCCAAGCCGGGTTCGGCGCAACCGAGTAACTGGGACCGGTTGTCCCGAAACCTCATCGAGACCAGAGGCCGATCTATAACCTGTTCTCTTGCGGATCATCGGGGATCCGCTGGCGGCCACTCGGGAGGTCCCCCACATGTTGACCCATGACAGCGGAGCCGTGCTGGGGAAGCTCGAAGAGGTCAAGCCGCACTCCAGGTGGATTCTCGGCGAGACCCTCGAGGTCATGTTGCACAACGGCGTCGATCGCCCTGCCGACGTGGCGGCACGGATGCAGGTGCCGCCGTCGACGGCTGCCTACCGGGTCCGTCTGCTCCGAGAGCTCCTGGGACCGGACCTGCACGATCCGGCCCTGAGGCTGGCGATGATGCGGGCGTTGCGATCAGCGCTGCCCCGGTGGCGGGCGGAGGCGGCGTACGCGAAGCGGCGGCGGGCGACCCGCAAGCCGGACACATGTTGTTGATATGGACGAAATAGTGCGGGGCCCTGGTCCGGATCAGCCCGCGCCCGTCGAGCCGCTCCTAGCGTGACCGGAGGCCGAGACCCTCGGCCGACCCCACCACCAGAGGAGCGTGTCATGACAAACATGTCCAAGCTGGCCAGATTCACCGTCGTACCTGTCGCGGCGGTCGCCGCGATCGGCCTCGCCTCACCGGCAGCCTTCGCCGCCTCGAGCTACAACCTCAGCGCCGGGTCCGCGGCCGCCGGATCGAGCGTCGCCTTCGGAGCACAAGGGAGCGGCATCACGTTCACCGACGTCACCGCCGGGGCCTCGGTCACCTGCAGCGGCAGCTCGATCTCCGGCACCGCGACCCCGGGCGCCGCGATCAGCGGGACCGGGATCGCCGCCCTCGACGGCTCCAGCGTCTCCTTCTCCGACTGCACCGGCCCGGTGGGGATCGAGTTCACCGTCACCGGATCCGGTACCTGGTCGCTCGACGCCACCGGCGACACCGACGCGAACGGCTCCACCGCCGGCAACATCAGCGGGGTCTCGGCCAGGGTCAGTGGATCCGGCTGCTCCTTCAACGCGACCGGCTCGGTGGCCGGCGCCTACGCCAACGGCGACTCGTCCGGCACCCTCACCCTCAGCGGTAGCGAGCCCACCTTGACGCTGTCCAACGTGTCCGGCTTCCTGTGCGGTGTCGCCGGGATCTCCAACGGCGACCAGGTCTCCTTCGCGGCGACCTACGCGGTCAGCGCGACCGACGCCGCCAACAACCCGATCCAGGTCACCAGCAACCCCTGATGTCCGGACTGATCTGAGGACTGGCTGGTCACCGGCGGGCTCAGGCGCCGGTGACCAGCCAGCGGTCGCTCCGCGCACGGAGCGTCAGCACCACGAAGCGGGCGCCCATGAAGCCGACCGCGAAGGTGATCCACACCCACACCAGCCCACCGCCGAGAGCGACGGCCAGGGCGACGAGCGGGACGTACGCGACGAGGGTCCAGACTCCGCCCCAGGCGAGGTAGCGCCCGTCGCCGGCGCCGATGAGCACCCCGTCGAGCACGAAGACGACCCCCGCGATCGGCTGCGCGATCGCGGCCACGAGCACCACCGGCACCAACAGATCCCGCACCGCCTGGTCCTCGGTGAAGAGGGCGCCGAGGAACGGTGCGAGAGCAGCCAGGAGTACGCCGGCCACGACCCCGATGACGACGCCCCACCACACCATCCGGGCCGTGATGGCTCGGGTCTCCCGGGTGTCGCCGGCCCCCAGCGACCGCCCGGTCAGCGCCTGCGCGGCGATAGCGATCGCATCGAGCACGAACGCCAGGAACGTCCACAGCGTGAACGCGATCTGGTGGGTCGCCAGCGCCACGGCCTGATCGCCGACGGCGAGATGGGTGACGGCGAACGTCGTGACGAGCAGTGCCATGCGCAGCGTCAGCGTGCGGACCACGAGGGCCACGCCGGCCCGCGCGGAGGCACGGATCCCGGGAGCGTCGGGGCGCAGTGGCACGCCCTGGCCGCGGGCGGCCCGCACCACGACGTACGTCAGCATCGCGGCCGCCAGCACCTGCGCGATCACCGACCCGATCGCCGAACCGGCGATGCCGAGCCCGGCGCCGTAGACGAGGGCGAGGTTGAGCACGATGTTGAGGACGTTGGCGACGACCGCCGCGACCAGTGGAGTCTTGGTGTCCTGCAGCCCGCGGAGCACACCGGTGGCCGCGAGCATCATCAGCAGCGGCGTCACCCCGAGGACGGCGATCCGGAGGTAGGTCGTCGCGGGACCGACGACCTCGTCGCCCGCGCCGACCGCCCGGCTGAGCGGCTCGGCCAGGACCATCACCGGGACCGTGACGACGACCCCGATGATGACCGCGAGCCAGATCCCGTCGATGCCCTGCCTTAACGCACCGGCGGTGTCGCCGGCGCCGATGCGGCGGGCGACTGATGCTGTGGTGCCGTACGCGAGGAAGACGCAGAGACCGACGATCGTCTGGAGCACGACGCCCGTGACGCCGAGGCCGGCGAGCTCGCGGGTGCCGAGGTGGCCGACGATCGCGGAGTCCGCGAGCAGGAAGAGCGGCTCGGCGACGAGGGCCAGGAAGGCGGGGATCGCGAGCCGCCAGATCTCCTTGTCGAGGCCTCGGCGGTCGGTCTTCGAGTAGTTCTTCGCATCCGCCCGGCTCGTCACGGTCTCAAGGTTAAACACCGCTGGCGCAGGGCGTTGTTCAGGGCAGGTGGAAAACCTGTGGAAAACGTCGTTGCGGCGCTATGTCGACAAAACGCCCAAGGGGGTACGACGATCTCGGCGATGAATCCCGCTAGGCCGCCAACTTTCTTTCGTCCACAACCTATGGACAACAAAATCGCAGGTCAGAGTAGCATTGCCGATCGGACGACCCTAGTTATGCACAGGCAGTTCCCCAGGCTGTTCACATTGACCAGGGTGTCGTCCACCGCTATCCCCCGGTTATCCCCAGGTCCTGTGGATAACCTGCTGTCGCCGATGTGGTCTGCGACGTAGGGTCGCGGAGACTTGAGGTGTCGTCGAGGGTGGGCGCAGGACTGTGGGAGCAGAACTGTCGGTGCCCACCCGTAGCGTGGGACCGAATCGACCGAGATCACGCCGCGACGATCCGCAGACCACGGAGGGGCAAGGGAATGAGCGTCACTGAGACCGGCTCGATGGACGGTCCGGGCGACTTCCCGGAGCCGCCGTTCGAAGAGTGGGGCGACGGGCCCGCGGCGTACGAACCGGGCAACGCCCCGCGCGCGGTCAACGACCGCACGCCGCCGCAGGACATGGCTGCTGAGCAGGCGGTCCTCGGCTCGATGCTGATCTCGAAGGACGCCATCGCCGACGTCTCCGAGACGCTGCGCGGCACCGACTTCTACCGCCCGACCCACGAGTCGATCTACGACTCGATCCTCGATCTCTACAGCCGCGGCGAGCCCGCCGACATGGTCACCGTCGCCGACGACCTGCGCCGCAAGGGCGAGCTGGAGCGCATCGGCGGCGCCCCCTATCTGCACACGCTCGCCTCCAACGTCCCGATCGCCGCCAACGCCGGTTACTACGGTGAGATCGTCCGCGACAAGTCGGTCCTGCGCCGCCTGGTCGAGGCCGGCACCAAGATCGTGCAGATCGGCTACGCGGGCGAGGGCGAGGTCGACAACATCGTCGACGAGGCCCAGGCCGAGGTCTTCAAGCTCACCGACAAGCGCTCCGGCGAGGACTACTCGCCGCTCGCCGACATCATGGACGGCGTCCTCGACGAGATCGAGGCGATCTCCAACCGTGAGGCCGGCCTCTACGGTGTTCCCACCGGCTTCGCCGACTTCGACGAGCTCACCAACGGCTTCCACGGCGGTCAGATGATCATCGTCGCGGCGCGACCCGCGATGGGGAAGTCAACGCTCGCGCTCGACTTCTGCCGCGCGGCCTCGATCCACAACAACCTGACCAGCGTCTTCTTCAGCCTGGAGATGAGCCGCTCCGAGATCACCATGCGCCTCCTCTCGGCGGAGGCCAAGGTGCCGCTCAACCACATCCGCAACGGCAACATGTCCGACGACGACTGGAACAAGCTGGCTCGCAAGATGGGCGAGGTGTCCAGCGCGCCGATGTTCATCGACGACAGTCCCAACATGACGATGATGGAGATCCGCTCCAAGGCCCGCCGCCTCAAGCAGCGCCACGACCTCAAGCTCATCGTCATCGACTACCTCCAGCTGATGAGCTCCGGCAAGAAGGTCGAGTCCCGCCAGCTCGAGGTCTCCGAGTTCTCCCGCCAGATCAAGCTGCTGGCCAAGGAGCTCGAGGTCCCGATCATCGCGCTGTCCCAGCTCAACCGTGGTTCCGAGCAGCGCGCCGACAAGCGCCCGGCGGTCTCCGACCTTCGTGAGTCGGGCTCGCTCGAGCAGGACGCCGACATGGTCGTCCTGCTGCACCGCGACGACGTCTACGAGAAGGAGTCGACCCGCCCCGGCGAGGCCGACGTGATCATCGCCAAGCACCGCAACGGCCCCACCCGTGATCTCGTCGTCGCCTTCCAGGGTCACTACAGCCGCTTCGTCGACATGGCCCACTGAGCCTCGGCGACTGACCCGACCGGCACCGGTCAGGAAAACCCGTCGCTGGTGTCCGCCGCATCGGCAACGATGGCCGCATGGCGCTCACCATCTCTGTCCTCGCCGACCGACCCGATCTCGCCGAGGCGATGTGGGACATGCCCAGCTCATGGCCGGAGTTCATGCGCCAGGATCCGATCGGTGGGCTCTACTACGGCAACGTCGAGACTCGGTTCAGCGCGTTCGTCCTGGTCGCCCAGGACGAGACCGGCGAGGTCGTCGCGTGCGGGTACTCGATCCCCTTCGTGCGCGGCAACCGCGAGGAGCTGCCCGACAACGGGTGGGACTTCGTCATCCGCGAGGGCCTGCTGGCGAGTATCCGAGGCCAGGAACCCGATGCGATCTCCGCGGTCGAGATCGCAGTTCGCCCCGACCACCAGGGAAGGGGAATCTCGGCACAGATGCTCGGCGCGATGCGCGACAACGCCGCCCGGCACGGCTTCCCTGAGCTCGTCGCGCCCGTACGTCCCAGCGCCAAGACCGACGCCAACGAGCCGATGTCCACGTATGCGACCCGGGTTCGCGAGGACGGTCTCCCCGTCGACCCGTGGCTGCGGGTTCACGTACGGGCCGGCGGGCACATCGCGCGGGTGGCTCCTCGGTCGATGGTCATCCCCGGCACCCTGACGGAGTGGCGGGCATGGACGGGGCTGCCGTTCGACAAGACGGGCCCGGTGCTCGTGGAACGCGCGCTCGCTCCGGTGCACTGCGACCTCGACCACGATGTCGCCACCTATGTCGAGCCGAACGTGTGGGTCGTGCACCGCACCGGCGCTCCGTCGTGAGTCGACGGATCACTGGTGCGGCACGCTGTCCGATCTGGCGTCAGTCGGTGAGCTCCTTGACCCGTACGTTGCGGTAGTAGACGGTCTCGCCACCGCCGTGGTTCTGCATGCCGACGAAGCCGGCCAGGTCACGCGCGGGGTCGGTGCTTGTGAAGTCGTTCACCTGCGTCCCGTTGAGGAAGACCTGGACGCGAGAGCCCGAGACGCGGATGTCGTACGAGTTCCACGACCCGACCGGCTTGAGCGCAGCTGCGACGGCCGACGGGTCGGCGCCTTGGAAGGTGTAGATGGCGCCGGTGGTGCGGTCCGGGGCGTCGGTGGCGTCGATCTGGACCTCGTAGCCCTGGTTGACCGCGACCCAGGGGTCGTTGCCGGGGTTCGGGAAGCCGATGAAGACGCCGCCGTTGTTGTCGTTGATCAGCTTCCAGTCGAGCTTGAGGCTGTAGTTCGTGAACTCCTGACCGGTGTACCAGAGCAGCCCCATGCCGTTGGTCGTGCGCAGCGAGCAGTCCTCCTGCCGCCCGAACGAGCCCGATCCGGCCATTCGCCATGACGTCAACGAGGTCAGGGTGCCGTCGAAGAGCGGCTGGTAGCCCCGGTCGGGTCGCTGCGGCGAACAGATGTCCTCGCCGCCGCCGACCTTGAGGGAGTCGAAGTTGACGTTCCCGTCATCGCCCTCGTCGTAGCGGAGCGAGATCCGGTTGACCCCGGCCTTCAGCTGCATCGACCGGGTCGCGGTGCCCCAGGTCTGCCAGTCGTCGGTGGACTCCAGTGCCCACGGCTCGACCTTCGTGCCGTTGACGTAGACCGAGACCTCCTTGGTGCCGGGCGCCGGGTTCGGGCCGTTGGCGTAGCGCAGCCGGACCGGGTACGTCCCGGCGCGAGCAACCTTCGCGTCGAAGGTGACCGAGGCGCCGACGTTGCCGAAGCCGTCCACGAACCCGGAGCCGGAGTAGCCGTTGTGCTCGACATCGACATCGGCGCTACCACCCAGGGTCGCCTGCTCGGCCTCGAGATAGTTGCGATCGGCCGGCGACTGGTAGCCAGGAATCGAGTTGAGCGTGTACCAGGCCTCGGTGTTCCACAGCTCGTCACCGCCCTCGGCAGCGAACGGCCGCGGCGAGCGCAGGTGCACGACCCGGCCCTCCTCGAGACCGTCGACGGTGAGCGTCACCGACGTCCGATCACGAGACACCTTGGCTCCGGAGACGAACAGCGGTCGCTCGTCGACCTTCGGACCGCCGTACGTCGGGCGCGGCACGTAGCGCCAGTGCGTCATCCGGAAGGCGGCGTTCGGGTCGGCGGCGATCTTGTCGACGGTCTCCTGGGACAGCGGCTGGGTGTACCGGATCTTGAAGCCGTTCCTGGTCGCGCGCATCTCGCGCATGTCGAACGCCGCGCCGTTGTCGGGGCTCATCCGCTGCAGGCCGTAGCGGAGCTTGCCCGGCTCGCTCCAGTTGCCGGCCTCGCCGACGCCGCCGACGTAGATCGATCCGTCGGGACCGAGCAGCGTGCGGTTCACGCCCGCCTCGAGGCCGGCGGAGTAGCGGAAGACCGCGCCCTGGTACTCACCCTCGACCTTCTCCAGGAAGCCGCGCTGCAGGCCGCCGTAGGTGACGTCGCCGAAGATCATCTGACCGGCGTACGCGCCCTTCTGCAGCATCACCGGGCTGCTCGGGGAGTTGCCGATCTCGCCCTGCGGCACCCACAGGGTCGGGTCCGTGACCGGCTGGTCGTCGAACGGGCCGGACGGGTTGGTGTAGTGGTTGAAGAACCGGCCCGGCTTGACGTGCACGAGCTTGGAGCTGGGCAGCCAGCCGCCCTGGTTGTCCATCACGAACAGGTCGCCACCGGGTCCGCGCACCATCCCGTTCGGCGTACGCAGCCCGCCGGCGAGGTAGGTGACCTTGCCCGTCTTGCGCGAGATCTTCAGCGTCGTCCCGCGATCGGCGGCCGGCTGCGGGTCGGTGGTCGCCCCGCCGAAGTTGATCGCGACGGAGAGGTTCACGTAGAAGCTCTCCTTGTCGTGGAGGAGACCGAAGGCGAACTCGTGGAAGTTCCCGCCGAAGGGCCACTCCGCGACCTTCCGGTGCCGGTCGTAGAAGCCGTCCCCGTCGGGGTCGGTCAGCTCGGTGAGCTGGTCGCGCTCGGAGACGAAGATCGACGTGCCGATGATCGCCACGCCCATCGGGTTGAACAGGTCGGTCGCGACCTTCTCCACCGTCACGTCCTCGGGGCCGGTGGCGGTCCCGGGGTTGCTGAGCAGGAAGATCTCGCCGGGCTCGGGGTCCTCCACCCAGCCCGACGGGCTCACCGACCCGGTGGTCACCACCGCGAGCCGGCCGTCCGCGGCCCAGTCCAGCGCGGCCACCATCGGCTCGAAGCCGTCCGGCCGGAGGTCGGTCAGGTCGTACGCCGGGTGGACGCTGTCCAGCTGCATGCCGTCACCGGCGGTGTCGCTCTGGCCCTCGCAGTACTTCGTGCCCGGCGAGGTCACCCGCACCACCCCTGCCTCGGTGCTCAGGACCTCGGTCGGCACCAGCGTGAAGTCAGCCGCGCCCGGAGGCCGCCACTGCAGGCGCAGCACCTCGCCGCCACCGTCCTCGAAGTGCTCCACACGCAGATCGTGATATCCCTCGCTCAGGTTGACGGCGCCGTCCTTGGCGGTCTCCCCGTGCAGCCCGTCGTGGTCGATGACCTCGGAGCCGTCGATGAGCAACCGGGAGCCGTCGTCGCTGATCAGCCGGAAGTCGTACGTCCCGGCAGCATCGATGCGCAGGTTGGCCAGGGCTTCGGAGATGAACCGGTCGCCGAGGCCGAAGTCGGCCGGCGAGTCGTAGTCGATGAGTGAGGTGAGCCTGTCGACGTTGGGCGTCTGGCCCGCCTTCAGCGTGCACAGCTCCGCGATCGGACGACCCATGTCGTAGGTGCGCAGCGTGACGCCGGGCTCCTGCGGTGGCAGGTCCGCCGCCTCCGCGGCGGTGGCGGGGGCTCCGCCGAGGAGTGCGGCGGTGACCGATAGGCCGACGAGTGAGCCGAGCACGGCTCTGGACGGGGGGATACGAGACATGCGGGCCTCCGTGGGGTGTGGCGAGCGTCACACATGAAGGTAGGGGGCTCGATGAGACTTCGTCAAGAAGGTTTTGAACTTTCGCAAGTTGGTTGAAAATGTCGCTCGCCGGTCACATTGCCGGCGGCGCGAAGAGCCGATCGAGGTGCTGATCGACGGCCGCCAGTGCGGCTCGAGGCGTGATCACGCCGAGCTCGAGGAGCGGTGCGAAGCCGGTCAGCGCCAGGATCAGGTCCGTCTCGATGTTCGGGTCGCGGTCGGCGGGGATCTGACCGTGGGTCAGTGCTTGCCGGATGAGGCGCTCGACCAGGGCCCGCCCCTCGTCGAGGCCGACGCGAGCCTGCTCGCGCAGCTCCGGATCGTGAAGAGCTTCCAGGACGTACGCGGTGTTCATGCGGCTGGTGGCGCGCGCATCGGGGTGCAGCGGGAGCATCTCGGTGAGCACCACCCGCAGTACGTCGCGAGGGTGTGGAGGCTGGTCGAGACCGGTCAGGCCGCGCGTGACTCGGGCCGAGGTCTGTTCGGCGGCGAACTCCATCGCGAAGGTCAGTATCGCGGTGCGGGACGAGAAGTAGTGCTGGAGCTGCCCGAGAGAGACATCGGCTTCGCGGGCGACCTCGCGCATCGTCGCTCGCGGCCAGCCCTGTTGCTCGACCACCCGCCACAGGGCGTGCGCGATCGCTTCTCGTCGCTCGCGGTGGTCGACCACCTTCGGCATCGCGGCCCCTTTCGGTTTTCAATACGCGTGACATAATACAGGTGACTTTTATCCGCTGCCGACGGAGGGATGGTGAAGAAGCGTGCACGACCCGTACGCCTTCGCGATCGATGATGCGGTGGCTGTCGCGTTGCTCGCGGACTTCCAGGTGCGCAAGGCGATCGCCCGTGGCGACTTCGACGACCTGCCGGGCGCAGGTGAGCCGATCGATCTACCGGATCACCACGACCCGGAGTGGTGGGTCAGGAGCCTCATCGAGCGTGAGCACATCGCGCTGCTCCCGCCGTCCATCCAGCTCCGCAAGGACGATGCTGCGCTGGACGCGCGCTTGGATCAGCTGGCGGACGAGAAGGCCGTACGTCGCGAGATCGACGACTTCAACGCTCTCGTGATCCGCGCCCGCTACGAGCCGCCGGCGGGACCGCCGCTGATCACGATGCCTCGCGACCCCGACGCCACGGTCGCCGGATGGGCCGACCGTCGGGCGGCGCGAGGCAGGAAGCCGCGCGAAGCGGCAGGCACAGATGTTCGGCGAAGCCGCAGGTTCCGGCTCTTCCGTCGCCGCTGAGCTACGCTCCCTCAATGGCCGACCTCGATGCCGTCGAAGACCGGATCTGGGCGCTTCTCGAGCGTTACCGCAACGAGCTCGAGGACGCGACGATCTACGGGATGCCGTCGTTGCGCTGGCCGGGCGCCGGCGCACATGACTACTTCGCCGCGGTCAAGCGAAGCGCGCAGAAGGTGAGCCTCTACGCGATCGCCGTCGACACCTGGCCGGAAGCGCTGGAGGACTCATCGGAGGCGTTCCGCAAGCGGCGTACGGGCAAGGCGACCTTCTCCTTCCCCACGTTGGACGAGGAGATGGCCGCCGAGCTCGCAGGGTTCCTGGAACGGCTCTATCAGCCCTACCGCGAGCATCACGCCGGCTAGCGGACCGCCCGCTTCACCAAGTCGGTGAGCTTCTCCTCGACGGCCGAGGTCATCGCGGTGACGGCGAAGACGGTCGGCCAGATGTCGCCGTCGTCGAGGTTCGCCCACTCCTGGAAGCCGACCTCGGCGTAGCGCATCTTGAACTTCCCGGCGCACTTGTAGAACACCACGACCTTGCCGTCGGCGTTGGCGTAGGCGGGCATGCCGTACCAGGTCTTCGGGGCGAGATCGGCCGCGTGCGTGGTGACGATCCGGTGGAGCGTCTCGCCGATCGCGCGGTCGTTGTCGTCCATCGCCTCGATCTTCTCGAGGCAGTCGGCGAGGTCGGCCTCGGCCTTCCTGCTGCCGGTGCCACGCTTGGCGGCCGTCCTGCGCTCGGCGGCGGCCTCCTTCATGGCCGCCTTCTCTTCCTCGGTGAACGTGCTGCTCTTCGCCATGGTCTTTCCTTCCTCGGTCGGTCTGTTGATACGAGCCTAAGGAGGTGGGGGCTCCGTGCGCTTCTTCGTTCCTGATCAGTCCAGCGGTCTGAAGACCATGTCGTCACGGACCTCGAGCCCGAGGTCGTCGAGCATGTCGATGAGCACGACGACGACCTGCCGGGTGAGCCGGTCGACGAGCTGGTCCCGGGTCTCGTCGTGGTGGTCGAGCCACCAGATGATGCTCGCGTCGACCATGCCCATGAGGCCGGCGAGGATGCCGTCGGAGGGGGTGCCGCTCACCTCGGAGGCGCGGAGGTAGGAGCCCATGGCATCGATGAGCTCGTCGAGGAAGCGGTTGCGTCCCATCCGGGCCCGGTGCAGCGCCCTGGTCTGCTGCTGCGCGGCGACGAACCGGTAGAGGTTGGGATGCTCGTCGGCCCAGACGACGCAGGGCTCGATGACCCCGCCGATCACCTCGCGCGGGGTCCCGGCGCGGGCGAGATGAGGACGTACGCGTCGGATCAGCTCGGTCGACGCGAACCGGACGACCTCGGCGTCGAGCTGCTCCTTGCTGGCGAAGTGCCGGTAGACGTTCGGGCGGGGGAGGCCTGCGCGCTCGGCGACCTGCGCCATGCCGATGCCCGGCCCGCGCTCCTCGATCGCCTCCACGGCCGCCTCGACCACCTGGGCTCGCCGCGCGTCGTTGTCGAGCGCCTCCTTCGCCGAGCGGCGCCGGACGGTGGAATCGACCCACTTGACCACGTCAACCACATCGTCACCCTAGCGAGACAGCACCGGCTACACCTTGTATCCAGGAGATAAGTGGGACACCATGTCTCTGGAAACACCCTGTACCCAACCCGAAAGGCCACGCATGTCCCGCCGCTCGCCCTGGATGGACCAGGACCTCGACGACCTTCGCGACCTTGCCCGGACCTTCTTCGAGAAGGAGGTCAAGCCCAACATCGACACCTACATCGCCGACAAGCACGTCGACCGTGGCCTGTGGCGCAAGGCCGGCGATCTGGGTCTGCTGTGCCTCTCCATCCCCGAGGCGTACGGCGGCGGTGGCGGCACCTTCGCCCACGAGGCCGTGCTGATCGAGGAGCAGGCCCGGGTCGGCGACACCGCCTTCGGTGCCTCGCTGCACAGCGGGATCGTGGCCCACTACCTGCTCGCGTACGGCACGGAGGCGCAGAAGAACGAGTGGCTGCCGAAGCTGGCCTCCGGCGAGGTGGTCTCCGCGATCGCGATGACCGAGCCCGGCACCGGCTCCGACCTGCAGGGCATCCGCACCAAGGCGGTCAAGGACGGCGAAGAGTACGTCGTCAACGGAGCCAAGACGTTCATCACGAACGGGCTCCTGGCCGACATGGTGCTGGTCGCGGTCAAGACCAACCCGGAGGAGGCTGCTGCCGGGATCTCCCTGGTCATCGTGCCGACCGACACCCCCGGATTCCGCCGCGGCCGGGTGCTCGACAAGATCGGGATGAAGGGGCAGGACACCTGCGAGCTCTTCTTCGACGACGTACGCATCCCGGCCTCGAACCTGCTCGGCGACAAGGAGGGCGACGGGTTCGTCCAGCTGATGATGCAGCTTCCGCAGGAGCGGCTGATCGTGGCCGTCGGCAGCGTGGCCGCGATGGAGTTCTGCTTCGAGGAGACGCTCCTGTACGTCAACGAGCGCACCGCCTTCGGCCGGCCGGTCTTCGGCTTCCAGAACACCAAGTTCGAGATGGCCGAGATCGCGACCGAGGCCCGGGTGGCGCGCTCCTTCATCGACGAGTGCGTCGAGCTGCACGTCAAGGGCGAGCTCGACATCCCGACCGCCGCGATGGCCAAGTACTGGAGCTCCGAGCGCGCCGGCATCGTCGTCGACAAGTGCGTCCAGCTCTTCGGCGGCTACGGCTTCATGGAGGAGTACCCGATCGCGCGGGCCTTCACCGACCTCCGCGTCCAACGCATCTACGCCGGTACCAGCGAGATCATGAAGGAGATCATCAGCCGATCCCTTCCGGTCCCCACCCGATGAGAAGGAGATCGAGATGAGCACGACGACGAGCCCGACGACGAACCCGACGGCGAAGCAGTCCTACTACGACACGCTGCGGACACTCTCCGAAGCCTCGGTGGACCAGCACTTCCAGGCGTTCAAGGACATCAAGTGGGACGATCCCGAGTTCCACCTCGACCCGAACGACGAGCGCTTCGTCCTCACCGACGCCGACGAGATCGGCCGTCACGAGTGGTACAAGTCGCTCTCGAAGGAGCGGCAGATCCAGATCGGGGTCTACCGCTACGCGCAGATCGCGAAGGTCGGGCGCCAGTTCGAGCAGGTGCTCATCGCGGGCGTGATGCACCACCTGATCCTGGCGAAGGACGGCAACCCCGAGTTCCGCTACGCGATGCACGAGGTCACCGAGGAGACCCACCACATCCAGATGTTCCAGGAGTCGGTCAACCGGTTCGTGGAGAACTCCGGGGTCGACGGCGTCGCCGGGGCACCGGGGTGGTTCGCCTGGCTGGCTCCTCTGGTGACGTCGGCCGGGACCTGGTTCCCGGAGATCTTCTTCGTCGGCATCCTCGGCGGCGAGGAGCCGATCGACCATCTGCAGAAGAGCATCATGCGCGCCGGTGGCAGCCACCCGCTGATCGACCGCGTCATGCAGATCCACATCGCCGAGGAGGCCCGCCACATCGGGTTCGCGCACCAGTATCTCGAGCACCACTGGCAGCAGATGAACCCCCTCAAGCGGCGCGCGCTGACCTATCTGTTCCCGGTGGTCATGCGACTCCTGTGCGACGTGATCATGGTGCCGAGCAAGCAGGCGCGCGAGGACATGGGCATCCCGAAGGACGTCGCCAAGGAGATCTGGTGGGACTCCCAGGACTCCGAGAAGCTCCTGCGCGACCTCTTCTCGGACGTACGCCTCCTGGCCGACAACCTGGGGATCCGCAAGGGACCGGCCAAGCTGGTCTGGCGCGCCCTCGGCATCGACGGGCGGGCCGCGCGCTACCGCGCGCAGCCGTCGAGTGCGGCGGTCTGAGGTGCTGGCGTACGAGAGCACCGGCTCGGGCGAGCCGCTGCTGATGATCCACGGCATCGGTCACCGCCGCCAGGCCTGGCACCCGGTCGTCGACCGGCTCGCCGAGCACCACGAGGTGTTCCTCGTGGACCTGCCCGGCCACGGCGAGTCCCCGGCCCATGTGGCCGACGGCCGCTCGCCCCGGCAGGCGCTGATCGACCCGCTCGAGGAATTCCTGGCCGCGGCCAGCCTGGAGCGTCCGCACGTCGTGGGCAACAGCCTCGGTGGTGTGGTCGCCCTGGAGCTGAGCAAGCACGGGCTCGCTCGCAGCGTCACCGCGATCTCCCCGGCCGGCTTCTGGCGCAACGACGTCGAGTTCGCCTACGTCCGCGCGCTGTTCGCCTCGGTCATCGCGACCTCGGGGGTCCTGCGGCCGGTCGCGCCGTGGCTTCTTCGTCACCCGTGGGGCCGGACGCTCGGGCTCAGCTGGCTGACCGCCCGGCCGGCGGCGATCCCGGCAGACGTCGCGTACGAGGACCTGTGCAACATGCTCGACTCCAAGCAGGCGCTCCGCGACATCATCCGCGGCGGCTACCTGTTCGACGGTGCCGTGCCGGCCGATGTGCCGATCACGATCGCCTGGGGCACCAAGGACCGGGTCCTGCGTCCCTATCAGGCCGACCAGGCACGCGTACGCCTCCCCGGAGCGCGCCACGTCGAGCTGCCCGGCTGCGGTCACGTGCCGATGGCCGACGACCCGGACCTGATCGCCGACACCATCCTCGCGACGACCCTGGACATGACGAACACCGACCTTCGGAGGACCGCATGACCACCCAGCGCCACGTCGACGTCCTCATCGTCGGAGCCGGTCTCTCCGGCGTCGGCGTCGCCAGCCAGCTGACCCGCGAACGGACCGGGCGGACGTACGCCATCCTCGAGCGCCGCACCGCGATGGGCGGCACCTGGGACCTGTTCCGCTACCCCGGGATCCGCTCGGACTCCGACATGTTCACCTTCGGCTACGGGTTCCGGCCGTGGAACGGGACCAAGGTGCTGGCCGACGGCCCGAGCATCAAGCGCTACATCGAGGAGACCGCGGACGAGTACGGCGTCACCCGGCACACCCACTTCGGCCGCAAGGTCGTCTCCGCGTCCTGGTCCAGCGAGCGTGGCCTGTGGACCACCACGGCGCTCGACGAGACCACCGGCGAGACGGAGGAGTGGACGAGCCACTTCCTCGTCGGCGCGACCGGCTACTACGACTACGACCAGGGGCACCGCCCGACGTTCCCCGGCGAGGAGCGGTTCCAGGGTGAGCTGATCCACCCGCAGCACTGGCCCGAGGACCTCGACCACACCGGCAAGCGCGTGGTCATCATCGGCAGCGGGGCCACCGCGATCACCCTGGTCCCCAACATGGCCGAGAAGGCCGAGCACGTCACGATGCTGCAGCGCTCCCCGACGTACGTCGTGCCGGTCCCGGCCGAGGACCCGGTCTCCGCGGCGTTCAACCTGCTCAAGGTGCCGACCCGGGCGGTCTACGGCACCGGCCGCGTACGCAACATCCTGCTGCAGCAGGGCATGTACCGCTTCTGCCGCACCGCGCCCAAGGCCGCCCGGAAGGCGATCCTGGCCGCGATCCGCGCCCAGGTCGGCAGCGCGGTGGACATGAAGCACTTCCAGCCGAGCTACAACCCCTGGGACGAGCGGCTGTGCGTGGTGCCGAACGGCGATCTCTTCTCTGTCCTGCGCCGCGGCGAGGCCTCCATCGTCACCGACACGATCGACACCTTCACCGAGACCGGCATCCGGCTGGCGTCCGGCGAGGAGCTCGCGGCCGACATCGTCATCACCGCGACCGGGCTTCGCATCCAGCTGCTCGGCGGCATGCGGATCGAGGTCGACGGCCAGCCGGTCGACACCCGCGACCGGATGCTCTACAAGGGCACCCTGGTCGAGGGCGTGCCCAACGCGATGATCGTGATGGGCTACACGAACGCGTCGTGGACGCTGAAGGCGGATCTCGCCGGCGCCTACCTGTGTCGTCTGCTCAAGCACATGGCGCGCAGCGGCTACGGGGAGGTCGTGGCGGAGGCGGCCGGGGACGAGCGTGAGGAGGTCTCGGTGATGGGTGCCTCGATGCGGTCGGGCTACATCCAGCGCGGCGACGCCGTGATGCCCCGCCAGGGCAAGCGGGCGCCGTGGCAGATCCGACAGGACTACCTGTACGACACCCGCGAGCTCCGGCTCCGTTCGGTCGACGACCCGAACCTGCGGTTCACGCCGAGGACCGCACCGGTCGCCGAACAGGTCGCCGAGCGGGTGCCTGCCTAGCGCCCGTCCTGCGGTGACGTGAGGACGGCGGCGAGCCGGTCGGCTGCGGCCGGGTCGGCCTGGGGCAGGAAGAGCGAGGGCTCGACGAGCTCGACCTCGAGGACGCAGTAGCGGCCGTCGTTGTCCCGGACCAGGTCGATCCGGGCGTACGTCGGTGTCCCGAACCGGCTGGTGACCAGGTCCACGGCGGCCTGGGCGACCTCGCTCTGGTCCTGGGCGGCGGTGTGTGCCGCGTTGGTCTCCACGGCGAAGAGGTCGTCGACGGCGCCGGCCCGCGGCAGTTCGACCCGCTTGCTGGCGGCGTGGCTGAAACGGCCGTCGAAGAAGACCATCGGCCACTCGCCGTCGACGGGCACCGACTTCAGGAACGGCTGGACCAGCACGACCTGGCCGTCGGCGTGGAGGCGGGCGACGTGAGCCGCGGCGGCCGCGTGGTCCTCGGTTCCGTAGGAAGCCGCGTCCCTGCTCCCGGCCCCGACCGCGGGCTTGACCACGAAGTCGCCGTCGGGAAACTCTGCCGTCGAGCCGGGCTCGACGAAGACGGTCGGCGTGATCGGCACCCCGGCGGCCTCGAGCTCGGCGAGATACCTCTTGTCCAGGCTCCAGCGCACGAGCTGCGGTGGGTTGACCAGCTCGGTGACCTGGGTGACCTCGTCGAGCCAGGACAGGAACTCGGCCAGCCGCTGCGGATAGTCCCAGGTCGACCTGAGCACGACCCGGTCGTACGCCGCCCAGCCGACGGTCCGGTCGTCCCAGTCGACCACATCGACCGTGACCCCGGCGCGGGCCAGCGCAGCCAGGGCGAGCGGCTCGTCGTCATCGCGCCCGCGTGCCTCTCGCGCCGTCACCCATGCCAACCGGTCGATCTCGTTCACCATGCTGCGCACTATGAACGCTGGTTCGTGCGCGATCAAACCGGTGCCCGCGCGAAGACGATCGCGCCCGGCACCTCGTCGTCGGGCCGCATCAGGAGCTCGGCCTCGATGCCGAACCCGGCCTCGCGCAGCCACCCCGAGATCTGCTCCGGCCGACGTCGGTGGCTGTCCACGCCGATCGGCCGCCCGGTGTAGCCCGTCGTCGACCGCCGAGTCTCGTCGCCGACGTGGAACCCGACCAGCACCGACCCGCCCGGCCGCAGCACCCGCCGGAACTCCTCGAACACCCCGGGCACCGCCGCGTCGGGGATGTGGATGACCGACCAGAAGGCGAGTACGCCGCCGAGCGAACGGTCCGCCAGCGGAAGGTCGGTCATCGACCCGACCTCGAAGGCGAGATCCGGATGATCCCGCCGGGCGATCGCGATCATCTCCGGAGAGAGGTCGATGCCGAACGCCTCTATCCCGAGGTCGTGGAGGTGCTGGGTGACGTACCCGGGGCCGCAGCCGACGTCGGCCACCGGCCCGCTCCCGCCATCGCGCACCGCCTCGGCGAACACGGCCAGACCGGCACGCAGGTACGGACGATCGTCCAGCAGGCCGCGTACCTGCTCGGCGTAGCCGGCGGCATCCGTGTCGTAGGACTCGCGGGTCTCGTTCAGCCAGCGGTCGGACATCGGGAGCGACTCCTCGTCAGCCGAGCCGGGCCATGAGCGCGCCGGCGGCCTGGCGCACCTCGTGCCCGAGGGGAGTGGGATCGGTGAACGCCGGGTTGCTGGTCTGGCCGGAGACCTGGATCGCCGCGAGACATTCACCCTCGGGACTGAGCAGGGGTGCTCCGACGGAGGATGCGCCGACGACGCGCTCGTCGTGGGAGGCCACCCAGCCGCGCCGGCGGATCTCCTCGAGCTCGTGCCGGAAGTCGTCGGGGGAGATCTGGGTCCCGTCGGCCCTGGTGAACTCGCTGAAGCCCTCGAGCTCCTCGGGATCCATGTACGCCGCGATGACCTTGCCCGCGCCGAGGTGGAGCGGGAGCCGCTCGCCGATCGGGAGGACATAGCGCAGCGGGTCGTCGCCCTCGACCCGGGCGATCACGGCGCGGGAGGATCCGGAGCGCACGAACACCGACGCGGTGAGCCCGGTGGCGGCGGCGAGCTGCTGCAGGATCATCGGCGCGGTGGCGGCGAGCCGGTTGGTGGCCAGGTAGGCGTGCGCGCCGAACAGCATCGCGACACCGGTGCGGTAGCCGGTGCCGTCCTGCTCGACGCGCCCTCGCGCCTCGAGCGTGCTGAGGATGCGCTGCGTCGTGGCGACGTGCAGTCCGGCACGGCGGGCGACCTCGCTCAGCCGCAGCGGCGTACGTGTCGCCTCGAGCACCTCGAGGACGTCGATGGCTCTCTCCAGAGAGCGCATCGTGCTTGACGGTTTCTCCTCGCTCACGTGCCTCCTTCGTTTCGTCGCGACGCATCGAATCCTCGCACCCCTGAGCGCGAGGGCTTGACAGGGTGACGGCCGTCACGGATAGTTCCTCATGCCGTGATACATCTTATCACAGAATGAGAAACATGAGCGACTACACCAACATCCCCGCCACTACGGCGGTAGCCGGTCCAGCGACCGTCGACGAGCGACGCCGGTCCGTCCTGCCGTTGCTCGTCGCAGCGCTCGTCGTCGCGATCGGAGCAGCCGCGTTCATCGGCTCGCGCTCGCTCGGCTACTGGGACGACCTCGGGCCGGGGCCCGGGTTCTTCCCGCTCTGGCTGGGGGTGCTCCTGGTCGTACTGGGGCTCATCTGGTTCGGCCAGGAGCTGCGGGCACGACTGCGCCCGGCCGGCTCCGGCGGCCAGGACGGGCCGGCCGCCGAGACCCGGACGGACGAGGAGGAGACACCCGACTACTCGCCGCGGACCGTGCTGGCGATCCTGGTGAGCCTGTGCGTGCTCGCCGCCTGCCTCGAGCCGGTCGGCTACCAGGTCAGCATGCTGGTCTTCCTGCTCTTCCACCTGCTGGTGGTCGGGCGCCGGGGACCGCTGCAGTCGCTGGTCATCGCCGTGATCGGAAGCTTCGGCGTCTTCTACGCCTTCACCCGGCTGCTGACGGTGCCGCTACCGGTCTCCAGCATCCCGTTCCTGCGCGACCTGGGGCTGTGAGGTCATGGAATCGTTCACCGCACTCCTCGACGGCTTCGCCTCCGCGCTGACCCCGCAGAACCTGCTCTTCGCCCTGATCGGCTGCCTGCTCGGCACGATCCTCGGCATCCTGCCCGGGATCGGGTCGACCGCCGGCATGGCGATCCTGATCCCGCTCACCCTGACGATGGACCCGGCGAGCGCCATCATCATGCTGGCCGCGATCTTCTACGGAGGTGCGTACGGCGGGACCATCACGAGCGTCCTGCTGAACATCCCGGGCGAGGGCGAGTCGGCGATCACCTGCATCGACGGCTATCAGATGACGCTGCGTGGCCGGGCCGGGGCAGCACTGGCCACGGCCGGGATCGGCTCGTTCATCGGCGGCACGATCGCGACCCTCGCGCTCGTCGTGGCGGCGAAGCCGCTCTCGGAGCTCGGCCTGCGTATCGGGCCCCCGGAGTTCTTCTCCCTGGTGCTCATCGGCCTGGCGCTGCTGGTCGGCCTGGTGGGGCGCTCGGTCCTCAAGGGGCTCATCTCGGCCTGCCTCGGCCTGCTGATCGCGATGGTCGGCATCGACCCGGTCCTGGGCATGCCGAGGTTCACCTTCGACCAGCCGCACTTCTTCGACGGCATCAGCTACGTACCCGTCCTGGTCGGCATCTTCGGGCTCGGTGAGCTGCTCGCCACCAGCGGTGGCGCGGCTCCGAAGCCCACGGCCCCGACGCTCCGGCAGCTGCTCCCGACGAGAACCGACCTGCGCCGTGCCGCACCGGCGATCGGGCGAGGTGCCTCGATCGGCACCGTCATCGGCCTCATCCCGGGGGTGAGCTCGGCGATCTCGTCGCTGCTGGCCTACAGCACCGAGAAGAAGGTCTCCCGGCACCGCAAGGAGCTCGGGACCGGCGCGATCGAGGGCGTGGCCGCTCCCGAGACCGCCAACAACTCCCACAGCAACGCCGCCTTCATCCCGCTCTTCACGCTCGGGATCCCGGCCTCGCCGGCGATCGCGGTGCTCATGGGCGCCTTCCTCCAGAACGGGCTTACCCCGGGACCGCAGCTCTTCACCGAGGCGCCCGACCTGGTCTGGACGGTGATCGCGAGCCTGTTCGTCGGCAACCTCCTCCTGCTGGTGCTGAACGTCCCGATGGTCGGGCTGTGGACCCGGATCCTGGCGATCCCCTACTCGGTCCTGCGCGCGGTGATCTTCGCCTTCATCGTGATCGGCTCGTACGCCGTCAACAACAGCGTCATCGACATCTACGTGATGGTGTTCTTCGGCGTCGTCGGCTTCGTCTTCCGCCAGGTCCACCTGCCGCTCGCGCCGCTGGTCCTCACGCTCATCCTCGGCCCGTTCATCGAGAGCGCGCTGCGGGAGTCCCTGCAGATCTCCCAGGGCGACTTCGGGATCTTCGTCGACCGCCCGCTCTCGCTGGTGTTCCTGCTGGTCGCTCTCGCGATCCTCGTCGCCTCGGTGCTCAGCGCCGGGCTGAAGAGAAAGGCGGGACTGCCCACCGACGCCGAAGTCTGATCCCGCCTCCCCAGAAACCGACGAAAGGTCATCTCCATGAACCGCGCACCCCGCGCACTCACCCTCACCGGCATCGGCCTGGCGTGCCTCTCGCTCGCCGCCTGTGCCCAGTCCGGAACCAACGCAGCGACCGGCGACTACCCGGGCAAGCCCATCGAGCTCGTCGTCGGGTACGACGCAGGCGGCCCGACCGACATCGGCGCTCGCATGCTCGCCCAGGAGCTCGAGGACAAGCTCGATGCCACCATCACGGTGGTCAACAAGCCCGCGGCCAACTCCCAGGTCGCCTACACCGCGCTGACGCAGGCCGAGCCGGACGGCTACACGATGGCCGCCACGACGTTCCCGTCGGCGATCATGACCGTGCTCGACGAGAGCCGGGGCGCCTCCTACGAGCGCGACAGCTTCGCCCCCGTGGCCCTCCAGGTCGTCGACCCCACCGCTGTCGCGGTCGCTCCCGACAGTGACATCAAGACCCCGAAGGACCTGGTCGAGGCCGCCAAGGCGGAACCCGGCAAGCTGCGCGCGACCACGACCGGCGTCGCGAGCAACGAGCACTTCGCCCTCGCCAGCCTGAAGGAGGTGACCGGCGCCGATCTCGCCCCGGTCCACTTCGCCGACGGCGGCACCGCCGCCACCACCGCGTTCCTGGGTGGCAACACCGAGGTCCTGCTCGCCAACGTGAGCGACCTGCAGCCGCTGGCCGACTCCGGCAAGGTCCGGATCATCGGCGTCATGGACGCCGAGCGTGCCGAGTCCCTGCCCGACGTACCGACGTTCGAGGAGTCCGGCTACGACGTGGAGATCTCCTCCTCCCGCGGCTACTCCTTCCCGGCGGGCACGCCCGACGAGGTCGTCGAGGAGATGTCGACCGCCATCGGCGAGGTGATGGAGGACCCGGCGTTCCAGAAGAAGATGACCGACGCCGGCCTCGCCCCGTCCTACCTGGACGCCGACGAGTACGCCACCTACTGGGACGAGACCGAGAAGACCTTCGGTGACCTGTTCCCGCTGGTGAAGGCGGACGACTGATGACCGACAGCATCCTCGCCGACCAGCAGTTCAACCCCGGCGGCCGCGTCGCCACAGTTCGGCCGCAGCGTCCCGACGACGCCCTGCTCGACAGGTTCCGCCGTCTCCCCACTGCCAACATCGGCGACGCCATGGATCGGCTGGGCTCGGTCGACTCCGTGATCACGCCCGCCTGGCCCGGTGCCGGCATGGTCGGCACCGCGTTCACCGTCTGGACCCGCCCCGGCGACAACCTCGGCATCCACGAGGCGCTCACCCAGGTCGAGCCCGGTGAGGTGATCGTCGTCAGCGGCGGCGCCGACGAGTCGCGCGCGCTCATCGGTGAGCTCATCGGTGGCAAGGCCAAGGCGCGCGGTGTCGCCGGGTTCCTCCTCGACGGCGCGGTCCGCGACGCGGAGGGCCTGGCCGAGTACGACATGCCCGTCTTCGCCCGCTCGCGCACACCAGCCGGCCCCTACAAGGACGGCCCGTACGCCCTCTCGGTCGATGTCGCCGTCGCCGGGGTGGTCGTACGTCCCGGCGACATCATCGTCGGGGACGCCGACGGCGTCGTCGTGGTTCCCCTCGAGTCCGCGGCCGTGATCGCGGACCGTGCCGAGGCCAAGCACGCCGCCGAGGAGGCGACCCGTCGCGACATCGACGTCTCGCTCGGCCTCACCGAAGCCGCGGGACAGCGGCCATGACGATCCTCGTGGGCTACATGCCCGGCGACGCCGGCGAGCGTGTCCTCGCCGGCGCTGTCCGGGAGGCGAAGACACGTGGCGGTCCCCTCCTCGTCGTGAACTCCTCGACGGGCGGCGCCTATGCCGACCGCGGCCTCGTCCCGGCCGCGGAGCTCGAGGCCGTGCGGCAGCGACTGGCCGACCAGGGCCTCGAGGTCGAGGTACGCCAGTGCGCCGAGGCCGTCTCCGTCGCCGAGTCCCTCGTCGACGAGGCGGAGCGGGTGAGCGCCGACCTCGTCGTCGTCGGTCTCCGCCGCCGCTCGCGCACCGGGAAGTTCCTCCTCGGAAGCACGGCTCAGACCGTGCTGCTGCGCGCCCCCTGCGACGTCCTGGCCATCCGGATTCCCGCGGACGACTGACCCTTGACCCTCCCCAGCACCGAAAGTTCGACGATGTCACACAGCACAAGCTCCGACAGTCCGCTCCAGGGCGCCAGCGTGGCGATCCTCGGCCTCGGCGAGGTCGGCCGCATCTACGGCACCGCTCTCGCCGAGGCCGGCCACCGGGTGACCGGCTTCGACCCCTACCTCAGCGAGGCGCCGGGAGGCGTCGAGGTCGCGGACACGCTGGAAGAGGCGGTCGCGGGCGCCCAGATCGTGGTCGTCCTGACCGCGGCCTCGGCGAGCCGCTCGGTCGCGGAGACGGCCGCCGCCGCACTCGCCCCGGGTGCCGTCTACGCGGACTTCACCTCCTCGGGACCGTTGGAGAAGCGGGCGCTGGCCACGGTGTTCGAGGGGCGCGAGGACGTACGCCTGGTCGATGTCGCCATCCTCGGACCGGTCATCCAGATGGGCACCGCCACGCCGCTGATGGCAGCGGGGCCGGCCGGTGACGCGGTGGCGGCGCTGATGCGGCCACTCGGGACCCCCGTCGAGGTGGTCCACGGAGACCTCGGCGACGCCATGGCGCACAAGCTGCTGCGCAGCGTCTTCATGAAGGGGCTGGCCTCGGTCGTCGTCGAGGCGGTCGGTGCCGGTCGTGGCGCCGGGATGGAAGAGTGGGTCCGTGGCCAGATCGCGGGCGTTCTCGCCGGGGACGGACAGGCGGTCATCGACCGCTTCCTCACCGGTACGTCGAAGCATGCCGCCCGGCGGGCTGCGGAGATGCGTTCGACCGGCGCCTACCTCGCGGCCCTGGGGGTTCCTGCCGAGATGACGGATGCCTCGATGACAGCGATGGAGCGGATGGCCGCTGACGGGAGCCGGTCGTGATCGGCGTCTGGGCGCTCGGCGTCTACCTGGCGGTGATCCTGGCCTGGACGACCGTTCTGCGCCGCAACGTCGGCGAGGCGATGGTGGTGGGGTTCGTCGTCGCCGCGTTGTTCAACGGCAGCCAGTTCCTCAGCGCGGGCTGGGACGCCCTCTACGCCGCGATCGTCGACGAGATCGTCTACGCCACCGTCATCTTCGTCTTCATGGGCTACGTCCTGGAGAAGGCAGGCGTCACCCACCGGATGATCGACCTGCTCGACGCCCTGATCGGTCACCGCCGCGGCGGCCCGGCGTACGTGTCGACGGTCGCCTCCGCGGGGCTCGGCAGCATCGTCCACAACCAGGCGGCGATCGCCGCCACCGTCGGGTCGGTGACGATCCCGTGGATGGAGCGCACCCGCGTCGACCGCACCACGGCCGCCACGATCGTGGCCGGCAACGCGGGCATGGGCATCACCTTCCCGTTCAGCGCCTCGATGTTCGTCCTGGTCGGCTCCTCGGTCGGCGGCGCCCTCGTCGACATCGACTCGCTGATCGTGCCGCTGCTCATCGGTGGGCTGTGGTGCGTGCTGCACCGCTTGATCGTCACCTACCTGCTCGTACGCCGCTCCACCGCCGGCGGCGGTCCGACCGTGTCGCGCAGCGGCCGGGACGTACGGGCTGCGTTCTCCAACGGCTGGCCGACGCTGCTGCTGTTCGCGGGGATCGCGATCCCCATCGTGCTCACCACCGGCGCCGTGGCGACGGCGCTCACCGAGCGGATCGACTCCGATGTCACGGAGGCGTTGAGCCCGATCTTCTGGATGCCCGTCATCCTCATCCTGATCGGGCTGTTCCTCGGGCGTGATCGACTGCCGCGCAGCGGCCGCGGCTGGGTCGAGCTGATCGGCGGCTCGGCACCGCGGTTCGGGGTGGTGGGGCTGACCGTCCTGTTCGCGTTCGCGGGTGCGAACGCGCTGGCGACGACCGGTCTCCCCGATCAGCTCGCCGGCCTGCTCGGTGACCTCGACCTGCCCGTGTGGCTGCTCGCCCTCGTCATCGGGATCATCGTCGTCGCCGTCGCGGCACCCCTCTCGAGCACCGCGACGATGGCAGCGGTCGGCGTGGTCGGCGTGGCCGCGCTCGCAGCCGCGGGCGTACCCGCTACGACCGCCGCGGTCGCGGTCCTGATCTTCTCCTCCTGCGAGGCCGCCGTGCCGCCGGGCGGAGCGCCGCTGTACGTCGCCTGCGGCATCGCCGGCGTGGACCCGCTGCACACCTTCCGCAGGATGCTCGCCTACTACGCTCTTCCGCTGCTCGGCATCGGGGTGCTCGTCGCCTCCGGCGTCCTGCCTGTCTGAGAAAGGGATGGAACCATGACTCGATCGATCCTCCGCACCGTCTTCACCGCGTCGTTGATCGTCGCGCTGCTCGGCGGTGTCGCGCTCATCGGCCTGCAGGCCGTGGGCCTGGTCGTCGGCAGCCAGGCAGTCGTCGTCGGCCCGAACGGCCTGTTCAAGACGATCCTGTGTGTCGCCGCCTCGACCTCGGCCGTGACGGCCTACCTCCTCACCCACGTCGGTTCCGAGGCGACGGTACGTGACGACGCGGAAGCAACCAGATGACCACGCACGACCGCCCGAGCAGGGCCGAGCTCCACGACCGACCCGGCCAGCTGCGAGGGACGTCCTGGGAGCTCTTCGAGGACCCGTGGCGCGGCACGCCGTCGTTCGCGGACGAGGAGAGCGTGGTCGCCGCGGCCGGACTCGTCCAGCTGGGCGAGACCTTCGGGATGGACTACCCGATCAACGCGTTCATGCCCGGGATGTCCAGGGCCAGGAAGCCTGCCGAGCACGTCATCTACGGCAACCACCCGGCTCACCGCGACGACTACCTCGACGGCTACTACCTCCAGTCCTCGACCCAGGTCGACGGGCTGCGGCACCGGCGTGCCGACGACGTCGGGTTCTACGGCGAGACCGCCGACGAGCTGATCGTCCCCGGCACCGAGGAGATCGGCATCCAGGTCTGGGCCGACCGCCCCATCGTCAGCCGGGGAGTCCTCGTGGACATCGCCGGCCTCCTCGCCCGTCGCGAGGAGACTCTCGACCACGAGGCGGGCCAGCCGATCCCGTACGACTACATCGATCAGGCTCTCACCGCGCAGGCGGTCGAGCTGCGTGCCGGTGACGTCGTCATGCTCCACACCGGATGGTGCGAATGGTTCCTGGAGCTCACCGCCGAGCAGAAGCTGGCTCAGCAGGCCCTCGGCCGCGCCACGGGCATCGAACAGAGCGAGGAGGTCCTCGACTGGGCCTGGGACACCGGCCTCGCCCTGCTCGCGGCGGACACCTTCGCGGTCGAGTGCCTGCCGCCCGTCCCCCACTCGCCCTTCGTCCGGTCGGCGCCGAACGACCGCGGCATGATGCACCAGGAGTTCCTGGCCAAGCTCGGCATGCCGCTGGGTGAGCTGTGGAGGCTCGGCCCGTTGGCCCGCCGCATGGACGACCTGCAACGGTGGGAGGCCTTCCTCAGCGTCAAGCCGCTCAACGTCACCGGCGCGACCGGCTCACCGGCGAACGCCGTCGCGATCATCTGATCGGTGCCTCGATCGCCCGCTAGGTTGGACGGTGAACGCAGCCGTCACCGGAGCGAGGGGAGTGCCGTGCGCAGCTGGGTGCGCAGGTCCTTGTGGGACGTCGTCCCGCGCGATCACCGGCAGGGTGACGCCGCGCTACGTCGCCGCCAGCTGGTCACGGTCTGCTTCGTCGTGCTCGGCGCGGTCGTGCTCGGGGTCTCGCTGCGGATCGAGCCGGGCAGCGTCTGGTTCTATCCGGCGGCCTTCGCCCTGGCCGGAGTCTGGGTCATCGGCGCCTTCGCGTCGGGGCCGCTCCATCTCGGCCGGATCGACGCCTGGCGCCGACGGGGGCAGGGAGAGCGCCGGTTCGTACGCCCCGTGCTGCCGCCGATCCTGCTCGGCCTCGGTCTGGCCGGGATCTTCGTGATCGGCGGTCTCGTCGTGCGCGAGATCCCGTGGCTGGACCGACAGGTGCGCTCGGTGCTCGACTTCGCCGACCAGGGCTCGCTGCCGATCCTGGTCGTGGTGACGGCAGTCAACGGGGTGGCGGAGGAGCTGTTCTTCCGCGGCGCGGTCTACGCCGCCCTCCCGCGCCACCCGGTCGCCTGGACGTCGGTGGCCTACGTGATCGCGACGCTTGCGACCGGCAACGTGATGCTGGCCTTCGCGGCGATCCTGCTCGGGGTCGTGGTCGGGCTCGAGCGGCGTGCGTCCGGTGGTGTGCTCGCGCCGATCCTCACCCACTGTGCGTGGTCCCTGTCGATGCTGCTGGCGCTGCCGCTGCTCTTCGGGTGAGACGCCCTCAGAGCCCGTTGCCCTCGGCCAGCCGCTCGGCCAGGGCACGCCGCACGGCCTCTCGATAGGGCAACGGCTCGCCGGGCACGACCTCGAGGATGCGTCGGTCCTGCACGACCACCTCGGTGCTCATCGAGTCGATCAGGTTGCGCCCCGTGGTCAGGTCGATGTCGGTCACCAGCGCCAGCCAGTACGAGGACAGCCGCGGCGTCAGCACCGGCACCGGGACGACGGGGATCGACCGGCCGGTGGCCACCTGGGAAGCGACGGTCAGCATGTCGACGTACGTCATCGCCTCGGGACCGCCGATCTCGAAGACCTCGCGGATCGCGTCCTCGTTGTCGATGACACCCGCGAGATAGCGGATCACGTCGTCGACGGCGATGGGCTGGGTCCGGGTGGCGGTCCACCTCGGCACCACCATCGCGGGGAGGTTCTTGACCAGCTGCCGGGTCAGCTCCCAGGAGACGCCGCCGTGGCCGACGACGATCGCGGCGCGCAGCACCGTGACCGGGACGCCGGCCTCGCCGAGCAGGGTCTCGACCTCGCGGCGGGAGCGCAGGTGGGGAGAGAGGTCCCCGTCATCGTCGCCGAGGCCGCCGAGATAGACGATCTGGCGCAGCCCGGCCCGAGCCGCGGCGGCCCCGAAGGCCCGCGCGGCCCGGGCGTCGCGCTCCTCGAAGTCCTCGTGGTCGAGCGAGTGCACCAGATAGACCGCCACGTCGACCCCGTCGACCGCGGCCGACAGGGTGCTCGGATCGTCGACGTCGGCACCCACCGCTTCGCCGGGGCCGTCGTAGGCGTCGGGGCGTCGGGTCATCGCCCGCACCGTGGTGCCGCGGCGGGTCAGCTCGGCGACCAGCCGCCGACCGATGAAGCCGGTCGCGCCGGTGACGAGCACGGTGGGCGAGGTCTCCATGGGTCGAGCCTACGGACGCCGCCGCGTCCGGCGATGCCGTGACACGGCCGCTTCTCCGGTTCCGCTCAGGCCTGGTTCGGCGGGTTGACCGGTCGGCAGTCCTGCCCGCAGCCCTCCTCGGGCACGGGACCGGACGCGTGCGACGCCGGCCGATGCAGCACGGCGCCGGTGGGTGTCACGAGGACATCGGATCCCTCGACGCGGCCGGTGCCGTCGACGATCAGCGCATGGTCGCGCGGCGTGAGCGGGGCGTACGTCAGGGTGAGCACCGGGTTCGCGGCGAGGTTGGCACGGGTGCCGCCGCCCGGATCCGAGACCCGCAGGGTCGAGCCGTCGACGACCGGGTCCACGACCACGACCTTGATCCGCTCGCCCGCGGTGGTCAGCAGGAAGCCGCTGCCGAAGCGTTCGAGCGTGGCGGCGAGATCGGACAGCGCGACCGGGATGCTCATATCCGGCACAGTAGTCCGACGTGCAGAGCGCCCGCGACGTATCGGGGATCATGAAGGCATGGCGATGAATGGCAAGCGGGTCGCCCTCGCCCTGGGGGCAGGCGGTGCACGGGGCTACGCCCACCTGGGCGTCGTCCAGGAGCTGCGGGAGCGGGGACACGAGATCGTGACGGTCGCGGGCACCTCGATGGGGGCGCTGGTCGGCGGCCTGATCGCGGCCGGCAAGGACGAGGAGTTCGCCGACTGGGCGGCGGCGCTGCGGCAGATCGACGTGCTGCGGCTGCTCGACCCGAAGTGGCGGGCGGGTGGTGCGTTCAACGCCGACGGCGTCGTCGCGGAGCTGGAGAACCTGCTGGGCGAGCAGCTCATCGAGGATCTTCCGGTCCCGTTCACCGCGGTCGCGACCGACCTGGAGTCGCACCGAGAGGTGTGGTTCCAGCGCGGCCCGCTGGTCAAGGCGATCCGGGCCTCGATCGGCATCCCGGGCGTTTTCCTGCCGGTGATGTGGAACGGCCGGGTGCTCGTCGACGGCGGCCTGCTCAACCCGCTGCCGATGGCCCCGACCGCCGCCACGCCGGCCGACCTGACCATCGCGGTCTCGCTGCAGGGCCCGCGCACCCAGCGCGGGACGCAGTCGCCGGTGGTCGAGAACTCCGCCGACGTCACCGCTGACGAGGAAGGTACGACGGTCTTCCGGCGGCTCCGCGACAAGCTGGGCGTCGGCGGCGAGACGACCAAGGCCCCGAAGGCGGAGCCGAGCCGCGCTCAGCCAGATCTGCGCATCGCCGACGTCATGACGCTGTCGTGGGATGTGATGCAGGAGATGATCGCGCGCTACCGGCTGGCGGGGCTGCCGCCCGACGTCCTGATCACCGTGCCGGTCGACGCCGCCCGCACGCTCGACTTCCATCGCGCCAGCGAGATGATCGAGCTCGGGCGGCAGTTGACGGCCAAGGCGCTCGACGACGCCGGATGCTGACGCCCAGCGGCGTAACCTGCGTCCGATGAGCACCTACCGGTCTGACTGCTCCCGCTGCGCGGGCCTGTGCTGCGTGGCGCTGCCCTTCACCCGCTCGGGGGACTTTCCGGAAGACAAGGCGGGCGGCGATCCCTGCCGCCACCTCGGACCCGACTTCGGCTGCGGGATCCACGACCGGCTGCGGGACCGCGGGTATGCGGGTTGCACCGTGTTCGAGTGCTTCGGCGCAGGTCAGCAGGTCACCCAGGTGACCTTCGGCGGTGCCGACTGGCGCACGGAGCCGGCGTTGCGGCAGGAGATGTTCGACGTCTTCGCCGTGATGCGGCACCTGCACGAGATGCTGGCGCTGCTCGAGGAGGCCACCGATCGGAGCCCGTCGCCCGACCTCGCCGAGCTGACCGTGCAGGTCTCCGCCGCGGCTGCCGGCGCCGCCGACGACGTGCTCGCCACCGATGTGGGCGCACTCCGCTCGGTGGTCGGGAACGCGCTTCGCCGGGTGAGTGCAGAGGTACGCCGCCCCGCCGGCCAGTCGCTGGCCGGAGCCGATCTGGTCGGCCGCGACCTGCGCCGGCGGGACCTGCGTCGCGCCGACCTCAGAAGCGCACTCCTCATTGCCGCCGATCTGCGGGGCGTCGACCTCGCCGATGCCGACCTGCTCGGTGCGGATCTACGGGATGCGACGGTCGCGGGCGCTGACCTCTCCCGGGTTCTCTTCCTCAGCCAGGCGCAGGTCAACGCCCTGCGAGGAGACGGGAGCACCCGCCTTCCCGCAGCGCACGACCGGCCACCCCACTGGGGCTAGAACCGCAGCGGACTCAGGCCAGCGTGGCGGTGTCGATCACGAAGCGGTAGCGCACGTCGGAGGCGAGGACCCGGGCGTACGCCTCGTTGATCTGGTCCGCGGCGATCACCTCGATCTCGGAGCCGATGCGGTGCTCGGCGCAGAAGTCGAGCATCTCCTGGGTCAGCGCGATGCCGCCGATCATCGAGCCGGCGAAGTTGCGCCGGTTGGTGATCAGCGAGAACACGTTGACGCTCAGCGGCTCCGCGGGCGCGCCGACGTTGACCATCGTGCCGTCCACGGCGAGCAGGCCGAGGTAGGCGTCGAGGTCGATCTTCGCGCTGACGGTGTTCACGATCAGGTCGAACGAGCTGGCCAGCTGCTCGAAGGTCGCCGGGTCGGAGGTGGCGTAGTAGTGGTCCGCGCCGAGCCGCAGCCCGTCCTCCTGCTTCTTCAGCGACTGCGAGAGCACGGTGACCTCGGCACCCATCGCGTGGGCGATCTGGACGCCCATGTGGCCGAGGCCGCCGAGGCCGACGATCGCGACCTTCTTGCCGGGGCCGGCGCCCCACTTCTTCAGGGGTGCGTACGTGGTGATGCCGGCGCACAGCAGCGGCGTGGCGGCCGCCGGGTCCATGCCCTCGGGCACCTTGAGCGCGAAGTGGGCGTCGACGACGACGTGGGTGGAGTAGCCGCCCTGGGTGAACGAGCCGTCGCGGTCCTTCGCGGCGTACGTCCCGACCCCGCCGCCCGGGGTCGAGCAGTGCTGCTCGTCGCCGTTGCGGCAGTTGGCGCACTCGCCGCACGAGTTCACGAAGCAGCCGACGCCGACGCGGTCGCCGACCTGGTGGTCGGTGACGGACGAGCCGACCTCGGTGACACGGCCGACGATCTCGTGGCCGGGAACGACCGGGAACGGCTGCGGGCCCCAGTCGCCGTTGACGGTGTGGATGTCGGAGTGGCAGATGCCGGCGTACTCGATCGCGATGAGCACGTCGTTCTCACCGACCGAGCGGCGCTCGATGGTGATCGGGGCCAGCGGCTCGCCGGCGGAGGGTGCTGCGTACGCGTTGACGCGCATGGGGGTTCTCCTGAGTCTGAGATGGGTGGTGGATCAGTGGTTCTCGCGGCTGCGGATCTGGTCGGCCAGCGCGTGTGCCCGCTCGCCGATCTCCTCGGCGCGGGCCTCGTCGCCCGCCGCGACGGCTCGCCAGTAGTCGGTCTTCAGCCCGACGTAGCGGCGCCGCAGCTCGAGGTGCTCGGCCTCCCGGGCCAGCCGGTCGGCATGGCCGGTGAGCAGACCGATCTGCTCGGCGGCACCGCCCTGACCGAGGCGGCCGTTGGTGACGTACGTCCTCATGTCATCGATCGAGAGGCCGATCGCGGCCAGGCAGGCGACGCCGGTCAGCTGGTCCAGGTCGGCCTCGTCGTAGACCCGGTGTCCGCTGCTGGCACCGCGGCTGACCGGCGAGATCAGCCCGATCGTCTCGTAGTAGCGCAGCGTGCTGGCCGGGAGTCCGGTCAGCGTCGCCACCTCTCGGATCGTGTAGGTCCGAGTCGTTGATGCAGTCACACCAAAGACGCTAAGAACTTCAAGTACTTGAAGTCAAAGGGATGATTTATCGACTTGTTTATAGCCTTGCCCGGCACCTGCGGGCCGGGCGTACATTGCGATCATGGCCATCCGCACCCATGCCGGCGTCGACAGCTACCTCGACGGTCTGCCCGAGTGGCAGCGCGACATCTGCCGCGAGCTGCGCGAGATCATCCACGAGGCCGACCCGGAGATCGAGGAGACGATCAAGCGGACGGTCCAGCCCTACTTCGTGCTGCAGGGCAACGTCTGCGCGCTCCTTGCCGCCAAGGACCACATCAACCTGTTCCTCTACGACCCGACCGTCCCCGACCCCGCCGGGATCATCAACCAGGGGCACGGCAACGCCACCGGGCGAGCCATCCAGATCTACCGGGACGACCCGATAGACCGCCCCGCGCTGACCGAGCTGCTGCGCGCCATCGTGGCCAACAACCGCGCCGGTGGCTGGCGCCGCCTGCAGAAGGGCTGAGCCCGGGGTCAGGCCGACCCGGTGAGCACGAGCGCGCCGAGGCCCATCATGGCGGTCCCCGCCAACCCTTCGGTACGCCGTGCGAACGCCGGTGACTGCAGGCTGGGCGCGAGCCGGGTGATGACGGTGATCAGCCCGGCGTACCAGACCAGGCAGAGCACCCAGAACGTCGCCGCGAGCGCGATGTGCTGGGCGAAGGGCGCCAGCGGCGAGAGGTCGAACTGCGGGAACAGCGAGAGGTAGAAGGCCGCGACCTTCGGGTTGAGGAGGTTGCTCAGCAGCCCCTGGCGGAAGCACGTCGAGCGCGCGATGCCGCCGGATCCGGGGCGGACGATCGCCGCCGCCGCGACCGATACACCCGGGGTCCGGTGCTCCCGGCGGGCGCGCACGTAGGCGCGCAGCGCCTGGACGCCGAGGTAGACGAGGTAGATGCCGCCGGCGACCCGGACGATCTGGAACAGCGTGGGGGAGGCGGTCAGCAGGGCGGTGATGCCGAGAGCCGCCGCGGTGCCGAGGACGGCGAGGCCGGTCATGATGCCCGCCGCGGTCCACAGCGCCCCGGCGCGGCCGCCCCGGGCGGCGTTGCGCAGGGTCAGCATCATGTCCGGACCAGGGACGAGGATGACGACGAGCGAGGTGGCCGCGAAGGCGACCAGTTGTTCCAGCATGGGCGCCATTCTATCGCTCGTTTCGAGCACTTTGATTGCCGATGATGTCCCTTCTGATGGAGTATGAGCAATGTGACGAGCATTGATGCCACTGATCGAGCAATCCTGCGTGAACTGACCATCGACGGCCGGTTGAGCAACGTCGAGCTCGCTTCCCGCGTGGGGCTGACGCCCGCGCCGTGCCTGCGCCGGGTCAGGCGCCTGGAGGAGTCCGGGGTGATTGCCGGCTACCGCGCCCGGCTGGACCCGGTGGCCTCGGGTCGGGACTTCTGTGTCTATCTGCTGGTGCAGATCACGATGACCAGCAAGGAGGTCGTCGACCAGTTCGAGGAGATGGTCGCCTCCTACGACGAGGTCACCGAGATGCGCCGGGTCTACGGCGAGATCGACTACGTCATCCGCGTCGACGTCGCCGACAGCAACGCCTTCGAGCGCTTCCAGACCGAGAAGATGTACCCGCTCCCGGGCGTCCACCGGATGGTCTCCCACCCCACGATGAAGGCCGTCAAGAGCAACGACTGACCCGCCCGATCGGGGCCGTCGAAAAAAGGTCGGAACTTTCGCTTGACCTTGACCCAAGGTCAACCCTCGACGCTTATCGACATGAACCCGACACCAGCAATCGAGATCGCCGGACTGACCAAGTCCTACGGCGACGTGCACGTCCTCCAGGGCGTCGACATGAGCGTCGAGAAGGGGAGCATCTTCGCCCTCCTCGGCTCCAACGGCGCCGGCAAGACCACGACCGTGAAGATCCTGACCACGCTGCTCAAGGCGGACGGCGGCCAGGCGACGGTCAACGGCTTCGACGTGGCGACCCAGGCCGACGACGTACGTCGGTCGATCAGCCTCACCGGCCAGTTCGCCGCCGTCGACGAGATCCTGACCGGTCGCGAGAACCTCATCCTGGTCGCCAAGCTGCTCCGCCAGAAGAACCCGGGCGCCGTGGCCGACGACCTCCTCGCCCGGTTCTCGCTCACCGAGGCCGGCAACCGCAAGGTCTCGACGTACTCCGGTGGCATGCGCCGACGGATCGACATCGCGATGAGCCTGATCGGCAACCCGCCGGTGATCTTCCTCGACGAGCCGACCACCGGTCTCGACCCGGAGGCCCGGATCGAGGTGTGGCAGGCGGTCAAGGAGCTCGCCGAGAGCGGCACGACGGTCCTGCTCACCACGCAGTACCTCGAAGAGGCCGAGCAGCTCGCCGACCGGATCGGGATCCTCCACGAGGGCCGCATCATCGCCAACGGAACCCTCGCCGAGCTCAAGGCGATGTTCCCGCCGGCCAAGCAGGAGTACGTCGAGAAGCAGCCGTCCCTCGAGGAGATCTTCCTCGCCATCACCAGCAAGTCCAACGGCAGGTCCGCCAGCTCGAACAACGTGAAGGAGTCACGATGACCACCCGATTCTTCGGCGACACCGCCGTCCTGACCGGCCGTTCCCTGCGACACATCGGCCGCAGCCCCGACACCATCGTCACCACCGCGATCACCCCGATCGCCATGATGCTCATGTTCGTGTACGTCTTCGGCGGCGCGATCGACACAGGCTCCCACGAGAGCTATGTGAGCTATCAGCTACCCGGCATCCTGTTGATCACCATCGCCTCCGGCATCGCCTACACCGCCTACCGTCTGTTCCAGGACAAGAACAGCGGCATGTTCGACCGGTTCCAGTCGATGCCGATCGCACGGTCAGCGGTGCTGTGGGGTCACGTGATCACCTCGGTGGTGGCGAACATGATCTCGCTGGTCGTGGTGGTGCTCGTCGCCCTGCTGATGGGCTTCCGCACCGGCGCGAGCGTGCTCGAGTGGCTCGCGGTCATCGGCATCCTGGCTCTGTTCACCCTCGCGCTGACCTGGCTCGCGGTGATCCCGGGCCTGACTGCCGGCACGGTCGAGGGAGCCAGCGCGTTCTCCTACCCGCTGATCTTCCTGCCCTTCCTCAGCTCCGCCTTCGTCCCGACCGACACCATGCCCGGCCCGGTGCAGGCCTTCGCCGAGCACCAGCCGGTCACCTCGATCGTCGACACCATCCGGGCGATCTTCGCCGGGGAGGACCCGGGCAACGAGCTGTGGATCGCACTGGCCTGGTGCATCGGCCTCCTGGTCGTCGCGTACGTCCTGGCCACCGCCGCCTACCGTCGCAAGTTCTCCTGAACCACGCGGCAAAACCACGAGACAAAGTACGGCCTTCCCGCCACTATTCGGGGATGCTCACGATCAGCCAGCTGGCGTCGTACGCCGGTGTCACCGTCAGGGCCGTGCGCCACTACCACGCCAAAGGGCTGTTGGTGGAGCCAGAGCGCGACCACTCGGGATACCGGCGCTACGACGCCGCTGCCGTGGTCGACCTGATCAAGATCCGCATCCTCGCCGACGCCGGCGTCCCGCTCTCCCGAGTCAAGGAGCTGCTGGACGCCGGCGACGACGATTTCAAGAAGGCGGTCGCCGAGATCGACAAGCGCCTCCGGCTCGAGATCCGCGAGCGGCAGGGGCACCGCGAGCGGATCGCTCGTCTCGTCCACGGGGACGGCCTCGCCCTCCCGCCGGAGGCGGTCGCCTATCTGGAGCGGATGCGGGAGCTCGGCATCCCGGAGCGGATGATCCAGGGCGAGCGCGACGCCTGGATCCTCGTCGCCGCCCAGCAGCCGCAGAGCATGGAACCCTACATCCGCAGCAAGGTCGGCCAGCTCGACGATCCCTCGATCGTGGAGACGTACAAGGAGCTGGAGGCCATGCTCGACTGGGAGCCAGGTGATCCCCGCCTGGAGACCATCGCCGACCAGATCGTCTCCCAGCTCGAGGCGGTCTCGCCCGAGGACTGGGCTGCCTACACCGACGCCGACCAGGCCATGCCTGACGAGCTCGTCGCCCTGCTGGACTCGATGTTCGTCGAGCAGGTCCCCGTCGCCCGCGACCTCATGCGCCTCGTCGAGAAGCGCGGCTACACCGGCTGGACCAAGCTCGAGCGGATCCCGCGATAAGCAGCCGTATGCCTACTGCCGATCCGCACGCCATCGACTCGGACTGCTGCCGTACCTGTCACGGAACCACCGGGTGAAGTTGCTCGGGGCAGAGAACGACAGGAGCTCGGAGATCTCTGTGAGCGTGTAGTGACCGCCCGCGAGCATGCGTTCGACGAGTGCGGTGCGCGTCTCGTCGAGCACCGAGGAGTAGGTCAGGCCGTGCGCGGCGAGCTGGCGATGGACTGTTCGACGGTTCACCCCGAGACTGCGAGCGACCTGCTCGATCGAGCAGCGTCCCGTCGGCAGCAGGACCTCGATCAGCTCGCGCACCCGGTCGGGGACGGTGCCCACGCGCGACGGCTCGACCGACTCGAGCAGGTGGTAGGCGTACTGGTGGAGGCCGGGGTCGGCCATCCGGTTGGGCGCGGCGAGGTCGGCGGCGGAGAACACCAGGCCGTGGAACTCGTGGTCGAAGGTGACCGTTGTGCCGAACACGCGTCGGTGGGTCGCGGTGTCGGCCGGCGGGTGGTGTGCGAAGCAGACCGCGAGCGGGCGCCACTCCTCCCCGAGGAACCCGCGGAGCAGCCGGTGGAGCACCGCCGCCGCGAGCTCGATCGCCTGGCGTGACTCGGCTGGTTCGCCGAAGTCGAGGTCGACCCGGATCGTCGCCGTCCCGCTGGACTCGGTGAGCCGGGTGCGCAGCGACTCGTTGTACATGTGCTCGTAGCGGCCGAGGATGCGAAGCATGCTGCGTACGTCCGGCTCCTCGCGGATCACCAGGCTCACCGGACCGAGGTTGGAGAACCGGCGCAGCTCCGCGAGCCGGAGCCCGAAGTCCTCGCGGCCGGACTGCCGAGCCGACTCCTCGAGGAGGCCGGCGACGGCGACCGCGGGCACCCACCGATCCGGCATCGCGAGCCCCGCCGGGTCGAGCCCACAGCGGCGCATCAGGTCGCGTGGGTCGATCCCGAGCGACCTGCTGAGGTCGTTGTACCCGTTGAGCGCCGCGTAGCGGGCCAGTGGTTTCACACGTTTCTCCGGCTGTCCCTGAATGATAAGCAAGCTGTCCCGTCAGGATAAGCGAGGATGCCTTGCGGTCCCTAGTGTTGCGTGCGTCACATTGTCAGTCGGAGGAGAGCGAACGTGGCGTACGCCGTACGGATCGACGAGGCCGGAGGCCCCGAGGTCATGCACTGGGAGCCGGTCGAGATCGGCACCCCCGGACCCGGAGAGGTCACCGTCCGCCATGGCGCGGTCGGGCTCAACTTCGCCGACACCTACTTCCGCACCGGGCTCTACCCGGCACCGCTCCCGAACGGCCTCGGCGTCGAGGGCGCGGGTGTGATCGAGGCCGTCGGACCGGGGATCACCGACTTCACGCCGGGTGACCGGGTGACCTACACCGGCAGCCCCCTGGGTGCGTACAGCACCGAGCGGGTGATGCCGACCGACTCGTTGATCAGGCTCCCCGACGACATCGACTTCGAGACCGCGGCCGCGATGACCATGCGGGGGCTGACCACCGCCTACCTGCTGCGTCGCATCCACCCGCTCCAGGCCGGTGACACGGTCCTGCTGCATGCCGCGGCCGGCGGCGTCGGTCTGATCTTCTCGCAGTGGGCCGCGCTGCTCGGCATCCGGGTGATCGGCACTGTGTCGACGCCGGAGAAGGCCGAGATCGCCCTGGCCCACGGCTGCGCCGAGGTCGTCCTCTACCGCGAGCAGGACGTGGCCGCCGAGGTGCGTCGCCTCACCGACGGCGCCGGCGTACCCGTGGTCTACGACAGCATCGGGGCGACCACCTACGAGACCTCGCTGAGCTCGCTGGCCCGTCGTGGCCTGCTGGTCTGCTTCGGCACCTCCTCCGGCCCGATCCCGCCGATCAACGCGATGGACCTGGCCGTCAAGGGGTCCGTGTTCGTCACCCGGCCGGCGCTCGCCGACTACATCGCCGACCCGGCCGAACGCGCCGAGCTGGCCGGTGAGCTCTTCGACCACGTCGCTTCCGGCCGGATCCGCATCGAGATCAACCAGCGCTACGACCTGGCCGACTGCGTACAGGCGCACCGAGACCTGGAGTCCGGCCGCACCGTCGGCTCGTCGGTCTTCAAGGTCTGAACAGAGAGGAGAGATCAACCATGAACACCACGACGTACGCCGTCCCGGACCGTCTCGCCGCTTTCCCGTCGAGCTTCCAGGTCGAGCCGCTGACCTGCAGCATCGGAGCCGAGCTCTCGGGGGTGGACCTCGCCGAGGTCGCCCATGACGAGTCGCTCTTCGCCGAGCTCAAGGCGCTGCTCCTGCGCTACAAGGTCGTGTTCTTCCGCGAACAGGACATCAGCCGCGCCGAGCACGTTGCGCTGGCCGAACGATTCGGGCCGCTCGAGGACCACCCGGTCGTCGGTTCGGACCCCGAGCATCCCGGCCTGGTGCGGATCTACAAGGACCTCGACAGCCCGCCCGAGCGGTTCGAGAACGCCTACCACTGCGACGCGACCTGGCGGGCGAACCCGCCGATGGGCAGCGTCCTGCGCTGCGTCGAGGGTCCCGAGGTAGGCGGGGACACGATGTGGGTCAACATGGCGCTCGCCTACGAGCAGCTGCCCGAGGAGGTCAAGGCGAAGATCGCCGGTCTCCGGGCCCGGCACAGCATCGAGGCGACCTTCGGGGCCCGGATGCCGATCGAGGACCGGCTCGCGCTCAAGGAGCGGTTCCCCGACGCGGAGCACCCGGTGGTGCGTACGCATCCGGAGACCGGCGAGAAGGTCCTGTTCGTCAACAGCTTCACGACCCACCTGACCAACTTCCACACCGCCGAGAACGTACGCACCGGCATCGACTATGCGCCCGGCGCTGGTGAGCTGCTCCGCTACCTCACCAGCCAGGCAGGCATCCCCGAGTACCAGGTGCGTTGGCGCTGGACCAAGAACAGCTTCGCGATCTGGGACAACCGCTCCACCCAGCACTACGCCGTCCAGGACTACTGGCCCGCCGTCCGAAAGATGGAGCGCGCCGGGATCGTCGGCGACCGCCCGTTCTGACCGCTCTGACCTGATCTGCCACCAACCCACCCGGAAAGAGAGAACGACCATGCACTTCCACGACGACGCCCTGTTCCCCGAGCTCCAGGACAAGCTGGTCATCACCTGCGCCCCGTACGGCCCCGAGTGGGAGCCGGACGACTTCCGCGAGGACCTGCCCCTGACCATGGAGGAGCACATCCAGCAGGCGGTCGACTGCTTCGACGCCGGCGCCACCGTCCTCCACATCCACGTCCGAGAGCTCGACGGCAAGGGCTCCAAGCGGCTCTCCAAGTTCAACGAGCTGCTCGCCGGTCTGCGCGAGGCCGTCCCAGAGATGATCCTGCAGGTCGGCGGCTCGATCTCGTTCGCCCCCGAGGGTGAGGGCGCCGACGCCAAGTGGCTCTCGGACGACACCCGGCACATGCTCGCCGAGCTCGACCCGAAGCCCGATCAGGTGACCATCGCGATCAACACCAGCCAGATGAACATCATGGAGCTGATGACCGCCGACGACATCGCCGGCACCTCCATGGAGCGCCCCGAGCTCGCCGAGGCATACCGCGAGATGACGGTGCCGGCCGGCCCGGCGTGGGTCGAGGAGCACCTGCGTCGGCTGCAGGCCAACGGCATCCAGCCGCACTTCCAGCTCTCCAGCATCCCCCAGCTCGAGACCGTCGAGCGGCTGATCCGCCGCGGCGTCTACACCGGCCCGCTCAACCTGACCTGGGTCGGCATCGGCGGCGGCTTCGACGGCCCCAACCCCTACAACATCATGAACTTCATCCAGCGGGTCCCCGACGGTGCGTGCCTGACCCTGGAGACGCTCATGCGCAGCGTACTTCCGGTCAACGCGATGGCCATCGCGATGGGGCTGCACACCCGGTGCGGCAACGAGGACACGATCTGGGGCCGCAAGGGGGAGAAGCACACCTCGGTCGAGCAGATCAGGCAGCTGGTTCGGATCGCCGACGAGCTCGGGCGCGAGGTCGCCGACGCCAAGGACGCTCACGACATCTACCGGATCGGACAGACGTACGCTGATGCCGACGAGACCCTGGCCAAGCTGGGCTACGCACCGAACCGCCGCCCCGGCCAGGTCGGCTTCACCCAGCACGCGTAGGCAATGTCATGACGACGCAGAACGCTGTCAGCGCCCCGGTGCCGGTCGCTGGCCGGCCTCGGAGAAGCGCCTACCCCTGGATCGTGTTCGCCCTCGCCTTCGGGCTGCTGCTCTCGGACTACATGTCCCGCCAGGTCTTGAGCGCGGTGTTCCCCGTGCTCAAGACCGAGTGGGCGCTCTCCGACTCCCACCTGGCGTCGCTGAGCAGCGTCGTCGCGCTCATGGTCGGGCTGCTCACGCTGCCGCTGTCCATCGTCGCCGACCGCTGGGGACGGGTTCGGAGCCTGGTCATCATGGCGGTGCTGTGGAGCGTGGCCACGCTGCTCTGCGCGCTGGCCGCCAACTATGAGCAGATGCTCGGTGCGCGTTTCCTGGTCGGCGTGGGCGAGGCCGCCTACGGCAGCGTCGGCATCGCGCTGGTCCTCAGCGTCTTCGCGCCGCGGCTGCATGCGACCCTGAGCGGTGCCTTCATGGCCGGCGGCTCGTTCGGCTCCGTCGTCGGGGTCGTCCTGGGCGGCGTCATCGCCGTCCAGGTCGGCTGGCGATGGTCCTTCGTCGCCATGGGCGTCTTCGGTCTGCTGCTGGTCGCGGTCTTCCGGCTGGTGGTCACCGAGCGGAGGCTGGCCGCGCACAGCGCTGAGAAGGACGGCGACAAGGCTGAGCCCGGCCTACGGGCACCGCTGTCGAGCCTCTACACCAATCCCGCGGTGCTGTGTGCGTACGTCGGTGGTGGCCTGCAGATGTTCACCGCCGCGGTGATGCTCGCCTGGATGCCCAGTTTCTTCAACCGCTACCACGGCATGGCTACCGATCGGGCGGCCGCGGCCGCGGCGATCTTCGTCCTGCTGATCGGCAGCGGCATGGTCGTCTGCGGGATGATCACCGACCGGGTGGGCCGCCGCGACGTCACCCACAAGTGGCTCGCCGCGGTCGCGTTCTGCACGGTCTCACTGGTCTGTCTCCCGATCGGCTTCCATCTCGAGGCCGGGCCGGCGTCGTCGGTGCTTGTCGGCGTGGGCGCCTTCTTCGCGGCCGGCTCCTCCGGCCCGACCGCGGCCATGGTCGCGAGCCTCACCCACGCCTCCGTGCGTGCCACCGCGATGGGCACCCTGACCCTCTCCAACAACCTGCTCGGCCTGGCCCTCGGCCCGTTCGTGGTGGGGGTCCTGGCGGACCGGCTCGGTCTGCTCTCCGCCCTCCAGTTCGCTCCGGTCGCCTACCTGCCCGCCATCGCGGTGCTCCTGCTCGGCCGTCGCCTGCACCCCTCAGGCGTACGACGGCTGCAGGCCGTGACCACCGCGACCACCCCCTGACCCATCTCAGAACCGTGAGGAGCAACCCATGACCTCCGCAGACTCCCCGAGGATCGTGATCGTCCCCGGGCTCCGCGACCACGTCGCCGACCACTGGCAGACGTTGTACGCGGACCGGCTCGACAAGGTACGCATCGTGCCGCCCCTCGAGCGTGACGAGCTGAGTCTCGCCGCGCGGGTGGCCGCCCTCGACGAGGCGCTCCACGAGACCGACGAACCAGTGGTCCTCGTGGCCCACAGCGCCGGCTGCCTGATCGCGGTGCACTGGGCGCAGACTGCGACGCGGCCCGTCCGGGCCGCGCTGCTGGCGGCACCACCCGACTTCGAGGTGCCGCTGGCCGACGGATATCCCACGCTGCCCGAGCTCCGCGCCCACGGCTGGGCCCCGGTGCCGAGACGTCGGCTGCCCTTCCCGACCACGGTCGCCGCGAGCAGGAACGACCCGCTGGCCCGCTTCCGGCGGGTCGCCGGGATGGCCGAGACATGGGGCTCGCGCCTCGTCGACCTGGGCGAGGTCGGTCACCTCAACCCCGCCTCGGGCTACGGCCCGTGGCCCGAGGTCGACGACCTCGTCGAGGACCTGCTCCATCGCTCCGCGACGGTGGGCGGGAGCGAGCTGGTGCGGTCGTGACCGGCCCCGACGCTCTTCCCGAAGCGTCGCCTGAGGGCGTGGTCTCGGGGATGCGCGCGGCCGGGCAGTGGAACGGCCTGTGGGACGGGCTCGCCGAGCTCGACCCGGAGTGGACCGAGGACTACCTGTCCCTGGCCACCCGGTCCTGGCACAACGGCGTCCTCTCCCCACAGGTCGTCGAGCTTCTCTGTATCGCGGTCGACGCCGCATGCACGCACCTGTACGCCCCCGGCGTACGCCGTCACATCCGGGCCGCGCTGGACCTGGGTGTCACCGGCGAGGAGATCCTCGAGGTGCTCAAGCTCGCCACTGTGGTCGGCATCCACGCGTGCAACGTCGGCGTGCCGATCCTGATCGAGGAGCTGGCCTCGCACGGATCCGCCTAGACGCCGGCGATCCCGAGGAGGTCGCGGACGGGACCGGCGGGGGGCCGCGCCCCGCCGACCCAGACCGCGCGGAACTCCCGGGACAGGTCCAGCTCGGCCACCGGAACGATGACGAGTGTGCCCAGGTCGATGTCGGCCTGGGTCGCTCGTCTGGACACGAACGCCGGCGACCCGCCGGCCCGGACGGAGGCGAGGATCGCGGTGTTCGTCGCGAACTCGACCTCGGGATCGGCCAGGTGCTCGCCGGCCAGGGCCAGCGCGGACTCCACGACCGCACGCGTCCCGGAGCCGCGCTCGCGGCACGTCAGCGGACGGGTCGAGAGCTCGCGCGTGGTGATCCCGGCGCGCCGGCGGGCCCACCGGTCATCTGGTGCCGCGACCAGCACGAGCTCGTCGGTTCCGACACCCGCGGTGGCGAGCCCGGTGGTGTCGACCGGACCCTCGACGAAGCCCAGGTCGGCCTCACCGTGACGTACGGCGGCGACGACGTCCTCGGAGTTGGCTGCGCGGAGGCTGACCGCGACCCGACGCTGCTGCCGCAGACGTACGAGCCAGCGGGGGAGCAGGTATTCGGCGGTTGTCATCGAGGCATGCACGTGTAGCTCGTCGGAGCGGCCACGGCGCAGCGTCTCCAGCGCGGTCTCGATCTCGTCGGCGCGTTCGAGCAGGTCAGCGCTCCATTCGACGAGCAGCCTGCCTGCCTGGGTGACTTCCGACCCGCGATGAGCCCGCTGCACCAGCACGAGCCCGACCTGGGTCTCCATCGCGCGCAGCCGCTCCGAGGCGGACTGCTGCGAGATGCCCGCCGCGCGCCCGGCGGCGCCGATGCTGCCCAGCCGGGCGACGTCGACGAGCAGGCGGAGGGACGGGATGTCGGGCAGCATGGTCACAGGATATCCCTGTGGGTCCACAGCGAAGTGGCCGCTACCGGTGCCTCGCGGCGCCGCCGAGCATGGAGGCATGAGGCTTCCGTATGGTCCGAACTGGTACGCCGCCACCATGGGCACCGGCATCGTCGCCGTCGTCCTCCCCGGTCTTCCCTTCCGGGTGCCGGGGGCGGTCCCGGTCGCGTTGGCGTTCTGGGTGGCCGCCTGTCTTCTCCTGGTGGCCACGACGACAGCGATGCTGCTCGGCATCCGCGCGGAGCGCTCGCTGCTGCGGCGCCAATACGACGACCCGGTGATGTCCCACTTCTACGGAGCCCCGGCCATGGCGCTGATGACGGTCGGTGCCGGCGCGGTCGGCGTCGGCCAGATCGTCCTCGGTGCTCCGCTGGCCGTCGGGCTGAACGCGGTGCTCTGGGTCGCGGGCACCGTCCTCGGCCTGTGGACCGCGGTCGCGGTGCCGTACCGGGCCATCACCCGTCACGAGGTGGCCGACGACGGCGCCACCGGTGGCTGGCTGATGCCGGTCGTACCGCCGATGGTCTCGGCGACGACCGGGGCCGCCCTGGTGCCGCACCTTCCGGCCGGCCAGCCCCGCGAGACCCTGCTGATCGTCTGCTACGCCTTCTTCGGGCTGACCGTGATCGCCGGGCTGCTCGTGCTCAACCAGCTCTGGCAGCGGCTGGTCCGCCACGGCGCGCTCGCCCCGGCCGCACTGCCGACCGTCTGGATCGTGCTGGGCTTCCTGGGGCAGTCGACCACGGCCGTCCACCACCTCGGTGAGCTCGCGCCCACCGTGGTGCACGGCTACGGGCACGCGCTCAGCATGCTCGCGATCTGCTACGGCGTACCGGTGTGGGGCTTCACGGTGCTGTGGATCGCCCTCGCCGTCTCCCTGACGGCTCGTCAGGTCCGCGACGGACTGCCGATCGCACCCACCTGGTGGTCGTTCACCTTCCCGATCGGGACCGTCGCCACCGGCAGCAGCGCCCTCGCCTCCGCGACCGGCCTGGCGCTCTTCGAGGTCGGCGCCGGACTCGCGACGCTCGGGCTGCTGGTGGGCTGGCTCGCCGCTGCGTACGCGACGGTTCGCCTGTTCACCCGGGTGACGCCACCGGCCCCGGAACGCGACCTGCGCCTCGGCGGTGTCGAACTCGCGTTGTCAGGGCCGCGGAGCAGGAGGGTGAAAGGATAGGAAGATCTCCCGACGCAGAGAGGACCCGACGGCATGCCCGACTACGTCGCAGCCATCGACCAAGGCACCACGAGCACCCGCTGCATGATCTTCGACCACGGCGGCAAGGAGGTGGCGCGCCACCAGCTGGAGCACCAGCAGATCCTGCCGCAGGCCGGCTGGGTCGAGCACAATCCGGTGGAGATCTGGGAGCGCACCAGGGCGGTGATCCAGATCGCGCTCGGCAGCAAGGGCCTGACGGACGCGGACATCGCCGCGCTCGGCGTCACCAACCAGCGCGAGACCACCGTGGTGTGGAACAAGAGGACCGGACGGCCCTACTACAACGCGATCGTCTGGCAGGACACCCGCACCGACCGGATCGCCTCCACCCTCGACAAGGACGAGCGCGGCGACATCATCCGCCGCAAGGCCGGGCTCCCACCTGCGACCTACTTCTCCGGAGGCAAGATCCAGTGGATCCTGGAGAACGTCGACGGTGTCCGCGAGGCCGCGGAGAGCGGCGACGCCATCTTCGGCACCACCGACAGCTGGATCGTCTGGAACCTGACCGGTGGGCCCACCGGGGGCGTACACGTCACCGACGTCACCAACGCCAGCCGCACCATGCTGATGAACCTCGAGACCCTCGACTGGGACGAGGAGCTCCTCGGTTTCTTCGACATCCCGCGCCAGATGCTCCCCGAGATCCGGCCCTCCTCCGAGCCCCAGGCCTACGGCACTACGCTGACGAACGGCCCGCTCGGCGGCGAGGTCCCGATCACCGGCATCCTCGGCGACCAGCAGGCCGCCATGGTCGGCCAGGTCTGCCTGGACGCGGGCGAGGCCAAGAACACCTACGGCACCGGCAACTTCCTGCTTCTCAACACCGGCCAGGAACTCGTACGCTCCCAGAACGGCCTCCTCACCACGGTCTGCTACCAGTTCGGCGACCAGCCACCGGTGTACGCGCTGGAGGGCTCGATCGCCGTCACCGGCTCCGCGGTGCAGTGGCTGCGTGACCAGCTGAGGGTGATCAGCAACGCCGGGCAGGTCGAGACCCTGGCCAAGGAGGTCGAGGACAACGGCGGGGTCTACTTCGTCCCGGCCTTCTCCGGCCTCTTCGCCCCCTACTGGCGCTCGGACGCCCGCGGCGTGATCGTCGGCCTGTCCCGGTTCAACACCAGCAGCCACATCGCCCGCGCGGCCCTGGAGGCGATCTGCTACCAGAGCCGTGACGTCGCCGAGGCGATGGAGAAGGACTCCGGCGTACGCCTCGAGGTCCTCAAGGTCGACGGCGGGATCACCGCCAACGAGCTGTGCATGCAGATCCAGGCCGACGTCCTCGGTGTCGAGGTCAGCCGCCCGGTCGTCGCCGAGACCACCGCGCTCGGAGCCGCCTACGCGGCCGGGCTCGCCGTCGGCTTCTGGAAGGACACCGACGAGCTCCGCCGGAACTGGAACGAGTCCAAGCGCTGGAAGCCGGCCTGGAACGAGGAGCAGCGCGAGACCGGGTACGCCGGCTGGCGGAAGGCCGTCGACCGCACCCTGGACTGGGTCGACGTCGACTGACGGCGTCGTTTCAAAACCGCCTGTTTGGGGTATGTGCGAGGCACCCGGTCGGACGTACGTTGCGAGAGGGCCCGGCCGGGGCCCAGGACCTGCCTCGACCGGTCCGTTGGCACACCGACGACCGAGGAGGCAGCACATGTTCATCCAGATGATCCAGGGTCCCTGCACCCGGCAGGACGAGGCCCACCAGTTGCTCGACGAGTGGCGGCGTGACCTCGCGCCGGGTGCGACCGGGTGGCTGGGCGGCACGTACGGATTCACCGACGACAACCAGCTCGTCGGCGTGGTCCGCTTCGAGTCGCGGGAGCTGGCGATGGCCAACTCCGACCGCTCCGAGCAGGGGGAGTGGGCCGCGAAGATGGCCGAGGTCATGGACGGCCCGATGGAGTTCCACGACTGCGACGACGTCTCACTGATGATGGACGGCGGCTCCGACGACGCGGGGTTCGTGCAGATCATCCGTGGCCGCGTCGACGACCCGAGCCGGCTCAAGGCGATGATGGCCGACACCACGATGCTGCACGAGGCCCGCCCCGACATCCTCGGCGCCACCCTCGCGATCGAGGCGGACGGCAGCTTCGTCGAGACCATCGCGTTCACCAGCGAGGCCGAGGCGCGCAAGGGTGAGCAAGTCGAGCCCCCGGAGGACGTACGCAGCGAGCTCGAGTACGCGATGAAGGGTGCGACCTACTACGACCTCCACCACCCGTGGTTCGAGAGCGCCTGAGGAGGCCGAGATGCTGACCGACAGCAGCGTGCGGGCGAACATCCCGGCTGCCGACCTCGGGCGGGCACGCCGTTTCTACGCCGACAAGCTCGGGCTCGAGCCGAGCGAGGAGAGCGAGGGCTGGCTCGTCTACACGACCGCCGGCGGGACGTCGTTCCACCTCTACGAGACCGAGCAGGCAGGCAAGGCCGGGCACACGATCGCCCAGTTCCACGTGGCCGACGTCCGCAAGGAGGTCGACGACCTGGGAGCCAAGGGCATCACCTTCGAGCACTACGACATGCCCGGGATGACCTGGGACGGCGACGTCGCCGGGATGGGCCCGGCCGGGCACGCCGCCTGGTTCAAGGACAGCGAGGACAACATCCTCTGCATCGACGACGCGATGCCTGCCTGAGGAGGAGCACGGAAGGGCCCGGCTCAGCCGGGTCCTTCACCCGCACCGACGTGCTGAGCCAGGTACGCCTGGAGGCCGACCCGATCGATCGCGTCGAGCTGGGACTCGAACCAGTCGGCGTGCTTCTCCTCGTCGCGGACCATCTCCTCGAAGACGGCAGCGGTGCCGTGGTCGCCGAGCCGGTGACACTCGGCGCCGCCGGCGTTGAACTGGGCGACCGCGGCGCGCTCGCTCGCCAGGGCGAGGGAGAGCATCTCCTCGGCGGTCTCACCCACCTCGATGGCGTTGAGCCGCTGCACGTTGGGGTGGCCGTCGAACATCAGGATCCGGTTGATCAGGTCGTCGGCGTCGCGCATCTCGTCGATGGAGAGGTCGTAGAAGACCTTGCCGAGCTTGGGCAGGCCCCAGTTGTCGAGCATTCGAGCATGAAGAAAGTACGTGTTGGTGACCGTGAGCTCGAACGTGAGCGCCTCGTTGAGGAGCTCGACGACGCGTGGATCGACTGGCTGCATGACGCACCTCCGGTAACGGGATCTGTCCCGATACTCGCACGGCACCCCGGGAGTGAGGACAGACTCAGTTTGTGACCGGTTGCGTCAGCTCGCGGCGCCGTCGGCAGCCAGCTGCGAGCACTCGTGCTCGAGGTGCCGGGTGACGATCTTCTTCACCGAGAAGATGCACGAGCCGCAGTCCTGGGCGGCGCCCGTCGAGCGGCAGATCGCACTGACCGTGCGGGCGCCGTCGGCCAGCGCGACGTCGACGTCACGGTCCGTGACGACTCGGCACTGGCAGACGATCATGGGATTAGGTTAGCCGACCCTAAGCAAAGTGACGAGCCGGCGTCTCACTTCTTACCTTCGGAGGGCGTCAGTTGTTGGCGACGAAGTCGATCACCAGCCGGTTGAACTCGTCGGCGTGCTCGAGCTGGGCCCAGTGGCCACACCGGTTGATGATGTGCGCGCGGCTGTCGGGGATGCGGGCTGCGGCGAAGAGCGTGCCCTCGAAGGTGACGACGCGGTCGTCGCGGCCATGGATCAGCAACGACGGAGCGGTGATCTCGGCGAGCCGGTCGAGGTCGGCCCAGATCGGGATCGGCCCGCGGATTCCTGCTTTGGCCACGTTGGCGAGGTGCTCGGGCCGCTTGGACGCGGCCACCGAACGCTGCTCGCACAGCTCCGGGGTCGCGAACCGCGCGGTGTCGAAGACCATGATCTCGACCAGGCGCTTCATCGCCTCGGGCGTGTAGTCGGTGTAGCCGGCGTACATGATCTTGATGCCCTCGGACGGGCCGGTCGCACCGAACAGGAACGGCTTGAGCTGGAGCGGCGCACCCATCGTCATCAGATGGGAGACCCGCTCCGGGCGCTCGATCGCCATCCGGATCGAGGTGTGGCCACCCATCGAGTTGCCGACGAACGCGGCCTTCTCGATGCCGAGTGCGTCGAGCAGTTGGCACAGCGCGTCCAGCGGCTCGTAGTCGAGGAAGTCGACCTCGGACGAGTCGCCCCAGCCGGGAAGGTCCGGGGCGATGACCCGGAAGCCGGCCGCGGCGATGGTCTCGATGTTCGGTGAGTAGTTGCTCCACCCGGTAGCGCCTGGGCCGCCGCCGTGGACGAGGACGACGGCGGGACCGTCGGCCGGGCCGGCCTCGTTGTAGTGGATGGTGAAGTCGGTGGTGGTGACGTCGCGGGCGACGTCGGTCTCGGTCAGCGCCATCTCAGTTGCTCTCCTTCGCGATCGCGGCCTGCAGCCAGCCCACCTCGGCCGCCATCGGGTGGTGGCCCCAGTTGTTCAGTCGGTCGAGCGTCTTGACCTCCCAGGTGTCGTCGTCGATGAGCAGCCCACCCCAGCCGTACTCGACGGCGAAGCCCGAGGGCGTCTTCACGTAGAAGCTGAACATGTTGTCGTTCGGGTGCATGCCGAGTGTCATCTCGAAGGGCTGGCCGTGCGCGAGGCAGCGGTCCCAGGCCGTCCCGACATCGCGGATGTCGGTCACCTCGACCATGAAGTGGTGGGTCCTCTTCGGGTGCGGCATGTCCCCGAAGGCGACCGTGTGGTGGCGCGGGTTGCAATGCAGGAAGATCAGGTCGGCGACGATCCCGGGCGCCAGCTCCTCGACGATGATGTCGGAGATCCTGAAGCCGAGCAGATCCTGGTAGAAGGCCAGGTACGTCTCCCGGCTGACACCCTTGGACAGCAGCACCTGGTGGCCGGCGCCACCCTGGCCGGTGACGAACCCGCCGAGCAGCGCGTCGCTGTGGAACGGGATCTCGGCGTCGGCATGGCCGGTGACCAGCTCGATCTCGTTGCCCATCGGATCGGCGCAGACGAAGATCCGGTCCACCCTGCGCGCGGCGGCCAGCTCGCTGTCACCCTCGGTGACCTCGACACCGGCGTCGCGCAGCGTGGCGACCAGCGCCTCCAGCGCGGCGCTGGACTCAACCTCGTAGCCGCTGCGCACCAGGTCGTCGGCGGGGCCTTCGGTGATGACCCAGCGATGGCACTTCTCGTCGGTACGCAGCGTGAAGCCGTTGTCCAGCTTGTCGCCCAGCTGCATGCCGAGCAGAGTGACACCGAAGTGCTCCCAGTCGGCCAGGTCGGAGACCTCGTAGACGACGTAGGCGAGCTCCTTGACTCCAGTCATTTTCTCTTCCTTCTCGTGGTGGGATCGGCCCTGTGGCGGACGGGGGATATCCGCCGCAGGGCCGGGTCGGTGGGACGGATCAGACCGCGGGGACGGTGAGGTCGGAGGTGTCGGCGGCGGCGACGAACTTGTCGGGGCGCACCGCGATCACGCGGGCGCCGTACCGCTCGAACCACGGCAGCAGCGCATCTTCGAGATCGACCAGGTCGCCGGCGCCCTCGGTGTGCCGGGTCTTGGCGCGGACCGCGACGTAGGAGGCGTCGAGGGCGTCCCAGCCGGCCTTCTGCTCCGGGGTGAGTGTGCTCGCCGGGTCGATGTCGGCGCCGAGCAGGACGAAGCCCTTCGGCAACAGCTGGTCGAGCCGTTCCATGTGACCCAGCGCGTCGCACATCAGGGGCTGGGGGACGTACCGACCCACGATCGAGGCATCCCCGACCTCGCCGGCGATCCAGCCGGCGGTGAGCGTCGGCGGGGCATTGAGCGGCGGCTCCCACGGGGTCACCAGACCCTCCGGGACCCGGTTCATCGCCTCGAGCTCCTCGGGCGTCGCCTCCTGCTTGATCACCCGGCCCAGCCCGACGGCGAGCTGGGTGTAGAGCTCGGCGGAGGGACGGCGCTCGGCCTCGTACGTCTCCAGCCAGGCCTCCTCGAGGTCGCCGGCCACGACGCCGGCCAGCTTCCAGCCCAGGTTGTGCGCGTCACGCATCCCGGTCTGCATGCCCGCGCCGGCCCACGGCGGCATCAGGTGGGCGGCGTCGCCGGCGAGGAAGACCCGGCCGGAACGGAACGTCTCGGCCATGCGTACGTGGTGGCGGTAGAAGGCGTGCTGGTGGATCTCGACGTCCTCCTCGGTGACGCCGAGCGCCTTGAGCAGCGGCCAGACCTCGGCGCTGGTGGCGAAGTCGGCCTCGGTCTCGTCCGGCTTGAGCGGGATCTCCCAGCGGTGGTTGCCGGCGGAGAGCGCGATGTCGACGACCGGGCGGTCCTTGTCGGTCCAGAAGGTGAGGAAGTCGCGGTCGGGCCACCAGCGCTTGACCCGGCAGTCGATGACGATCCACAGCGTGTCCACGGTCTCGCCGTGCATCGGGACGCCGAGCATCTTGCGAACCGGGGACGACCCGCCGTCCGCCGCGATCACGTACCGCGCGCGGGTGGTGGTCTCCTCGCCGGTGGCCAGGTCACGCGCGGTGACGGTGACGCCGCTCTCGTCCTGCTCGATGCCCACGACCTCGGTGCCGTAGCGCACCTCGAGACCGTCGTACGCCTCACCGCAGGCACGCAGCTCGGCCTCCATGCTCGGCTGGTAGATGTTGTAGAAGCGCGGCTTGCGGCCCAGGGTCCCCAGGGTCGAGGGCGGGTGCTCCACCCGCATGACCTCGTGGCCGTCGTACGTCACCCAGCGAAGCGCACGCTGCGGTTCGATCACGGATCCGATCCGCTCGTCGATGCCGAGCTCCTGGAAGATCCGCATCGTCCAGTCGTTGACGGTGACCGCGCGGGCACGGGCGTAGATGTCCTCCTCGCGCTCGAACGCGACCACGCTCGTCCCCTTCGAGGCGAGGGTCAGTGCGCCCATCAGGCCGGTGGGGCCGTAACCGACGATCGCGACCTCCGCGTCGACGTCGCTGTGGTTGTGCTGGCTCATGTGATTCGGTCCTCCAATCCAAGTATTGAACCGATCGTTCCAATCTTGTGTGGCTACGGTCACATATCGGTTGGAGGATCGTCAAGCCCACGGCGGAGGAGGGCCCGGCGCGGAACCTTCTATGCTCGCCGGGTGGAGACGGAGACGGTGCGGACCAACAAGCGCGGCCGGCGGTCGCAGGAGGAGATCCTCGACGCCGCCGCGCGGGTGATGGCGGCGCGCGGGTACGCCGGGACCTCCATCTCGGTGGTCTCGGCGGAGTCGGGGCTGCCGAAGTCGGCGATCTACCACCACTTCCACTCCAAGGGCGGCCTGCTCTCGGCGGTGATGGCGCGTGGGCTCGACGACTTCTTCGAGGCGATGCGTACGTCCCAGGCCGACCCGCCCGCAGGTGGCACGCACCGCGATCGGCTGCGCTGGTTCCTCGAGCGCACCGCCGAGGTCTTCGCCGAGCGCGCCGACTTCCTGCGGTTGCACATCCTCCTGCTGCTGAGCGAGGAAGCCGACGAGACCGAGGTCGCCGAGATCCTCGGCCGAGTGCGTGCCGACGGCCGGGTGCGGATGAATCAGATGATCCGTACGGCCTTCGCCGACGAGGGCGAAGACATCGCCGCCCAGGTCGCCGACCGGCTCGACTACTTCGGCGTGGCCGGCTTCGACGGCGCCTTCATCGCCGCCAATGCCGAGGCGTCCCGCACCGTCGCCAGCCAGATGGAGCAGCTGGGTGACGCGATCGCGGCCCTCGGTGAGGCCATCGTGTCCTCCCTACGTGACGACTGATTCACATTCTCCCGGTATGGTCCAGGTCACACTGTTGCTCCCGGCCCTCGGAGGATCCCTTGCGCATCGCAGTCATCGGCACCGGCTTCGGCGGCCTGGCCGCCACGATCGAGCTCAAGAAGCGGGGTCACGACGACATCGTCGTGTTCGAGAAGGCCGGTGACGTCGGCGGCGTGTGGCGGGAGAACACCTACCCGGGCGCCGCCTGCGACGTACCGTCCAGTCTCTACTCCTACTCCTTCGAGCCCAACCCGCACTGGCCCCACAAGTTCTCCCGCCAGCCCGCGATCCTCGACTACATCCACCAGGTCGTCGACAAGTACGACGTACGCCGCCACATCCGCTTCCACACCGAGGTGACCGCGGCTCGCTGGGACGACGAGGCGAAGACCTGGCAGCTCGAGCTCAGCACGGGGGAGACCGAGACGGTCGACCTGTTCGTACCCGCCGTCGGCCAGCTCTCCCGGCCCTCGATCCCGAACATCCCCGGCGCCGACACCTTCCGGGGCGACGTGTTCCACTCCGCCGAGTGGAACCACGACCTGAGCCTCGCCGGCAAGCGGGTCGCGGTGATCGGCACCGGGGCGAGCGCGATCCAGTTCGTGCCCGAGGTCCGGAAGGACGCGGCGAAGGTGCTCCTCTTCCAGCGCTCGGCGCCCTACATCGTTCCGCGCAAGGACTTCGAGCGCACCGACCCCGCCCACCCGATCCCGCAGCTCCTCAACCGCGCGAAGATCTGGACCCAGGCCGAGTGGCTGACCACGACCTTCCACATCAAGCCGCTCGCCGCGGTGATGCGCACCTGGTCCAAACGGCACATGAAAGCCCAGACCGCGGCGAAGCCGGGGCTCTTCGAGAAGGTGTGGCCCGACTACCCGTTCGGCTGCAAGCGCGTCCTCTTCGCCGACGACTACCTGCCGGCCCTCGCCCAGCCCAACGTGGACCTGATCACCGACGACATCACCGAGATCACCTCGACCGGCGTGACGACCGCCGACGGGCAGCACCACGAGGTCGACGTCATCATCTGGGGCACCGGCTTCAAGGCCACCGACTTCCTCGCCCCGATGACGATCGCCGGCACCCAGGGCCGCGACCTGCACACCCACTGGAAGGACGGCGCCCACGCCTACCACGGCATGACCGTCCCCGGTTTCCCCAACCTGCTGATCATGTACGGCCCCAACACCAACACCGGCGGCGGATCGATCATCTACTTCCTGGAGACCCAGGCCCGCTATCTGGGTCGCTACGCCGACCACATCGTCGAGGCCGGCCACGCCCTCGAGATCCGCGCGGAGGTCGAGGAGGCCTACGACGCCCGGATCCAGGACCAGCTCGCCGACAGCGTCTGGAGCAAGTGCAGCTCCTGGTACCGGGAGAAGAACGGCCGCATCACCACCAACTGGCCCAGCATCTCGGCGCGCTATCGACGCAGTGCCAGCTACCAGAAAGCCGACTACGCGTCCGCTTGAAGGAACCGTCCTGATGGGTCTTTGTGCCCGATCTGTTCCTTCCCTTCTACGTGTGGTAGGCCACATACTCGAAGGGATGACTACCTCAACCCCCCGGCGGCGACACTTCGCCGCGAGTCCTTTCAAGGCAGATCCCGAGCCGGTCATTGAGCAGTTCGAGTCTGGGGACCTGGTTTCCCACGACTCCTTCGGCCTGGGTCGGGTCGTCAACAAAGAAACGGCCGCAGTCACTGTCGACTTCGGTCCCCGACTGGTGCGTATCGCCAGTCCCTTCCCCAAGCTTTCCAAGCTCTGACAATCGTCTGAGCTGCACGAGAACCGCCCTCCCCGAGCACTGCTCGGGGAGGGCGGTCTCGTAGTTGGAGAGGCCTACCTCCGCTTCACCGGATAGGCCGCGTCGACCTCCACCTCGACCAGCCAGCCGTCCACGGGCAGGTTCTCGATCTCGAGCGCGAACCGCGACGGCCGAGCCGGGTTGGTGACCATCGGAGCCGCAGGCGCAGCGGTTCCGAGCGGCACCGGGACGACCTCGCCGGTCGAGACCGACGTGTTCGCGAAGAACTGTCGGTAGGCCCGGTTCCAGCCCGCGAAGTCCATCTTCGCCTCGCCCGCGGGGTTCTGCAGGAAGACGCGCATCGTGATCACGTCGTCGTAGGAGAGCCCGGCCGCCTGGAGGTTCTCCCCGATCCGGCGCAGCACGTTGATCCCCTGGGCCTCGGTGATGGTCACGCCCGGCGGCAGCTCACCGCCCGGGAAGACCGCGGTGTCGATGTAGGCCGACTCCCCGCTCGCCCCGGTGTTGAGCCGGGACGGACCGAGCCCGCTGGTCTTGTAGATCGCGGCGTCCGGCCCGATCGCGACGCCGTTCGCGATCGACGGGTTGTCCTGTCCCGCGGGCAGCACCGAGATCGTCTCCCCGCCACGCGGCGGGCGGTGCACATCAGAAACGGGCGACCACTTGCCTCCGGCGACCGCCGCGGTCGGAGCGACCAGAGCCGCGGTCAAACCGACCACGGCCACCACCTTCGTACGCGGCGACATCATGCCGTCACCCGCGCGTGCAGCTTCTCGACGGCCGCCCGGGCAGCCGTGATCGCGCCGTGCTGCCAGGCCACCGAGTGACTGAGGTGATCGCCGGCGAAGTACGTGTTGCCGGTGGCGTCCAGCAGCCGGGTGTAGAGCGGATCGGTGTCGGCGGTCGTCGAGTAGGCCCAGGCTCCCTCGGAGAACTTCTGCGTCTTCCAGTCCTGGCTGTAGGAGGCGGTGATGCCCTCGCCGTAGACGTCCCCGAAGATCTGCTTGCCCATGTCCACGGCGCGCGAGAGCCGCTGGGCGGGGGTGAGCACACCGTAGGTGTCGGCCGCGCTACCGGTGTTGTAGTAGCCGATCATCGTGCCCCTGTCCCCGTTGAACCCGTACGACGGGTGCCACATGTTGCGCAGGTCGAGGCGGGTGTTGGTGATCCCGCCGTAGATCCGGAAGTCCTCCTCCCACCAGCGCCGGTCGTACTCGATCCCGATCTTGCCCGCGTTCGAGGGCCCGAAGGACTTCAGGCTCGCGGTGATGTCCGCGCCGAGGTTGTGCGGGACCTTGGCGGCGACGTGCGGCGGCATGCAGTTGATCGCGAAGTCGGCCTTGATGGTCTCGGTCCTCCCACGAGCCTTGTAGGCCACCGAGACGCCGGTCGAGGTGTTGTTCCACTCCACGACCTCGGCCCCGTAGCGGATGTTCCGCGCCCCGACGGCCTTGGCGAAGGCGTACGGGATCGCGTCCATGCCACCCACCGGCTGATACATCATCATCGCCTGGTCGTAGCCGAACTCGAAGGAGAAGTACTGCCCCAGGCCGGAGGCCAGGACCGCACTCATCGCGTGCGGCGCCACCTCGGTGCCGGACTCCTGACCGGCCCCCGGCTCGACCGTGTAGCCCGCGCGGCTGGAGCCGGTGTAGGCGTACCCCTCCGCCTGGGAGCCGAGGTCGCCGAAGTTCCGCAGGAACGCGATCAGCGCCTCCTTGTCGGCGGCGGTCAGCTCCTCGTCCAGTGCCCCCTTGTCCGTCGCCTTCGCGAGCAGCTCGGAGACGTAGCCGTACGTGTCCGCCTTCGCCTGACGCATCTGCACCGCCCCGATGCCGTGGTCGCCGGGGTAGTAGAGCAGCGCGTTGGCGTTCTGGTTGGTGAACGCCTCGATCGGGACGCCCAGCTCCTTGCAGTAGTCCAGCGTGATGTGGCTCTGCGGCAGCCGGCCGGGGCCGGCGTTCATGTACTGCCCCTTCGAGAACCCGGCGACCTGGGTGACCCCGTTCAGATCAGTCACCCGGGTCCCGCCGCGCACGGTGAAGTTGCGGCCACCCGGCCGCTCGCGTCCCTCGAGCACGGTGACCTTGTAGCCACCCTTGAGCAGCTCGTACGCAGCGGTGAGCCCGGCGACGCCGCCGCCGAGGATCACGACCGACTTGCTGCCGGCCCGGGCGAGATCGGAGGGCTTGGGAGGAGTGAAGTCGGGGGTCTCCGCGGCGTGAGCCGAGGTGAGCCCGAGAGCACCCATGCTGTGCAACATGACTCCCGCGCCGCCGGCGAGGCCGACGTTGCGCAGGAAGTTCCGACGTGACTGGGTCATGTGGGGTTCCAATCTGTTGGGGACGCCCCGAAACGTAGGAAGCCTTTGTTGCGCTGTGATTGCGTTCGCGTCTCGCTAGAACGCTTGTTCTCCAACTCGTCAGTAGCCTGAGGACCGGCCTTAGGATCGGCACCGTGACCGTCACCATCCGCGATGCAGCTCCCGCCGACGTACCCGAGATCCTCCGCCTCGTCCACGCCCTGGCCGTCTACGAGAAGGAGCCCGACGCGGTCGAGGCGACGGAGGCCGACTTCGCCACCGCGCTCTTCCCCGAGTCCGGCACCCCGACCACGCGCTGCCTCATCGCCGAGAAGGACGGCACCGTCATCGGCATGGCGGTCTGGTACGTCACCTTCTCCACCTGGACCGGCCGCAACGGCATCTGGCTCGAGGACCTCTTCGTCGACCCGGAGCACCGCGGTGCCGGCGCCGGCAAGGCCCTCCTCGTACGTCTTGCCGAGATCTGCGTCGAGAACGACTGGCGCCGCCTCGAGTGGTGGGTGCTGACCTGGAACGAGCCGTCGATCGCCTTCTACCGCTCCCTCGGCTCGGTGCCGCAGAACGAGTGGGAGGTCCACCGCATCGACGGCGCCGCACTGAAGGAGCTCGGCGCCGCCGGCAGCTGACCTCAGGCCTCGGCCGCAGCCTGCGTCGCAGCCCCCGGACCGGGCAGCACCTCGACGTCGTCGGCGTGCATCGGCTCGCCGCAGTGCGAGCAGCGCAGGTCGACCCGCCCGATCTCGCCGCACGCATGGTGCCGGTAGAGCACCGGCGGCCCGGCCTCACCCGCGAGCCACTTGTCCCCCCAGCCGGCCATCACCATGAGGATGTCGACCAGCTCGCGCCCCTTCTCGGTCAGCACGTACTCATAGCGAGGCCGGTTGTCGTACGCCTGCTTCTCCAACACTCCGTGCTCGACCAGGTGCCCGAGCCGCTCGGTGAGCACCTTCCGCGAGATCCCGAGATCCGCCTGGATCTGGTCGAACCGGTTCATCCCCACCCAGATGTCGCGCAGCACGAGCGGCGACCACGGCTCCCCGATCACGTCGAGCGTCCGTGCGATCGAGCAGGCCATCTCGGCGAAGTTCGTACGTTGCATGACCCCGAATCTACCATTTGGGGTTCCCTCAAGGAACTCAGAGTGCTACGGTCGCAGAGTCTCTTCAAGAAACTCTGACTTCAGGGAGCGATCATGAGCAAGGTCCTCGCAGCACTCTCGGTCTCCGTCGACGGCTTCATCACCGGACGCGGCCCAGGTCCTGGCCGCGGCTTGGGGGACGGCGGAGTCCTCTTCGACTGGTACTTCGACGGCGACACTCCCAGCCAGGTCTTCGACGGCTTCAAGCTCTCCGAGCCGAGCGCCCGCGTCTTCGACGCGCTGGCCGAGCGCGACGGTGTCAGCCTCGCCGGCCGCAACACCTACGACGACTCCGGCTGGGACGAGGGCGGAGCACCGCATCCCACCGCCCCGCTGGTCGTCCTCTCCCATCGCCCCGCCCCGGCGATCCACGACCGCCAGACCTTCACCACCACGATCGAGGACGCGATCACCGTCGCCAAGGACCAGGCCGGCGGCAAGGACGTCGGGCTCATGGGCGGCGGCGTCGTGACCGAAGCCCTGAAGGCCGGCCTCGTCGACGAGCTCGTCCTCCACCAGGTCCCGGTGCTCCTCGGCGCCGGCCGTCGTTTCTTCGACGAGCTCCCCGAGCACATCGCGCTCGAGATCGTCGAGGTCGTCCCGGCCCCCGGCGTCACCCACCTCCACTACCGCGTCATCCGCTGACCACAACAGCCAGGAGAAGTCCGATGATCGACCCCGAAGTACGCCCGTTCCTCGAGGGCACCGCCCTCGCCCACGTCGCCACTCTCGGCCCCGACGGGGCCCCGCGCACCTCGCCGGTCTGGATCGGCACCCACGGCGACCACGTCGTCTTCCTCACCGGCAACCGCGGCCGCAAGTACCGCAACCTCCAGTCCGACCCGCGCATCGCCCTTTCCCTGGCGCCGGAGGAGAACGACTTCATGCCGGTCATCCTCCGCGGCCGCGTCGTCGGCTGGGTCGAGGACGAGAGCCGCTGGGAGATCATCGACGAGATCGCCGGCCGCTACACCGGCGCGCGCTACCCCCGCGAGGTCGACGCGTTCGGCGACCGCGCCGTCGCCCTCATCGAGCTCGACCACCAGCACATCGGCGTCGGCTGAACCGGCTGCCGGATCACCGCTCCCCGAGAACAGTCGCCACCAACCCCTCGACCTCGTCAGTACGCAGCGGCACCGGTGTCATCAGCCTCCGGTAGAACACGGCACCCGCCAACGCTTCCGCCGCCCGCTCCGGGTCCCCGACATCCTGCCCGGACTCCCGCAGCCGGGTGAGTGCATCGACCAGCCGCGTACGCCGCTCCGCGCTGTAGCGGTGGTGCAGCTCCCGCAGGCCCGGGTCGCGCTCGGCACCGTCGAGCACGGCGGGGAGACAGTCGGACATGAGGGACGACTGCATGGCGGTGGCTAGGTGGGCGACGATGGCGACCACATCTGCCCGAGGGTCCTGTTCGCCGGCTCCCGGGCGCGGCTGGACGTTGAGCGTCTCCATCGCGGCGGCGATCAGGCTGAGCCGGTCGTGCCCGAGTCGGTAGATCGTGCTCCGGGCGACGCCGGCACGTGTCGCGACCCCGTCGATGCTGAATCCGCCGTATCCCCGCTCGGCAAGCTCCGCGAGTGCCGCTTCGAGCACTCTTTCCCGACTGCGCACCACTCGGGGGTCCGTACGCCCTTGACGAGAAGCCATGCCGGGAGCCTACTATGCAACAGTAGTGTTGCAGAGAGGAGAGACAGATGATTCCCGGATTCCGCTACATCGTCGACGACATCCCTGCTGCCGTCGCCTTCTACCGCGAGCTCGGGTTCGAGGACGTCGGCCCGAGAGCCGGCGGCTTCGCGATGCTCGAGGGCCGCGGTCTGCGGCTGATGCTGAACTGCCCGGGTGCCGGTGGTGCCGGGCAGGCCGCCGACGACGGCAAGGTTCCGAGCCCCGGTGGCTGGGGCCGTATCCAGCTCGAGGTGCCCGATGTCGACCAGGAGCTCCGGCGTCTGAGCGAAGCAGGCGTTCGGGTACGCACCAGCCGCATCGATGGCCGGGGTGGCGCCCAGGCCGTGATCGAGGACCCGGCCGGCAACCCGGTCGAGCTCTTCGCGCCCGCCTGACCCGGCGGTCACGTGCCCCTGGCGCCGGGTGCGGCAAGCCGGTGCCGGGGCTTGTGTCAGGGGTCTAGAGTGGGGCGCAGAACATCGCACGAAAAAAGTTGCCCTGGCGATTTGAAACGGCGTCAGGGTGTGTGTAGTGTTCTCCGAGTCGCCAGGGTGCGGCGGGAAGCAAGCGCGAGTCTTCGGGCGGGCTTCCGGCCCCGGAGCGGCCACCTCCACTCTTCGAGCATCGCTCGAGCCAGGGTGTTCTAGATGTTGATCTTCGAATCGGCGAAAGAACCTCAGGATCTGGTTCCAACCAGATCAGCACGGCCATGAGTGGGCCCGGTTTAAAGCGATAAACACCGCGGGTTTCCCGAATTGGTGATTAGAGCGAAAGCCACTAAAGTCCTCCAGGACTGAGGCGGATAAGGCTTCAAACTTTCAGCGGGAAAGCGCGGTTAGCGCCGAATTGCGAAAGTGAGAATGGCTCCGCTAAAGTCGGGTAAGACGAAGCAGAGATACAACTGGTAATACCGGCGGAAAGCGCGAAAGCGCCGAGTTGGTAAAGCGAGAGTGGCTCTGATAAAGTCTGCGAGGCAGGACCGGAAGAAAGCTTCTGGAGCTGGCAAGGAAACGCGAAAGCGCCGAATTGCGAAAGCGAAAGAAAGCCTGCTAAGGTTCAGCACGAAGAACAAAGCGA
>NZ_JBIWNX010000007.1:0-198855 GCF_044767415.1 Nocardioides sp. NPDC101246
AGCCAGCCAAATCTTTTCTCGATCTGGTCCGGAGTCCAGGACCGCCGAAGGCGGCCGGCGAAGCCGGCGGGCCGAAGGCCCGTCCTTGACGCCGGCCCAGATCGAGAACACCCTCAAAGCAAGGGTCGGCGGCCCACAGTGCCAAGAAGAACCAGTTCCCAACGGACTGAAAAGCCCGACCAGACGCGAAAGCGACCGTGTTGGTCTCGACACGCTCGCTGGCGCTCGCGGCTCGACCAGCGAGATGGAGCAGAACGTCAGCGGCGCGAGCGGATCCCGAGCCGAGCAGTCTCCCCGGTAGCAGAACGCTCGAGCGCGGCGATGAGAGTGCGGGCGTCGTAGCGACCCTCATGACGGTGCGTACCGACGAAGAACGTAGGGGTGCCGCGGGCGCCGCTGTCGTTGGCCGAGGCCATGTCCTCGCGGACGTGCTCGGCCAGGTCCGGGTCCTCGAGGTCGCGGAGGAACTGTTCGACGTCGAGCCCGAGGGCTCCGGCGTACCCGGCCAGGTCCTGGTGCTCGAGCTCGTTCTGGTGGTCGAAGAGGTGCTTGTGCATCTCCCAGAACCGACCTTGCCGTCCCGCGGCCTCGGCGGCGACCGCGGCCAGTTCGGCGTGCGGGTGCTGGGGGAGGGGCAGATGGCGTACGACGTAGCGGATCCGTGGCCCGAAGTAGTCGCGGACCTCGTTGGCGGTGCCGGTGGCGCGGGCGCAGAAGGGGCACTCGTAGTCGAGGTACTCGACCAGGGTGATCTCGGCGTCCTCGGCCCCGTAGATGTGGTCGCGCTCCGGGTCGACCGGAGTCGAGAGCACCTTCGGCAGCGCCGCGTCGCGCTGGCCGAGGAAGCGCGCGGAGAGCTGGAAGATCACCCAGCCCAGCGCGGAGGCGAGCACCACGGAGAGGAGTACGCCGACGATCGCGTCGCGCCGCAGCGTCTCGGAGTCGAAGGCGAGGGTGGTGATCAGCAGTGCGACGGTGAAGCCGATCCCCGACAGCGCCGCGCCGCCGAGAACATGGCCGCCGCCGACGCCCTGGGGCAGCTGCCCGAGCCGTAGCCGCGTGGCCACGAGCGCGCCGCCGCCGATCCCTAGCGTCTTGCCGAGGACCAGGCCGGCCACGACGCCCCAGGTCACCGGCGAGCTCAGCGCCTCCCCGAGCACGCCGTCGCGCAGGTCGACGCCCGCGTTGGCGAGCGCGAAGACCGGCACGATGAAATAGCTCGTCGGTACGTGCAGCGTCTCCTGGAGCCGTTCGTTGACCGAGATCGTGCGGGTCAGCTCGTCGCGGGTCTCCCGCTGCAGCGTGGGCAGCGGCGACTGCCGGAACGCCCGGAACCGCGAGGTCGCGACCTCCATCTGGGCCCGGGTCGGCTCCGCCGCCGGCACCAGCAGACCGGCCAGCATCCCGGCGATCGAGGCATGCAGACCGGCGCCGAGGGTGGCCACCCAGGCGATCAGGACGAGCAGTACGTAGGGCCCGGCCCGCCACACCTTCACCCGGTCGAGCACGAAGATCCCGACCAGGGCCAGCCCGGCCACCACCAGCGGCCCGATCTCGAGCTGCTCGGTGTAGGCGACGCCGATCACGCTGACCGCGACGATGTCGTCGATGACGGTCAGCGTGAGCAGGAAGATCCGCAGCTGGGTGGAGACCGCAGGCCCGACCAGCGCGAGCATGCCGAGCAGGAACGCGGTGTCGGTGCCGATCACGATGCCCCACCCGCGCGCGGCCTCGCCGGAGGGGTTCAGCAGCAGGTAGATCATCGCCGGCAGGAGCAGGCCGCCCGCGCCGGCGATCAGCGGGACCACCATGCGGCGACGGTCGGTGAGCTCGCCGACGGCGAGTTCGCGGCGTACCTCCAGGCCGACGACGAAGAAGAAGACCACCATCAGGCCGTCGTTGACCCAGTGGTGCAGGCTCATCGAGAGGCCGACGTCGCCGAACCGGACCGAGACCACCGTCTCCCACAGGTGCTCGTAGCCGTGCGACCACGGCGAGTTGGCCCAGGCCAGCGCCAGCAGCGAGGCGATGACCAGCAGCGTGGCGCTGGTCGACTCCAGATGCATGAAGTGGCGCAGCCTGGTGCCGAGCTGCCCGGTCAGGTCTTCGTCACGCCGGGACTTCGTCTGCTGCTTCGCCACGGGACCAGCCTAGGCCGCGCTCGGGTCTCCACGTGTGAATGTCCGCGTGAGAGTCACCTCAGCGACGCACGGCGACCAGCCCGGAGAGCGTGCCCTGGAGCAGGGTGCCGTCGGGGAGGATCGTGCCGACCATCTGCAGGGTGTTGGCCAGCGGCCCGAGGCCGAGGAAGGTCTCGGAGAGGATCTCGCCGTCGGCCGGGTCGATCCGGGCCAGGCGCCAGGTCAGGCCGCTGCCGCGGCGGGTGACGGTGTAGAGGACGTCCTCGCCGCGGGAGAGCCGGGGGACCGCGGCCGAGGGCACCTCGTTGCGCCAGACCGACGTGCAGGTGCCGGCGCGCTCGTCGACGTCGATGCGCTCCATGCCGCCGGCGAAGTCGGCCTTCGACGGCACGGACTCGCCCGCGTCCTCGGTCGCCTGCGCGGGGTAGGGGTAGCCGTAGGTGCTGGCGATGTAGACGGAGTCTCCCCAGGCCACCGGGGAGTTCTCGGTGCCGCTGCTCTCCTCGGTGAGGATCGGCAGCCGGCAGACCTCCCGTCCGTCGCGCGCCCGGTAGACGAGGAGGTTCTCGCGCGGAGAGGCGTTGTCGGTGATCACCACGAACTCGGCCCCCGTGCGCTCCCCGAAGAACGTCGGCGTCGACCCGCTGCCGTGGCTGAGCTGTCCCGGCTTGCGGGCTTCCCCGCGGTCATAGGCCTGACGCCAGACGGTCCGCACCCCGTCGCCTTCGGCGCGCAGGAGGTACGTCGCGTGGTCGGTCGTCACCGCGACCCCGCTGGGGGCGCTGGAGATGGAGTTGGCGACCTTCTCCTCGTCGGTGCCGAGACTCGCGGTGACGACGTCGCCGTCGGGGGTGACGTACCCGGCGCGGCCCTGGGCGGTCGCGAACCAGATGTTGGCGTCGTAACCCGGTCCGACGGTCGTGACCGCGTCGCCCTCGGGCAGGGTCAGCGGCACCTCGCGCTCCACGTCGATCGACCAGCCGAGGCCCGACCTGGAGTGCGCCAGCCAGAGCAGGGAGCCGGAACCGTCGACGGTGACGAGTCGCGACTCGTCGTCGATGTAGGCATAGACACCACCGAGGAGCGAGCCGGCGGAGAGATGGCGCCGGGCGACGGGGAGGAGCGTGGTGGGGTCGAGGAGGTAGAGGCTGGGCGCCCGGTCGATGTACTCGGTGCACAGCGCCTGCACCATCCCGTCGGCTCCGCTGAGGATCGTCGGGCACACCGCGGGCAGCGGCACCGGCTGCGCGGGGGAGGGGTCGGCGCCGGGGCCCTCGAACGGCGTCGTGTCGGAGGCCCCCGCGTCGCCGTGCATGTTCCAGGTGCCGTCCGGTCCGGCGTACGGATTCGGCGGCATGGCCGCGCCCGCCGCAGGACCGGCCGTGGGGCCGGCCACGAGGGCGACGAGGGCCAGGAGGACGGTGGCAGGCGCGGTCCGGCGGATCATGCTGAGGATCTAAGCATGAGTAAGTCGAGCGGATCGCTCGAAGATCATGTGGTGGTCGCCACAGGCGTTACACGAATGTCCAACAGATGCGTGACCTGTCACCCACATCGTCGTTAGCCACTCTGACGGTGGGTAACAGCCGGATGACAGCGCCGAACCAAGTGCGCGGCCCGGTGCCTGCCGTGCATGGGGGCTTCCGGTGTATGTGTCCGGGTGTTGACGGACGCAATCACACACATCGTGGGCATAGCCCGATCGAACTATGTCCTATAGGTCTTTTGGCTCATATTTTGTAGAGGATAAAGTCCTTTCAAGTCTTCCTTGAAAGTCTGGATGGGAGTTAGATGGGCAACATGACAACTAGGCGTTCTCGGCCCGGCCGCCCTAGGCATGTTCCCGATTCAGGTACGACCTCACCGCGCGACCAGATCCTGGATGCCGCATCGCGGCTCTTCGTCTCCCAGGGTTTCGCGGCGACGTCTACCCGCGAGATCGCCGACATGGTCGGAATCCGCCAGGCATCCCTCTACTACCACTTCGCGGGGAAGGACGAGATCCTCGGCGAGCTGCTCCGCCGGTCGGTCCGCCCGACCACGGACAAGGTCGAGAAGATCCTCGACCGGGTGCCGCCGCTCGACTACGAGACCGCGCTCTACCTGCTGGTCCTCGTCGACGTACGCACCCTCGCCGACGTTCCGCACAACGTCGGCATGCTCTACCAGCTCCCCGACGTGGCCAAGTGCGAGGTCTACGACGAGTTCCGCAACGAGCACGCGGAGCTGGCCGGGCACTACGCCCACCTGGCCGGTGAGATCGCCTCGAAGACGGTGAGCTCGACGGTCAGCCGCAAGCAGCTGGGTGACCTGCTCATCCAGCAGGTCGAGGGCGTGATCAACATGCGCACCGAGGACCCGAGCCGTCGGATCCCGTGCCGCGAGGCCTGGGCGATCGCCGCCACCTGCCTGCGGATCTGCGACGTGCCGCAGGAGAAGATCGACGCCGCCGCGCCCATCGCCATCGAGCTGCTCCCGCAGTTCATCGACGAGAAGGTCGTCGAGCCCGCCTGACCCCGCCTGCGTGAGCGTCATAACCCGGTGGACTCGGGTGCGCGGGTAGGTTTCGATGTGGGCATGACCCTCTTCGTCTCGCACACCACCATCGACTGCCACGACGCGTACGCGCTCTCGGAATGGTGGAAAGCCCTGCTCGGCTACGTCGACGTGGAGGGTGACCCGAACCTCCCCGGTCACGAGGAGTGCATGATCCTCGATCCGGAGACCGGCCACCGGCTGCTGTTCATCGAGGTGTCCGACGAGGAGCTGCCCGCCAAGCGGATCCATCTCGATCTGCGCCCGCGCACCGGCACCCGCGACGAGGAGGTCGAGCGGCTCCTCGAGCTCGGCGCGATCCAGATCGCCGACCATCGCGGGAAGTACGGCCCCGGGACCGGCTGGGTGATCTTCGCCGATCCCGAGGGCAACCAGCTCTGCGTGCTGCGCTCCGAGGCGGAGGTCGCCGCGCACGAGGCGCAGACCTCAGGGGCGTAGCAGCTCATACATGCTGGAGAACCCCTGGTCGCCGTGACCCTGGGCGATCCGGCGGTCCATCAGCGCCTTCACCTCCCGCATCCGTACGGCCTCGACACCGGTCGACTCCCGGTGCCCGATCAGATCGTCCATGAGCGCGGCCTGCACGTCGAGGTCGCCGAGGTCGGGGCCGTACGTCCCGTCCTTGATCGCGCCGGCCATCAGCTGCAACAGCCCGGCATAGCCGTTCAGCGACCCGGCCAGCCGCTCGGTGAACGCCTCCAGGTCCATGCCCTCGGCCTCGACCAGGCTGAGGGTGTGCAGGTATCCGATCAGGAACTCGTACCCCATCGCGACCTGGGCGTTGAACTCGACAGCGGCATATCCCGCGTCCGGGCCGTGGTAGAGGACCGAGCCGAGCTCCTGCAGCGCCGGCCGGGCCGTCTCGTACGCCTCGCGGTTCCCGCTGAAGGCCAGCGAGATCCTGGGCGTGCCGACGTCGGGCGGGTCGCCCATCACCTTCCCGTCGACGTACGCGGCCCCGTGCCCGGCGGCCCAGGCGTCGTTGGCACGCGCCTGGGCCGGGGACCCGCTGGTCAGGCTGACCAGGATCCGGCCCGCGGCCGCCTCGCCGACCGAATCCAGCACGTCCTCGACGGCGGTGTTGTCCAGCAGGCTCAGGATCGTCATCGGGCTGGCCGTCACCGCCTTCGCGGCGGTCGAGGCGACCATGGCACCGGCGTCGGCGAGCGTCTCGGCCTTGTCGGCGGTCCTGTTCCAGACGGTGGTCCGATAGCCGCGCTCGAGGTAGGCCCGGGCGAGCGCCGATCCCATGTTTCCCATCCCGATCACGGTGATGGCGGGTCGGTGGTCGAGTTCCGTCATGGTGCAGCTCCATCTCTCGTCGGTGTGTCTTCATGGTCGAAGATCAACTCGACTTGAGGTCAAGGGAGAGGGACGGGTCATCGGTGCCATCACCATCCGATCGGGCCGAGGCGGTCGACGAAGACACCGGTGGGGCCGTCGGGGTCGAGGGTGGCGAGCCGGACGATCGAGTCGGTGCCCTCGGTGACCGTCAGCTGACCGGTGTGGTGGTTCATGTCGGTCGCGGCGAAGGTGCGGTTCGCGACCTCACCGGGCGTGGCGACGTTGAACTTGATCTCCGGCAGCGCGTGGGCGTAGCGAAGCGTGATCATGTTGAGCGCGGCCTTGGAGGAGCTGTACGCCAGCTCGTGCATCGTCGCGACCGGCTGGTCCGGGTCGGTGATCACGCTGAAGGAGCCGCCCCCGCTGGAGACCATCACCACGCGCGGGTTGCCCGACCTGCCGAGCATCGGCAGGAACGCCTGGGTGACCCGCACGGGTCCGTACACGTTGGTGTCGTAGACGGAGTGGAGCTCCTCGGCGGTCGCCTCGCTCGGCGTGACCGCCCGGCCCGGCGCGCCGGCGTTGTTGATCAGGACGTCGAGGATGTCCGTGTGGCCCAGGACCGTCTGCACCGCCTTCTCGACCGAGTCGTCCGAGGTGACGTCGAGCGGGACCAGGACGACATCGGCCCCGCCCTCCCACAGCCGGTCGACCGCGGCCCGGCCGCGGACCGGGTCGCGGGAGCCGAGGAAGACCTTCCAGCCGAGGTCGCCGAGGCGCCTCGCCGCCTCCAGGCCGAGTCCCTTGTTCGCACCGGTGATGAGTACCGAGGTCTGGTCGTGACGCATGTCGAGCCCCTGTTCGAAAGTGATCCGTCCCGCGCTCGTCGGCGGGTGGGATCATCGTCCGGGTACGGCCCGGGGCGCATCAACGGCGAAGGCGGCAACGCAGCGATCAGCTGGGCTTATCGATCGGGTCCTGTCCGAACCGGCGCGGGCCAAGCGAGGCGGCCACGTCGACGAAAGCCCGTGCGCGACGGCTCAGCGAACCGGTGCGCCAGGCCAGGACCCACTCGGTCGTGGGCGCGTCGTGGACCGGCAGCAGGACGACCCCGGGGTGCGAGCCGTGCTGGCGGGCATGCTCGTTGAGCGGGCTGACGCACTCGCGGGCGGCCACCCGGGTCAGCACCTCGTGGAAGGTGGCCACGGCGGGGCCGCGCAGGATCGGCCGGCCACCTGGGGTGACGCGCGGCAGCAGCGCCTGGATCCAGGTCTCCGGCGTCGGCGGCGCCGGGTCGACGACGACCCGTCCGCCGAAGTCCTCCATCGACACCGACTCCCGCTCGGCGAGCTCGTGGCCGGCCCAGACCGCGAGGACCCGGCCTTCGGTGAGCACGACCGGACCCTCGGTGAGGTCGGGCTCGTGCACGGGCTTCCAGACCAGGATGAGGTCGACACCGCCGTCGCGCAGCGCGGTGAACGGATCGCTGAACACGATCTCGTGCATCGATACGCTCGCCTCCGGGTAACGGGCGACGAAAGCGTCGATCACGTTGCGGATCTCGATCCCGACGATCCCCAGGACGCCGAGCCGGAGCACCCCGGCGACTCCGCGCACCGAGTCGGCCGCGCGGGTCAGTCCCTGCTGGATGGCGTCGTACGCCGGGCGCAGGTCATCACGCAGCCGCTCGCCCAGCGGCGTCAGTGTCACCGTCCGGCTCGTCCGCGCGAACAGGGCGCCACCGATCCGGCGCTCCTGGGCCTTGATCACCTGGCTCACCCGGGCCTGCGAGACGTGCAGGCGCTCGGCGGTGCGGCCGAAGTGCAGCTCGTCGGCGAGGGCCAAGAAGATCTCGATCTCCCGCAGCTCCACGTGTCGTCCTTCGGTCATCGGATGGGGACCCGCCGGGCTCGACGGGCCCGCCGATGATAGTCGTCAGCGCTCCGAGGAGGACCCGGTCGCCTCGGTGAGGTCGGCGTCGTTGGCCGCGATCGCGCCGGCGAAGGCGCCGGCGCCGAGTGCGAGTGCTGCGACGCCGAGCGGCCTGCGACGTGTGATCGGTGTCGACGGCGGTGGGGCGTCGGGGTCCTCGGACACGGCTCTGCGATCAGCCGATCGAGACGAGGTCGTGGCTGAGGAAGGCGTGCTGGAGGGTGCCGTCGGCACTCGCCCACTCGACCTCCGCCGTGGTGGCGGAGTCGCCGGCCTCGTACGAGAGGACGGCGGTGGTGAGGGCGGACAGGTCGGCCGAGCCGGCGCCGAGCGGCATCAGGGTCGGGGTGGCGCCGGGGGAGATGGTCAGGGCGAACGTGTCGAGGTGGTCGGGCATCGAAGCTCCTCTGGGTGTCGGTGCACCCCAGCCTCGTCCGGCCACCTGTGAGCGAGCCATGACCCGCATCGCGCGGGCCTGTGGGTCAGCCGGTGGCGACCGGGAGGTCGTGGTTGCTCCACTGGCTCCACGAGCCGGGGAAGAGCGCGGCGTCGTGGCCGGCGATCGCCAACGCGGCGATCTGGTGGGCGGCGGTGACGCCGGAGCCGCAGTAGGTGGTGACGGGGGAGTCCGCCTCGACGCCGAGCGCCGCGAAGCGGGCCCTGAGCTCCTCGGCGGGCAGGAAGCGGCCGTCGGGGCCCAGGTTGTCGGCCGTCGGGGCGGAGACCGCACCCGGGATGTGCCCCGCCTTCGGGTCGACGGGCTCGACCTCGCCGCGGTAGCGCTCGGCGGCGCGGGCGTCGAGCAGCAGACCCTGGTAGGCCTCGACCTGCTCGAACGGCAGCACGGGCAGGTGGCCCGGGGTGAGCGTCACCGTGCCGGGCGCGGGCACGACGTCGTCGGTGGCCAGCGGGTGCCCGGCGGAGGTCCAGGCGCCGAGGGCGCCGTCGAGGAGGAGTACGTCGGCGACGCCCGCCCAGCGAAGCAGCCACCAGGCGCGGGCGGCGGAGGTGTTCCCGACGGCGTCGTAGGCGACCACGGTGTCACCTGCGGAGATGCCCCAGCGGCGGGCGGCGGCCTGGAGCTCCGCGAGCTCGGGGAGCGGGTGGCGGCCGTCGGTCGGCGCGCCGTGGCGGGCCAGCTCGGTGTCGAGGTCGACGTAGACGGCGCCGGGAAGGTGGCCCTCGAGGTAGGACTCGTGTCCGGGAGGGCCACCGAGCTGCCAGCGTACGTCGAGGAGGACCGGGGGCTGGTCGGAGGCGAGCGCGGTCGCGAGCTCGTCGGCGCTGATGAGTACGTTCACGGGTGAAGTCTTTCAGGAGAGCGGTCAGGTGCTGGCCCATCCGGCGGACTCGGCGCTCAGGTGTCGGCAGACCTGGGTCACGGCCGGCGGGACGCCGGGGCCGGTGACGAGCCAGAGCGTGTTGAGCGGCCCGAGCCTGGGTTCGTGGAGGCGTACGACGGTGCCGTCGGTGAGCGCGCCGTCGACGAGGTAGCGGGGCAGCACCGAGGCGCCGATGCCGGCCACGACCGCGCGGAGGATGCCGCGCAGGTCGGGGAGTACGAGCGCCGTGCGGTTGGTGGGGCGCTCGTCGAACTCGGTGAGCCAGTAGCGCCGGATCATCGGGAGGTCGGGGGAGTAGGCCGCCAGGGGGACGGCGGCGAGCGCGTGTACCGGGTCCTGCTCCAGCTCGGCGGGATCGACCTGGGCAGCGATCGCCGGAGCCGCCACGAGGAGGAACTCCTCGTCGACGAGCACCGTCGACCGCAGCCCGGCGTCGTCGGGGCGTATCGAGGAGACCACCAGGTCGAGCCGGCCGTCGGCGAGGCCGTCGAGGAGGTCCTGCGCCAGGCCGGTGGTCACCGCGACGTCGAGACCGTCGCGGATCAGCGGGGCGAGGGCCGGCACGATCCGGGTGGTCATCACATCAGCCGCGCCGCCGATCCGGATGCTCCCGGGGCCGATCGCGGGCTCGGTGCCGACGGCGCCGCGGAGCTGGTCGACCAGCGGGGTGATCCGGGCGGCGAGGGCGTCGGCCCGGCCGGTCGGCACCAGCCCGCTGCGAGAGCGCTCGAACAGGGTCGCACCGAGCTCATGCTCGAGCTTGCGGATCCGGGCGGTCACCGCGGGCTGGGTGAGGTCGAGGCGGCGGGCGGCGCCGCTGATCGACCGCTCCCGGTGGGCGTGCGCGAAGGCTTCCCAGAGATCCAGCGAGGTCATAGAAATAACTATGGCAGAGCAGGAGGTCGCGGGAGTGAACCGAGAGATCCTCGTCGTTAGGTCATCACCAAACCAAACCAGGAGGAAACACCCGTGACACGCGTACTGATGGTCGTCTCCGCGGCCGACACCCTCGTCCTCGCCGACGGCACCGAGCACCCGACCGGCTACTGGGCCGAGGAGGTCGCCGCCTCCCACGAGACGCTCTCCGGAGCCGGCGTCGAGATCGACATCGCCACCCCGGACGGCAAGGCGCCGACCGTGGACGCGCTCTCGCTCAGCGAGCAGGGCGGCGTCCAGCCCGAGGACGCCGAGCGCTTCCGCGCCTACCTCGCGACCCTCGAGGACCAGCTCGCCAAGCCGCTCGCGCTCGCCGACATCGACCCGTCGACCTACGACGCCGTCTACATCCCCGGCGGCCACGCCCCGATGACGGACCTGGTCGAGGACCCCGCGCTCGCCGCACTCCTGACCGCCACCGACGGCGCCGGCCGGCCGGTCGTGGCACTCTGCCACGGTGTCGCCGGTCTCCTCGCCGCCACCGGCGAGCGTGGTTGGCTCTTCGGCGGCCGCCGGATGACCGGGTTCACCGACACCGAGGAGCAGCAGGGCGGCTACGGCGACAGCATCCCGTTCTCGGTCGAGCAGCGGATGCGCGCCGCCGGCGGGATCGTCGAGACCGGTGAGCCGTGGAGCGACACCGTCGTTGTCGACGGCACCCTGATCACCGGCCAGAACCCGCAGTCCAGCGTCTCGACCGCGAAGGCGCTCCTGGAGCGGCTCGCCTGACCGGACGGATCGGAGGAGGGGCCCGGTGACCCGGAGGTCGCCGGGCCTCCTGCTGTCCAGGGCGGCCGACACGTTCTCCGGCGGGCCAGCCATTCGTGTGAATCGCGATTTACTTATGGCTCTCGACGGATCGAAGTGACGTGCGTTACTTTCATGCACATCTCTCGTTGTCAGTTTGCCGACAAGCACCCGTCCCCCAACGCAGGAGGCCCTCGTGAGCCTGCAGCCCTCGGTCTCCGTCACGCGCGTGATGGTGCCGGTCGGAGCCTATTTCGCGTTCGCGTGGGACGTCCTGTGCGAGCTGTTCCGCGGCCGCTTCGCGACGCGGGAGTTCTTCGACCAGGCCTGGTTCGCCGTGCGCGTCTCGCTCCTGCCCACGGCCGTGATCACAGTGCCTTTCGGGGCGGTTCTCTCGCTTCACATCGGGTCGCTCTTCGCCCAGCTCGGAGCGCAGTCGTTCACCGGCTCGGTCGCGGTCCTCGGGATCGTGCAGCAGGCGGCGCCGGTGGTCACGGTGCTCGTGGTGGCCGGGGCCGCGGGCACGGCCGTCGCCGCGGACCTGGGCGCACGCACGATCCGCGAGGAGATCGACGCGATGGAGGTGCTGGGCATCAACACCGTCCGCCGGCTGGTCGTGCCGCGCGTGGTCGCGCTCGCGGTCGTGGCCACGCTCCTCAACGCGGTCGCGACGACGGTCGGGGTCGGCGGCGGCTACGCGTTCAACGTGCTCGTCCAGGGCGGGTCACCGGGGGCGTACATCCACTCGTTCACCACCCTCTCCCAGCTCGCCGACCTGTGGATCGGGGAGCTCAAGGCGTTCGTCTTCGGGCTGATCACGGGCACGGTCGCCTGTTATCAGGGGATCAACGCGAAGTCCGGGCCGCAGGGCGTCGGTGACGGGGTCAACCAGTCGGTGGTGGTCTCGTTCGTGCTGCTCTTCATCGTCAACGCCGCGATGACGCTGCTCTACTACCAGATCGTCCCGCCGAAGGGGATGTGAGATGACCAGACGAGCAGTCACCTCCGGCGTCGAGGCCTTCGCCGGCCTGGGGGACCAGGTGGTCTTCTACGGGCGAGCGCTCGCCGGCGTACCGGTGACCCTGCTGCGCCACCGCAAGGAGGTGCTGCGTCAGCTCGCCGAGGTGAGCTTCGGCCGCGGCGCGCTCGTCCTGGTCGCCGGCACGGTCGGCATCATCATCTTCGAGGTGCTCGCGGTCGGCAGCGTCGTCGGGCTGGTGGGCTACCAGGGGCTGAAGCAGGTCGGGATCCAGCCGTACGTCGGCTTCCTCTCCGCCTACTTCAACACCCGCGAGGTGGCGCCGCTGGTCGCCGCCAACGCCCTGGTCGCCACGGTCGGCGCCGGGTTCACCGCCCAGCTGGGCGCGATGCGGATCAGCGAGGAGATCGACGCCATCGAGGTGATGGCGATCCACTCGGTCCGCTATCTGGTGAGCACCCGGATCATCGCCGCGCTGCTCGCCGTGATCCCGCTCTACCTGATCGGGCTGATGGGGACCTACGCGGCCACCCAGGCCGTCTCGGTGCACTACTACGAGCTCACCGTCGGCACCTACGACCACTACTTCGACCTGTTCCTGCCGCCGATCGACATCCTCTACTCCTTCGGCAAGGTCATCGTCTTCACGATCGTCATGACGCTGATCTGCTGCTTCTACGGCTTCCACGCGACCGGCGGCCCCGCCGGGGTCGGGGTCGCGGTCGGGCGCGCGGTCCGGCTCTCGCTGGTGATGATCGTGGTGACCGACTTCTTCCTCAGCCTCGCGCTGTGGGGCTCGACCACCACCGTCCGGATCGCGGGGTGAGCTGATGTCGCAGGTCGGTCGAAGAGCGGCGTACGGGATGGTCTACTGCCTGGTCCTGGGGCTGCTGGTCACGCTGTGCGTCGGCATCTACCGCAAGGCGATGCCCTGGCAGCGGAGCGCGGAGGTCACCCTGGTCGCGGCGCGTGCCGGGCTCGGGCTCAACCCGCAGTCGGACGTGAAGTTCCAAGGTGTCCTGGTCGGGCAGGTCTCGGCGGTGCACGCCCGACCCGACGGCGTACGCGTCGACCTGGCCATCGACAAGTCCAAGCTCGCCCTCATCCCCGAGAGCGTGTCCCCGCGGGTGGTGCCCAAGACCCTCTTCGGTGACAAGTTCGTCGACCTGGTCGGCTCGCCCGAGGCCGGTCCGGAGCGGCTCAGGTCGGGCCAGGAGCTCGAGGTCGACGAGGTCGCGGTCGAGGTCAGCGACCTGTTCAGCCGGCTGGAGTCGATCCTGGCCGCGGTCGACCCGGCGAAGCTGTCCACGGTGCTCTCGGTGATCGCCGAGGTGCTCCAGGGCCGCGGAGAGCAGATCGCGGCCACGCTCAACCGGACCCGCGAGTTCCTGGAGCAGGTCGACCCGCACCTGCCCACGCTGGTCGAGGACCTGCGCAAGCTCGACCGGACCGCGGACGTCTACGCCGAGGGCGCCGACGACCTCGGCACGATCCTGACCTCGGCCGCCGACCTGAGCCGGGACCTGCTGGTGCCGAGGCAACGCTCCTTCGACGAGCTGCTCGACCAGGTCACGGGGGTCTCGAAGCAGACCTCCGACCTGCTCGATCGGAGCGGGGCCACGTTCGTGAAGGTGACCGGGCGCCTGGAGCCGGTCACCGAGCTGCTGGAGGAGTACTCCTCGGTGCTCGGATGCACGGTCACCGGCACCCGGATCGTCGACACCCTCGCCAACGAGGTGATGGGATCACGCGGCCCCTACGCCAGCCTGACCTTCGACATGATCACCGACCAGGCGCCCTACACCTACCCCGACGATCTGCCGACCAACCCCGACTCGACCGCTCACGACAGCAAGCTCCCGGCGATCTATCCCGGCTGGGAGCCGCACTGTCCGGAGTTCACCGACGCCGTGCTGGCGATGCGCAACCACGGCCCTTACTCCCAGCTGCTTCCGGGTGTCGTGCTCGACCTGGACGAGAAGCACGGGGCGAGCCAGGACGCCCCCTCGCAGAGCGAGCGGGAGAGCGCGGCGATGACCAGCGCGGCGGTGGCCCGGGCGCGGGAGGCGCTGGCGCGGGCGATGGCCGCCTCGCTCACGGGCCGACCGCAGGACGAGGTGCCCGGTTATGCCGGGATGCTGCTGACCCCGATGGTCTCGGACGGAGAGGTGGACCTGCCATGAGCCACGGACGGAGCCCGCTGCCCGCCTCCGCGGTCAAGCTGACGGTGTTCGCCGCCGCATGCGCGGTTCTGGTGGGGCTGCTCGCCGTGGCGATCGGGAACATCTCCTTCCGCAGCACCCATACCTACGCCGGTCTGTTCACCGATGCCACCGGGGTGCAGCAGGGCGACCGGGTGCGGTTCGCCGGCGTGGACGTCGGATCGGTGCAGGGCGTCGAGCTCGACGGCGACGACCTGGCCCGGGTGATCTTCGAGGTCGACGAGGAGATCCCGATGTACGCCGCCGCCCGGCTCCAGCTGCGCTACGAGAACCTGCTCGGCCAGCGCTATCTGTCGATCTCCGCCGATCCCGGCGGAGCCGAGACGAAGATGCCGCCCGAGGGGACCTACGGGGTCGACCACACCACGCCCGCGCTCAACCTGACCGACCTGTTCAACGGCTTCCAGCCGCTGTTCCGGGCTCTGGACCCGGCCAAGGTCAACCAGCTGAGCATGGAGCTGGTGCGTGCGTTCCAGGGCGAGGCCGGCCGGATCAGCTCGCTGATGACGCACCTGGAGTCGCTGACCAGCACGATCGCCGACCGGCAGCAGGTCATCGACCGGGTGATCGACAACCTCAACACGGTGCTCACCACGGTCGGCGAGCGCGATGCCAACCTGACCGCCCTGATCGTCGAGTTCAAGCAGCTGATGACCGGCCTGGCCGCCGACAAGGACACGATCAGCGCCTCGCTCACCGACACCGCGGACCTGCTGACCACGGGTGGGGCGCTGCTGCGTGACGTACGCAGTCCGTTGCACGACAACCTCGTCCCGCTCAGCGACCTGAGCGCCCAGCTCTACGACGACCGCGACATCCTCGACAAGTCGCTCGACCGAGCGCCGATCAAGCTGCGCGCGGCCAACCGGGCCGCCTCGCACGGATCGTGGTTCAACTTCTTCGCCTGCCAGATCGGCCTGCAGATCACCTTGCTGGACGGGCAGGTCATCAACCTGAGCAGTCCGTCGGTCTCGGCCAACGAGCGCGACACCGTCTGCGGTGGAGGTGAGCTGTGAACCGGACCCGCACCGAACAGGACTTCGTACGCTTCGCCGCGATCGGCACGCTCGCCGTCGCGCTCGTCTTCGTCGGTGTCCTGACCTGGAAGCGGCTGCCGCTGGTCAGCGGTGACACCACGACCTACACGGCAGAGTTCGCCGACGCCTCCGGTCTCGTTGCCGGCGAGGACGTCCGGGTGGCCGGGGTGAAGGTCGGCACGATCAGCGACATCAGGCTCGGCAGGGGCAAGGTTCTGGTCGACATCGAGGTCGACGGCCTCGAGGTGGGTGAGCAGAGCACGGCCCGGATCGAGATCAAGACGCTCCTGGGCCAGCACTACGTCAGCCTGCAGTCCGACGGCGAGCCGCTGCGCGACGGCGGGGTGATCCCGCTCGCGCACACCTCCACCCCGGTCGACATCGTCCCCACGCTCGACGAGCTCGGCGCGAAGACCGCCGAGCTCGACTCGGCGAAGATGGCCGAGGCGTTCGCGGCGCTGGCCACGGTCCTCGACAGGTCAGCGCCTCAGCTGGAGCCGACGCTGAGGTCGCTCACCGACATCTCCGAGGCGATCAGCTCGCGCGATGCGAAGATCCGTGAGCTCTTCGAGAACACCAAGACGGTCTCCGGCGTGGTCGCGGCCCGCGACCAGGACCTGAAGGAGCTGCTGGCCAGCTCCGTGCAGGTGCTGCAGATGCTCGAGGATCGCCGCGAGGTGCTCGACCAGCTCATCTCCGGCACCAAGCTGCTGGCGACCCAGGTGCGTGCGGTGATCAGCGAGAACGAGGCGCTGATCGAGCCGACCCTGGCCAAGCTGGACGCGGTCTTGAAGGTGCTGCGCGCCAATCGCGAGCAGATCGACGCCATCCTCGAGAACAGCCTGGCCTACGCCCGCTCCTTCATGGGTGTCGCCGGCACCGGCCGCTGGCTCGACGCGACCGTCGGTCTGCCGCAGGGCGCCGCGGTGTGCCTGCAGCCGACCACCGGTGACCTGGGCGACCTGGTCGGAGGCCTGCTGAGCGAGGCCAACAAGGCGCTCAACGACTCCGACCAGCCGTGCCTGCCGGCCGGGCCCGCGGTGACGAGGTGAACCGATGAGAAGCTTCCGGATCTGGACAGCCCTGGTCGTCGCGATCCTGCTCGTCGGGGTCGGCGTCGCCGTCGTCGGCCAGCGCGACCAGGACCGTCGGGTCACGGTGATGTTCAGCCGCACCACCAGCCTGTACGAAGGTGCCGCGGTCAAGGTCCTCGGCGTCAAGGTCGGCCGGGTCACGCAGATCGAGGTCGACGGCACCGCGGTCGCGGTCTCGATGACCTATGACCGCGACGTACGCCTGCCGAAGGACGTGCACGCGATGATCGTGCCGCCCTCGCTGGTCGGTGACCGGTTCGTACAGCTGGCACCGGCGTACGTCGAGGGGCCGGTGCTGGCCGACGACGCCCGGCTCGGGGTGGAACGTTCCGGAGTGCCGCTCGAACTCGACGACACCTACCAGGGCCTGGACGAGCTCGCGGTCGGGCTCGGGCCCCAGGGCGCCAACCAGGATGGCGCGCTCTCCGCACTGGTCGCGTCCTCGGCAGAGGCGCTCGACGGCAACGGTGAGCTCTACCGGGAGACGGTGACCGAGCTGGCCGCCGCGCTCGACACGCTCGCGACCAGCAGCGATGACGCCTCGGCGACCGTGACCAACCTGAACACGACCACCAAGACCCTCGCCGGCAGCGACGAGGAGATCCGTGCGGTCGTCACGGCCCTGGCCGGCATCGGGGTGCAGCTCAACGGGCAGCGCGGCGACATCAAGGCAGCCGTCGAGCAGCTCCGGCAGGCGCTCGAGACGCTGGCCGACTTCGTGCACGGCAACCGCGGCAACCTGGACAGGACCATCGCCGACCTCACCGCGGTCGTGGACCAGCTCGACGACCACAACGCCGAGATCGGCGAGGTGATCAGCCTGACCCCCGCCGGCCTGTCGAACCTGATCGAGTCCTTCGTCCCGATCAACTCCAAGATCGACGACGTCACCAAGCTCGACCCGGCCGCGCGAGCCGGCTCGCTGGTGCTGCGGGCCAACCTTCTCGACAACCTCGACGTCACCCTCGCCACCCTCTTCGACACGGTCTGCGCGGAGTTCCCGGCCGAGCTGAAGGTGCAGCTCTCGGGAATCTGCGGGGCGCTGCGCGCCGTGGGCGGCGACGTCGGGAAGCTGCTCGACCAGCTCGTGCACGCCTCGCCCGACGGGATTCTCCAGCTCTCCGGCGGCTCGACCACGACCCTGCCGGGTCTGCTGACCGGAGGAGTGGAATGAAGCGACTCACGATCGCGCTGGCGGCAGGCTCGCTCGCCTTGAGCGGCTGCTCCTTCACCCGCGTACAGGACCTGCCGTTGCCCGGTTCCGTGCGCGGCGAGGACACCTACCCGGTGACCGTGGTCTTCGCCGACGCCAACAACCTGGTGCCCAACGAGACCTGCCGGATGAACGACGCGATCATCGGATCGGTGGAGTCGGTCACCTTGGCCAAGGACCTGCGGGCTCAGGTGGTGTGCCGGGTGAAGCGGTCGGTGAAACTGCCCGCCAACCTCTCGCCGACGCTGGCCGAGACCAGCCTGCTGGGGGAGAGGTACGTCGCGCTCGACCCGCCCGCCGGCGAGGAGTCGCGCGGTCGGCTGGCTCCCGGCGCCACCATCGAGGAGGCCGCGACCCACATCAGCCCGAACGTCGAGGTGGTGCTCAGTGCCCTCTCCCAGGTGCTCAACGGAGGCAACCTCGGCAAGGTCGCCTCGATCACCGACGAGCTCACCGCGGTGCTCGAGGGCACCGACGTGCCCGCGACCCTGAAGGCGATCGAGCGGTTCATCGCCACGCTCGACACCAACCGCGACACCCTGGTCCGGACCCTGGACTCGCTCGACCGGTTCGCGGCCCGGCTGGCCGAGCAGCGCACGGCCATCGCGGCGGCGATCGACTCGGTGCCCGGCGGGCTGCGGGTCCTGGAGCAGGAGCGCCCCAAGGTGGTCCGCACCCTGGCCGCGGTCCAGGATCTCTCCGAGCGGGCGACCACGGTGATCGACCGGAGCAAGCGGGCCACCGTCGCCGACCTGAAGCGGCTGGTGCCGGTCGTGGAGTCGCTGGCCACCAGCGGCAACGACCTGGCGATGCTGATCGAGCGGCTCAGCACCTTCCCGTTCCCGACCAACACGATGGCGGTGATGAAGGGCGACTACGGCGGCGCGCTCGCCAACATCGTGGTCGACGTCGACCTGCTCAACCAGCTCCTGATGCCGCAGGCCGGGTCGCTGGCGGCCGAGACGGCGAAGGATGCCGCTCGGGAGACACCGGACCCATCGGCTCCGGACCCGCTGGCCGAGCTTCCCCTCGACGACCTGCTCGGCTACGCGCCGCCGCTGGGCCTGGAGGACATCGTCGGCGGCCTCCTCGGCGGAGGCACCCCATGAGGCGCGTGACGCGGATCCAGCTGATCGCCTTCGTGCTGCTCTCGGTGTTGGCGATCGGCTACGGCTCGGTGCGATATCTCGACGCGGGCGACCTGGTCTCTCCGCCCTACGAGGTCTCGGCGGAGTTCGCCGGATCGGGCGGCGTCTACCCGCGGGCCAACGTCGAGCTCCTCGGCGCCAAGGTCGGTGAGGTCACCGAGCTCCGGCCGGGACCCGGCACCGGCACCACCGTCGTCATGGCGGTCGAGGAGGGCGTGGAGATCCCCCGAGCGGTCGAGGCCCGGATCCGGGTGAAGTCGGCGATCGGGGAGCAGTACGTCGAGCTGACCCCCACCCGCGCCGGAGCACCCCACCTCCGGGCCGGTGACGTGATCCCGGTGGCGGCGACCCAGACGCCCGTCGACACCGCGACGCTCCTCCAGCACGTCGACGCCCTGATGAGCTCGCTCGACCCCGACGACCTCGCCACCGTGCTCGACGAGCTCTCGACCGGGCTCTCGGGCGGCTCGGGACCGGCCACCGAGCGGATCCTGGACGACTCCGCCGAGCTCTCGAAGGTCGCCCTCGACAACGTCGAGGAGATCAACTCGCTGATCGACAACGCCCGCACCGTCCTCGACACCCAGGCCGATCTGGCGCCGACCACGAGCATGTTCCTGGAGCAGATCGCCGGGCTGCTCTCCCAGTTGGAGTCGATCGAGCCGGAGATCGGCGAGGTGTTCACCCAGGGCGTGCGCGCCGGCACCGAGATGAACGGTCTCCTCTCCGTCAACTCCTCGGCCATCCCGCTGCTTCTCGACGACACCCTGCACACCGTCGAGATGGTCGGCGCGCGACTGCCGTCGGTGCGCAAGCTGCTGGTCATGCTGCCGTGGATCCAGGAGTCGGTCTCGGCCGTGTTCCGCTACTGCGACGAGATCGACCCGAAGACGGCCGAGCCGGTGAAGAGCTCGTGCCACTACGACCAGCACGGCCGCCCGCTCTACTCCGCCTACGTGGGTCTGCAGCTGCCCGAGGTCCCCGGTCGTCGGGGCGGACAGTCCTACTTCCCGTGCACCGAGGGCTACGAGGGCACCACCCGCTACCTGCCCGACGGCACCCCGCTCGAAGGCGACGGGCCGCCGCAGGAGAAGGATGCCGATCCCAACCTGGAGGCTCGGTGCACGGTCGACCCGACCGATCCGGTGGCTCCCGACGTACGCGGGTCCCAGAACGTCGACATCCCCGGGACGCCCGCGGTCGAACGGCACTCCGCCCAGGATGCCTCGACGCCCGAGATCGCGCTCTACGACCCCAACACCCACACCGTCGCGACCCCTGACGGGACGGTGCGGATGGACACGTCCGCGCCGCCGTCCGCGGCGGGCGACCGGCTCGGTTGGCTTCTGACCGGCGCCATGAGAGGAGAACGATGAGCAGGCGAAAGATCGTGACCGGGGTGCTGGCGCTCGCGCTGGCGGCGCTGGTCGCCGCCAACGTCGTGGTCAGGATCCGCGCGACCGACGACGAGGACGGCAGGGCCGCACGCGTGGTCGCCCAGCAGGCCGTGACCGGGTTCTTCAGCCTGAACCACGCCGACCCCGGCAAGGACGTCGACGCGGTCGTGGCGCTCTCGACGGGCACGTTCAAGAAGGAGTACGCCGCCAAGCGCTCCGACATCGTGGAGAGCGTCACCAAGAACGAGATGGTCGTGAAGGCGACGGTGCCCGGTGACGGTGCCGCGCTGGAGTATCTGTCGCCGACCTCGGCCCGGGTGCTCGTCGCGGTCGACGTGCACTCGACCTCGAAGAGCGAGTCGAGCGACTCCCGCTACCGCACCCGGGTGCGACTGGCCAAGCAGGACGACGGCGCCTGGAAGGTGTCGGGACTGGAGCAGATCGGATGAGCGAGACCACGCAGGAGACTGCTCCCGAAGCCGCCGAGGAGAGCCCGGACCGGACCGTCGAGGAGGCACGCCGCCTGGATCTCGGTTCGCTGCGCTCCTCGCTCGGCACCCACCGCCTCCACGCCGCACTGGCAGCCCTGGTCCTGGTGGCCGCGGGCCTGCTCGCCTGGCAGCTGCTCGCCGCGTCCGCGGAGGACCCCGTCCGCCCGGTGACCTCGAAGGACGGCTACCGGGCCGGCACGGTGCCGGTTGCGCAGGACGCCCTCGAGGTGGCCGTCGAGGCCCTGCCCGCGGCGCTCACCTACGACTACCGCACCCTCGACCAGAGCCGTGCGCAGGCGACCGCCCAGATGACGCCGGCCTTCGCGAAGGAGTTCGCGGGGACGTACGACGAGACCGTCGGCAAGCTCGCCGAGGACAAGCAGGCGGTCACCAAGGCGGTCGTCCGCGGCGGCGGCGTGCTCAGCGCGAGTGAGACCAAGGTGACCACGCTCGTCTTCGTCGACCAGGTGCTGGTGGCCAGCAAGCAGGCCGCCGACGAGGCACCGATGGTCGTCGCGCAGAGCCGCGTCGTCGTGGAGCTGCGGCGCAGCGGCGAGACCTGGAAGGTCTCCGACATCCGCCCCTTCTGACCCCACAAACGTGCCGAGTCGGCTCGTCCTGACCGTGGTGGACGCTGAGTCGGCTCGTTATAACGAGCCGACTCGGCGGTGGTGTTGGTCAGGATGAGCCGACTCGGCGGGGGTTCTAGATGACTCGAGCCCCGGTGCGCATACGACGGCGCATGTCCCACAGCGTCAGGTGGGCGGGGAACTGGCGAAGCCGGCGTGGCATCCGCCGGTAGACCGGCGGAAAGACCTTCCAGAACCGCTCGTAGCGCCGCTGGTCCTTCTCCGTCCACTCGAACCCGAGGATCTCGCGGGTGCGCGGGTCCAGGTTGCCGCGGTCGAGCAGGGCCTGGAGCGGGGTCATCCAGCGCAGCCAGATCGGCGCGCCCTGGGTGATCAGCCGGTGACAGAAGTCCTGGACGGCGGGGTCGGGTTCCAGGCCGGCGATCTGCCGCTCCCAGTACGCGTCGAACTCCTCGAGCGTCTCGGGCCACTGCTCGGGGCGTACCTGCAGGGCGTTGCCGAAGATCTGCGCGTCGCGGTAGAGCCGTAGCCGCACCTCCGGGCTCGGTGGGCCCCAGATCCGCTCGTGGATGAAGATCCCGTTGTGTGCCAGCGTCGCGGCGACCCACAGCTGCAGATCGGGGTCGAAGGCGGTGTAGCGGCCGGGGGAGCGGACCGTGCGGTGGGCCCGGTTCACCATCCTCGAGATCGCCCGGCGCTCGTCCTCGGAGCCGAGGATCATCACATAGACGTACGTCATCGTCGTCCGCAGCCGGTCCGCGGGCCGTTGCAGCGTGGTGCTGTGCTCGGCGACGCCGAGCCCGACCCCCTTCTCGGCGAGCTGGAAGAACACGGTCGATCCGGCTCCGAGCATCAACGCCTGCTCGGCGATGAGATCGGCCAGTCCGTACCCGTCGTTCTGGTTGGTCTCGGTGGGGCGTTCGGCGATGCTCATGGGGGCTTGCCTTCCTTCCCGATTCGGAGTCCTTCGAGTGTAGTCCAGAATTGAATACGCGTTAGAAAAACTAGTGCAGCGCGACCAGCTCGTGGAGCGTGCTGCCACGCTCGACCCGGGTCTCGCCCTCGATCGTCACGGCGAGCTCGAAGTCGGAGAGGAACCGGAAGTAGCCGGGCCGGCCGACCAGCCGACGGATGACGGGCTTGAGCAGAGCGCCGCCGACCCTGGTGCCCACGACCGGGACGTCGTCGAGCAGATCGTGGCCGTGGATGACCTTGCGTACGTCGAGGCGCAGGTCGATCGTGGCGTCGGTGACCCCGTCGGCGGAGGCCTCGGTCTCCAGGCGGATCCAGGTGGGATGGCTGCGGCGGGCGTCGGGGTGGTGCTGCAGCGGCCCTTCGGTGAGCGTGACCTCGCCGGTGCTCAGCAGGATCTCCTCGCCCAGCGCCAGCATCAGCGGCTTCGACTCGTGGTGGTCGAAGCGTTTCTGGGTCTTCACCGTCGCGAAGACGATCGAGACGTCGTCGGTGTAGAGCCGGCCCCAGTGCCAGCGGTCGATGATCCGGGGCATGTTGCCGGCGCCCCAGTTGTGGTCGTGATAGCCGATGCCGGAAGCCTCGATGGTCTCGCCGTCGAGGACGACGGTGCCGGTCACGACCGCCCGCGGGCCGGGGACGACCCAGCCGAAGAAGTCGCTCTCGCCGTACTTCGTCCAGCCCTGGCCGGGCATCCATGACGGCGTCCGGTTGGTGAAGGTGAGGTCGAGCTCGATGCCGTCCTCGGCGACCTTGACCCGGTGCACCGGGAGCGGGTCGGTGCCGACCAGCTCGGCGGTGTTGTGGCCGATGCGGGTGCGGCACCGGTCGGCGGACGCCTCGAAGGCCATGTGCGGGTAGTGCTTGATGACCTGCCTACGAGTGCCGTCGGGGTGGTAGACGACGATCTCGACGACCGGCTTGCTGCCCGGTGGCTCCTCGGGCCGGCGCTTCTGCAGGAAGACCACGACGGTGTGGCCGGTCTCGAGGCGGGCGTCGAAGTACCAGTGCTCGAAGGCCCACTTCGAGTCGGCGGGGTGCAGCGCGTTGTCACGCGGTTCGACGACGGTCAGCTTGCCGTCCTTGCTGCCGGGGCCGCTCCAGCCCTCGGTGATGGTGATCGCCACGTCGCTCTCTCCTCGGGTCAGCGCCGCAGCGCACTGGTCGCGTCGAACTCGGCCTGCCGGCCTTCCATCTGAGCCGCGTACCAGCTGCGGCGATGGCGGTTCATCACGCCCGCGTGCAGCTGACGCAGGCCGGGCAGCCGACGCAGCAGCTCGACGAGCGTCATCAGCGGGAACCGCGCGACGATGATCAGCAGCCACGGGAACGCCGGCGGCATGTCGTACATCCTTCGGGTCTCCGGGGCCATCCACAGGGCGCAGTAGTCCGAGTAGATCCGGTAGTTGTACGCCGCCCGCAGCCGCTTGAGCCCACGCTGACCCGGTCGCGGCGCGAACGCCGCCGGGAACGACTCGATCAGCTCCTTGCCGGCCGGGCCGGCGTCGTAGCTGCGGGCCGCGGTGCTCATGAACAGCACCTGCAGCTGTTCGATGATGGTGTTCGGCGCCCACCGCGGCTGCACCCCGAGCAGGTGGCCCATGTAGCGGTTGAAGTGGATCAGCGCCCGCATCTCCTTCGGCGTCGTCTGGACGCCGGTGAGCCACAGAGCCAGCGCGGGCGCGACGGCGCCGCCGATCTGGGTCATCTGCTCGTAGGTCTGGCTGATCGGCAGGCCCCATGCCTCGTGGTCCCACTCGGGGTGGTCGCCGACCCGCTTGCGGACCGCGACGTGCATGACCCGCACCAGCATCGCGGTCTTGCGCGCCTGGGAGTTCTTCTCGAAGAGCTGGCCCGGCTCGGAGACGTCGATCCAGAACTTCACGGTCTCCAGGAACCGGCGCAGCGCGGTGTCGCCGGCGTACCCGCCCGCGAGGGACAGCGGCATCGCCACGGCGCCCTCGGTGTAGATCTCCAGCGTGATCGCGCCGGCGACGCTGAACAGCATCGTGCCCCAGCGGGTCCAGACGGCGGCCCCCTGCTCGACGAGGTCGCGGTCGACCCAGTCCGGCACGGTCTCCAGGTCGGCGAAGAGGGCCTTCATCGACTCCGGGGCGTCGGGCACGGACTCGATGCCGTGGTCGAGCGCCGACTCGAGCATCGCACGGCCCTCGCCCCGGCCGTACGTCGACCCGAAGAAGACCTCGGCGACGAACCGTTCGGCCAGCGGGTCGCCGGCGAACTGGTCCTCGCACAGCAGCCGGGCCTGCTCGTCGGTGGGGAAGAGGTCGTGCCCGGTCAGCTTCCGGAACACCGCGCGCCGGCGCTGCCAGTGGGGGAGGTCCTTGCGGTTCCAGTACTGGAACCGCGTCGGGCAGACCTCGCCCGGTGCTCCGGACGGGGGTGGCGGGGTGTGCACGTCGGTGCTCATGGGCTCTCCTGATCGCTCGTGCTGCCCGTCACCCTAACCGAGAACCGTACATCTGTGTATGGTTCTCACTTGACCGACCGAGGAGGATGGGGCGATGGCGACCCAGGTGCGACGCTCCCGCGGATCCCGGCTCACGGCCGACGACTGGGCCGCGGCCGCGCTCGACGTGCTGGTGGCCGAGGGCATCGGCGCCGTCGACATCAATGCCGTCTGTCGTCACGCCGGCGTCACGCGAGGCAGCTTCTACTGGCACTTCGCCGACCTGGCCGCCCTGCATGCGGCGATGGCCGCGCACTGGTCCGCGCAGACCCGGGAGGTGCTCGAGCAGCTGGCCGAGCTCGACCTGCTGCCGCCGCGCGAACGCCTCAGGGCGATGACCATGCGTCTGCTCGACGACTCCAACTGGGGCGTCGAGCGTGCGCTGCGCGACTGGGCCCTCACCGAGCCCACCGTCGCCGAGGTCATCGCCGAGGGCGACCGGTTCGTCTTCTCCCTCGTCGAGGGTGCCCTGCTGGAGCTTCGCGGCGACCCTGCCGAGGCCCGCGTCCTGGCCGGCCTGCTGGTCTATGCGGGCATCGGCTTCGCCCACGGCCGGTCCGGACTGCCCAAGCCGACCGCTGAGGAGATCGAGCAGCTCTTCGACCTCGTCGGCCCCGACGCGACGCCGTCATCGCCGACGGATTCCTGACTGCCGGGCGTACGTCCTCACCGGGGACGTCTCAGGAGGCGACCTCGCCGTCGGTGTCGAAGTCGGCCTCCACGATCGAGCGCTCGAGCTTGCTGAGCAGCCGGGCGAGCTCGTCGCGCTCCTCCCTGGTCAGGTGGTGGAGCAGTGCGTTCTCCGCGCGCAGGTGGTCCTCGATCGCGCGGTTGATCACCTCGAGGCCCTGGTCGGTGAGCTGGGAGTAGACGACGCGCCGATCCTCCGCGTCGCGCTGGCGGGTGATGAGTCCGGCGGCCTCGAGGCGGTCGAGCCGGAAGGTCACGCCCGCCGAGGAGAGCAGTGAGCCGCTGGCGAGATCGCGGCCGGTCTTGCGGTAGGGCGCGCCCGCGCGGCGCAGCGCGGCGAGGACGTCGAACGAGGCCGAGTTGAGATTGTGGCGGCCGAAGACCGTGGTCAGGACCGACTGGTAGCGCAGGTAGATCCGGTGCACCCTCCCGAACAGCGCGATGGGAGAGGGGTCGAGGTCGGGGCGCTCGTGTGTCCACTGGGAGACGATCGCGTCGACCGCGTCATCGCCGCCCGAGGGCTGATCGACGCTGGATCCGGTGTGACTCATGGTCGCAGTGTACGAGCCGACTCGGGCTCCGCGAGACAGGAAGTTAACACGAAGGGGGTTGACGGAGGATCGTGACGCACCGCACACTCTAAGCACTTAACGATTAAGCACTTAGGGATTATTCGTCTGTAGAGTGCTGCGAACCGAAAGTACCCTCACATGGTCAACATCACCCCGGTGCCGCCGGCCGTCACGGCCGAGCAGATCAGTGCCCGGCTCGAGCGGTTGCCGCTCTCGCGCTGGCACGTCAAGACCCGCGTGCTCGTCGGCGTGGCCACCTTCTTCGACGGCTTCGACCAGCTGATGATCGCCTACGCGCTGCCGGTGCTCATCCCGTTCTTCGGCCTGAACCCGGGCATGATCGCCTGGACGATCGCCATCGGCGGCATCGGCATGCTGCTCGGCGCGCTGGCCGGTGGCTGGCTGGCCGACCGGGTCGGCCGGGTGCCGGTCCTCGTCGGCTCGCTCGTGCTGTACGCCGTCATGAGCCTGCTCATGGCGGGCACCTCCACGCTGTGGATCTTCCTGGTGCTCCGCTTCGTCCAGGGCTTCGGGCTCGGTGCGGAGGTCCCGGTCGCGGCGACGTACATCGGTGAGATCACCCGCGCCCACCGCCGCGGTCGCTTCGTGCTGATCTACGAGCTGATCTTCCCGGCCGGGCTGGTCGCCTCGGCGCTGGTGGCGGCCTGGGTCGTACCTGCCTTCGGGTGGCGCTGGCTGTTCGCGCTCGGCGCCATCCCGCTGATCCTGGTGCCGTTCATGCGTCGCGTCCCGGAGTCGCCCCGCTGGCTCGCCGCCCGCGGCCGTCTGGAGGAGGCCGACCAGGCGACGCGCCGGATCGAGGCGGAGGTCGCCGCGCAGAAGGGTGAGCTGCCCGCCCCTGCGACCAGCTCGGCGCAGGCGGTCCGGCAGGGCCGGGCCCGCCTCTCGGAGCTGTTCCAGGGTGTCTACCTGCGGCGCACGCTGATGCTGGCAACGGCCTGGCTCACGGCGTACTTCGTCAACTACGGGATCGCCGCCTGGCTGCCCACCATCTATGGCCGGGTCTTCCATCTCGACGTCGACACCGCGCTGCGCTACAGCGTGGCCACCAGCGTCGCCGGCATCCTCGGCTGCATCGTCATCGCGCTGACCATCGACATCGTCGGTCGCCGGGTGGCGATCACGGTCGCCATGCTGGGCAGTGCGGCAACCCTGTTCGTGCTCGCCTCGACCGGAGCGACCAGCGCAAGCACCGTCCTGTTCTGGTCGGCGGCCTCGGCGATGTTCATCTTCGCGGTCAACCTCGCGCTGTACGTCTACACCGCAGAGCTCTATCCGACCCGGATGCGGGCGCTGGGCGTCAGTGTCGGTGGGGCGTTCGGCAGGCTCGGCATCATCGTCGGCCCGCTGGTCGTCGGCGGCCTGATCGGCCGCGGGTTCTCGATCGCCGACGTGTTCATCGTGATGGGTGCGGTCGCCGTCGTCGGCGCGCTCACCACCGTCGTGTTCGCGGTCGAGACCCGGGAGCGTACGTTGGAGGAGATCTCCCAGTGAGCGCCTCGGACCTGAGGGACGTGGTCGTCCCAGCCGACGAGATCCTGGTCGCGGGGGAGTGGCGTCGCGGCAGCGGATCGGGGTCGGAGAGCATCGACCCCGCCGACGGCGGCGTGATCACGACCGTGCACCACGCCTCGGAGGCCGATGTCGACGAGGCCGTCACCCGCGGAGCGGAGGCCGCCGCCACGTGGGGCCGGCTGCTCCCGCACGAGCGGGCGCGCCACCTGCACCGGATCGCCGACGGGATCGAGGGCTCGGCCGAGCGGCTCGCCCGGCTGCAGACCCGGGACACCGGCAAGACGCTGGCCGAGACCTCGGCCCTGGTCGCCAGCGCTGCGGGCACCTTCCGCTATATGGCTGCCGCGCTGGAGACCTTCGACGAGGAGCTGACCGCGCCGCGCGGGCACTCGCTCACGATGAGCGTCCACGAGCCGATCGGCGTGGTCGGCGCGATCACCCCGTGGAACTCGCCGATCGCCAGCGACGCCCAGAAGATCGCGCCCGCGCTCGCCGCCGGCAACGCGGTCGTGCTCAAGCCGGCCGAGTGGACCCCGCTGGTCTCGCTCGCCCTGGGCCGGATCATCACCGAGTCCGGGCTTCCCTCCGGTCTGGTCTCGGTGCTGCCCGGCCGGGGATCGGTCGTCGGCGACGCGATCGTGCGCCATCCCGGCGTCGGCAAGGTCTCCTTCACGGGAGGCACCACGACCGGCCGTCTCATCGCGCACGCCGCGGCCGAGAAGCTGATGCCGGTCACGCTCGAGCTGGGCGGCAAGTCCCCGACGATCGTCTTCGAGGACGCCGACGTCGAGGCCGCGATCGCGGGGATCCTGTTCGGCATCTACTCCAGCTCCGGCCAGAGCTGCATCGCCGGATCGCGGCTCTTCCTGCCCTCCGCTCGCGCCGAGGAGTTCCTCGAACGCCTGGTCAAGGCCGTCGCGCGCCTGCGCATCGGCCACGGGCTCGACCCGCTCACCCAGGTGGCGCCGCTGGTCCATCACCGGCATCGCGACAGCGTGGCCGGCCACGTCGATCGTGCCCGTGACGACGGCGGGGAGGTGCTGGTCGGTGGTGAGGTCCCCGACGGGGAGGCGTACGAAGCCGGTGCCTACTACCGCCCGACCGTCATCGCCGGCCTGGACAACTCCTCGGCGACCTGCCAGGAGGAGATCTTCGGGCCGGTGCTCTCGGTGCTCACCTATGACGACGAGGACGACCTGGTCGCCCGCGCGAACGACTCGGTCTTCGGGCTGGCGTGCGGCCTGTGGACCGGTGACTACCGGACGGCCTGGCGGGTGGCCCGCCGGATCGACGCCGGCACGGTGTGGATCAACACCTACAAGCAGTTCAGCATCTCCACCCCGTTCAGCGGGATGAAGGAGAGCGGCCTCGGCACCGAGAAGGGCCGTCGCGGCATCGCGGAGTACACGCGCCAGAAGAGCCTCTACTGGGGACTCGACGAGGCGCCGCACCCCTGGGCCGGCTGACCGGTCGCCAAAGAACGGGTCCGCAAAGTGACCTGGGTCATGGTTTCCTCTTGACATGAAAAAGCCTAAGCACTTAAATATTAACCACAAAGAGAAAGGAGTCGGGATGTCGATCGCAACACTGCACTCGCTGCGCAGCGTCCAGCTGCAGGTGCCGACCCTCACCGAGTCGACGGACTTCTACTCCGAGGTCTGGGGCCTCTCGGTCATCGAGCAGGACCACGACGACACCTGGCTGCGGGGCACGGGGGAGCACCACCACGTCCTCCAGCTGACCCGGGCGGCGCGCAACGGCCTCGGCGCCATCTCGTTCGCGGTGCGTACGCCGGCCGAGGTCGACGAGGCCGCTCGCCGGCTCGCCCTCCGCGGGATCCCGATGCTCACCGAGCCGGGCGCCCTGGACCAGGCGGGCGGCGGCTACGGCATCCGCTTCGCCGACCCCGAGGGCCGGGTGATCGAGCTCGTCGCCGACGTCCACGCCGTCAAGCCGCTCGACCGGGACCGTCCGGTCCCGATCGGGGTCACGCACGTCGTGCTCAACACGGTCGACATCGACCGTGCGGTGGCCTTCTACACCGACGTCCTCGGGATGCGGGTCTCGGACTGGTCCGAGCACCGGATGGCGTTCCTGCGCTGCAACACCGACCATCACAGCATCGCCTTCAACCAGGCGGCGTGGACCTCGGTCAACCACGTGGCGTACGAGATGCCGAGCATGGACCACTTCATGCGGGGCATCGGCTCGCTCAAGCAGCAGGGCGTCACCCCGCTGTGGGGTCCTGGCCGCCACGGTCCGGGCAACAACACCTTCTCCTACTTCGCCGACCCCGCCGGGCTCGTGTGCGAGTACACCTCCGACGTCGCCCAGGTCGTCGAGGACCAGTGGCTGTGCAAGGTGTGGCGCCGGGTCCCCGAGCTCTCCGACCTATGGGGGACCGCGGGCCCGCCGTCCAAGGACGTACGCAGCCACATGGCCGGCGTCGAGGACGCGGGCGTCTTCGCCGACCGTCCCGAGCTGGCGACGGCCTACGCCCCGGCGACGGCCCGCGAGCTGGCGGAGGTGACCCGATGACGAAGGTCAGCATCATCGGCGCCGGCGCCATCGGCAGGCCCGTGATCGAGGCACTGGTGGCCGGTGCGGTCGAGGACATCGAGGTCGTGGGAGTCGTCAACGACACCCCGGTCGGCGAGTGCCCGGTGCCGCAGATCCGGCTCGCCAAGGCGATCGAGAGCAGCGACGTGATCGTGGAGTGCGCCGGTCAGGCGGTCGTCTCCCGGCACGGGGTCGAGATCCTCGAGGCCGGTCGCGACCTGCTGGTCACCTCGGCGGGAGCGCTGGCCGACCAGGAGCTGGTCGGCGCACTGAAGGCTGCCGGTCCGGGCCGGATGTTCATCACCTCCGGCGCCATCGGCGGTATCGACCTGCTGGTCAGCGCCGCCAGCCACGGTGCCGTGCACCGGGCGTCGGTGACGACCACCAAGCTGCCCGCGACCCTGCTGCAGCCGTGGATGGACGACGAGACCCAGGAGCGGATCCGCGCCACCAGCGGGCCGACGACGATCTTCGAGGGCTCCGCCGCCGAGGCGGCGCTCTACTTCCCGCGCTCGCTCAACGTCGCGGCGACCGTCGGGCTGGCCGTGGGCGATCTGGAGCTGGTCGAGGTGCGTCTTGTCGCCGACCCGGCCGCCTCGCTGACCAGCCATGTCATCGAGGCGGACGCGGACGCGGGCAGCTACCGCTTCGAGATCCGCAACCACCCCTCGGCAGCCAACCCGCGTACCAGCGGTGTGGTCTCGCGTGCCGTGGTCCGGTCCCTGTCCATGCTCGTCGGCCGCCCGGTCGGCGCGGTCAGCATCATCTGAGGCCGCGATGACCACCACCACGCTCCGCGCCACCGGGGTCCACGTCGAGGACACCGGCAGCGGCCCGACCATCCTGTGCCTGCACGGCATCGGGTCCAGCTCGGCCTCGTTCGCACCCCAGGTCGCGGCGCTCGCCGGCGAGTTCCGGCTGCTGGCCTGGGACGCCCCCGGCTACGCCCGCTCCGCCGATCCAGAGACCGAGCTCGACCTGGACGGCTTCGCCGACGCGGCGGCTGCCGTCATCGAGGAGTACGCGGCGGCCGGCCCGGTCCACGTCCTGGGTGTCTCCTGGGGCGGGGTGATCGCGGTCCGGCTCGCCTCCCGCCACCCGCAGCTGGTCCGCAGCCTCGTGCTCGCCGACGCGAGCCGCGGCTCCGGCACGTCGCCGGAGAAGGCGGCGGCGATGCGTACGCGGGCCGCCGAGCTCGATGCCGCCGGCAGCGCCGGCTTCGCCAGCGGTCGCGGGCCGCGGCTGGTGAGTCCGGCTGCGCCGGGCGAGCTGGTCGACCGGGTGATCGCCACGATGCGGGACTCGATCCGGGTCCCGGGCTACGCCCTGGCCGCCGAGTCGATGGCGGCGACCGACCTGAGCGCCGAGCTCGGCGCGATCGACACCCCGACGCTCGTGCTCTGCGGCGACCAGGACCAGGTCACCGGGATCACCGAGTCGCAGGCGCTCGCCGGCGGCATCCCGGACGCGGTCCTGGTGACGCTGCGCGGCGCCGGCCACCTGGCCAACCAGGAGTCGCCCGAGGCGTTCAACGCCTGGCTCTCCTCCTTCGTCGGGATCGTCGAGCGCCTCTACGGCTGACGCCCCTGACCAACCCCGAACCCGATAACGAACACAGCACCGAAAGGAACGACCCCATGTCGATCACCCAGCAGCCCCTCACGTACGAGACGGCCGAGAGCCTGGAGGAGTTCACCGACTCCATCATCCTGACCCGCGCCTCGCGTCATGAGGACTGGGACACCCTCGGCTTCCAGGCGAAGGCGGGCGACCAGTTCAAGCGCGCCCAGGTCCGCTACGTCGGCTCCGGCGCGACCGGCAACCACGAGAACGACAACCGCACCATCAAGTCCCAGGGCTTCACCTTCTCCAACATGCTGCTGCCCCCGGGCGGCGAGGGCCCCGAGCACACCCACCACGACGCCGAGGAGGCCTTCTTCGTGCTCGAGGGCGAGGTGGAGGTCGGCGTGCACCGCGACGGCCAGGTCGTCAAGCGCACCCTCGGCTACCGCGACATGATCGTGGTGCCGGCCGGCGTGCCGCGCAGCCTGAAGAACAACGGCGACACCGACGCGCTCTTCTGCGTCATCATCGGTGCCCAGAAGCCGCAGGTCCCGACGTACCCGGAGACCTCCGCGATGCACGGCGTCACCCGGGACTGACCCATGAGTCTTCACGGTGCACCGGTTCTGGTCACGGGCGCGGGCCGCGGCCTCGGGCTGGCGATCTCCCGGCGCCTGGCCCAGGCCGGTGCCCGGGTGTGGCTCGCCGACATCCGCGAGGACTGGCTGGAGACGGCCGGTGCCACCCTCCGCGAGGAGGGTCATGACGTCTCGACCGTCCCGGTCGACGTCACCGACCACGCCTCGGTGCGGGCGATGGTGAAGGAGACCGGGCCGGTCCACGGCCTGGTCAACAACGCCGCCCGCGCCGACGGGGTCGGCGGCAAGCCGGTCCACGAGATCGACCCCGCCGAGTGGGACTCGCTGATGGCGGTCAACCTGCGCGGTCCGTGGCTGGTCAGCCGCGAGGTCGTCCCGGGGATGATCGAGGCCGGCGGCGGCCGGGTGCTCAACATCGGCTCGGACTCGGCCCTCTACGGCTCGGCGAACCTCGCCCACTACATCGCCTCCAAGGGCGGTCTGGCGGCGCTGACCCGGGCGATGGCGCGCGACCTCGGTCCGTACGGGATCACCGTCAACACCCTGGCGGCCGGCCTGACGACCACCGAGGCGGCGCAGCAGATCCCCGAGCACCGCCACCAGCTCTACCGCGACAACCGGGCGCTGACCCGGGACCAGGAGCCCGCCGACGTCGTCGGCGCCGCGGCCTTCCTGCTCGGCCCCGAGGCCGCCTACATCACCGGCCAGCAGCTCGTCGTCGACGGCGGCTTCGTCTTCCACTGACAGTCCCTGACTGTTTCCACCGACAGGACCAACCCCATGGATCTCCATCTCGCCGATCGCACCGTGCTCGTCACGGGCGGCAGCTCCGGCGTCGGCCTCGCGACCGTCGCCACCCTCCTCGAGGAGGGCGCGAACGTGATCACCTGCGCCCGCCGTCTCGACGTGCTCGAGAAGGCGCTCGCCGACCTCGGCGCGCCCGCCGACCGGGTGCTCGCGATGAGCTGCGACGTACGCGACGCCGACCAGGTCAGCGCGCTGGTCGAGGCCGGGGTGGCCCGGTTCGGCGGGATCGACGGGCTGGTCAACAACGCCGGCCAGTCCCGGATGCTCGGGCTCGACAAGGCGAGCGTCGAGGACTTCCGCGACGAGCTCGACCTGAAGTTCGGCGGCGTCCTCAACGTGACCGGTGCGGCGCTCGAGCACCTGCGTGCCTCCGACGCCGCCGCGATCGTCACGATCAACGCGGTGCTCGCCCGCCAGCCCGAGCCGCGCCTGGTCACCACCTCGGCCGCGCGCGCCGGGCTGCTCAACCTGACCAAGTCGATGGCGTCGGAGTACGCACCCGACATCCGCGTCAACAGCGTCTGTCTCGGGCTGATCGACACCGGCCAGTGGCGCCGGCGCTTCGAGGCCGACGAGACGGCCGCCTCCTACGAGGCGTTCGAGCGTGACCTCGCCGACGACCGCGGCATCTCGCTGGGCCGGTTCGGCCGGGCCGAGGAGGTCGCCGCGATGGTCGTGACCCTGCTGTCCCCCCGCGCCTCGTACGTCACCGGTGCGGCGCTCGACGTGTGTGGCGGCGTTGCCCGCTACGTGGCCTGAGGAGACTGAGATGACCAACCTGACCACCGCTCCCGCACCCGATGTGGTGACCTACGCCGACGGCGGCGAACTGCTCGTCGCGGTGCTGCGCGAGGTGGGCGTCGACACCGTCTTCGGCGTCATCTCCGTGCACAACCTGCCGCTCGTCGAGGCGGTCTCGCGGGAGCTGCGCTTCGTGCCGGTACGTCACGAGGCGAGCGCCGTCAACGCCGCCGACGGCTACGCCCGGGCCACCGGCGGCCTCGGCTGCGCGCTGACCAGCACCGGCACCGGCGCGGGCAACGCGGCCGGCTCGTTGGTCGAGTCGCTGAGCTCGGCCACCTCCGTGCTGCACGTGACCGGGCAGGTCGAGTCGGCCTACCTCGGCTCCGGACGCGGCTTCATCCACGAGACCAAGGACCAGCTCGGCATGCTCGAGTCGGTCTCGCTCGACGCGGTCTGCGTGCCCTCGCTCGAGGAGTCGGCCGGCATCCTGCGCGCCGCCGTCGACCGAGCCCTCGGCGGTCCCGGCCGGGCCGGGGGCCCGGTGAGCGTCGAGTGGCCCATCGACCTGCAGTACCTGCCGCAGCGCGAGGTCGTCACCCTGGTCGAGGAGGGCTCAGCCGAGCCGGGCCCCGGCGCTCCGGCGGGGCTCGAGGAGCTGATCGACCTCGTCGTCGCCGCCGAACGCCCGCTGATCTGGGCCGGTGGCGGCGTCGCCGAGGCCGGGGCGGCGCTCACCGAGCTCATCGACGCCTGGGGCGCCGGGTTGCTGACCTCCAACTCCGGCCGCGGCGCGGTCCCCGAGGACCACCCGCTCGTGGTCGGCAACTACGGCGCCACTCCTGGTGGCGGCGCGCTGCTCGCCGAGGCCGACCTGCTGCTCACCATCGGCACCCACTTCCGCTCCAACGAGACCCGCGACTACGACCTCGTCCTGCCCGCTGTGCACGTCCAGGTCGACCTCGACCCGGCCGCGCTCGGACGCGTCTTCCCGGTCGCCGCCGGGGTGGCCGCGGATACCCGCGACGTGCTCCCGTCCCTCACCGCCGCGGTCCGCGGCCGCGCCGCGGTCGCGGGGGAGTGGCGGGCCCGGGTGACGCGGGCACGCGAGGACGTACGCACCACCCAACGCGAGGGGCTCGGCGACCACGCCGTGCTCGCCGACGCGCTGCGCTCCGCGCTGCCGCGCCGGTCGGTGCTCGCCCGCGACGTCACCATCGCGTCCTCGTCCTGGGGCAACCGGCTCTTCGAGGTCTACGACCCGCGTGACAACGTCTTCCCGCGCGGCGGCGGCATCGGCCAGGGGATCGGTATGGGGCTCGGTGCCGCGATGGGCCGTCCCGACGAGCCGACCGTGGTGATCGCCGGTGACGGCGGCCTGGCCGTACACCTCGGTGAGCTGCTCACGCTCGCCCAGGAGCGGCCGTGGCTGGTGCTGCTGGTCTTCAACGACGGCGGCTACGGCGTGCTCCGCAACATGCAGGAGGCGCGCGGTGTCGACCGGGCCGGCGTCGACCTGACGACTCCCGACTTCGCCGCGCTCGCCGGCGCGCTCGGGCTCGACTACCAGCGGATCGGCACCGCAGCCGAGGCCGCGACCGAGCTCGAGCGGGCCGTCGCCCGGCGCGGACCGGTGCTGGTGGAGGTCGACCTGGCCTCCTTCGGCCCGATGCCGCGGCCGTTCACCCCACCGGTCAAGGTTCCCGACCCGACCACGAGGAGGTCGTCATGAGTGCCGCCACCGAGGAGCAGGAGCTGGAGCTCCTGGTCAAGCAGATGACCCTGGAGGCCGACGGCGTACTGTCGCTGCGCCTCGTCCACCCCGACGGCGACGAGCTGCCGGAGTGGACCCCGGGCGCCCACGTCGACCTGACCCTGAAGGGGTCACTGGTGCGGCAGTACTCCCTCTGCGGCGACCCCGCCGACCGGAGCGGCTACCGGGTCGCGGTGCTGCGCGAGCAGGCCGCCCTCGGCGGCTCCGAGTACGTCCACGAGGGCCTGCGCCCCGGCCACCGCCTCCGGGTGGTCGGCCCCCGCAACAACTTCGACTTCCTGCCCGCCAAGCGGTACGTCTTCGTCGCCGGCGGCATCGGGATCACCCCTCTGCTCGCGATGCTGACCGAGGCCGAGCGGCAGGGCACCGACTGGGAGCTGTGGTACGGCGGCCGCCGCGAGGACTCGATGGCGTTCCTCGACGAGCTGGCCGCGTACAAGGACCGGGTTCGGGTCATCCCCGAGGAGACCCACGGCCGGCTCGACCTGGCCACCGCGCTGCCGACGCCCGACCCCGGCACGCTGGTCTACTGCTGCGGACCCGAGGGGCTGCTGGCCGCCGTCGAGGAGCACGCCGCGGGCTGGCCCGAGGGGACGCTCCAGGTCGAGCGCTTCAAGGCCAAGCAGATCGACGTCGACCCCGACGGCGAGCAGCCGATCTCGGTCGACTGCCGGCGCTCGGGCCGCGTGGTGCAGGTGCCTGCCGACGTACCGGTCATCGACGCCCTCGAGGGTGCCGGGATCACGGTCTCGAGCTCCTGTCGCGACGGCATCTGCGGCACCTGCGAGACCAAGGTGCTGGCCGGCACCCCCGACCACCGCGACTCCCTGCTCAGCGACACCGAGCAGGCGGCCGGAACCACCATGATGATCTGCGTCTCCCGGGCGCGGACCCCCGAGCTGGCGCTCGACATCTGACGCGCCGCATCGATCGCACACGAGGGAGAACACAGCAATGGGCTATCTAGCGCCGATCCAGGCGGCCGTCACCGAGACGACGCCGTGGGAGACCAAGCTCGCCGGAGCCATCGAAGAGGTCTTCGGCAGCGGCCGGCACGACCTGCCAGGGCTGGTCGACGGGCTCAACGAGCTCGGCATCCCGGCCCCCGGCGGCGGTCAGTGGACCGCCGAGGGATTCACGACAGCGATCGCCGAGCTCGCCGCGGCGGGGAAGCAGGAGGACTGAGCCATGGGACCGATGGTGAAACGACAGCTGAGCGCGGAGCAGATCCTCGCGACCGGCCTGCGCAACCAGTGGTACGCGATCTGCCCCTCCGAGATGGTGCCGCAGGGCGGCGTCCACAAGGTGCGCCGGCTCGGGATCGACTGGGTGCTGTTCCGCGAGTCCGACGGCACCCTGCGGATGCTCGAGGACCGCTGCCCCCACCGCGGCGCGCCGCTCTCGCAGGGCCAGCACCTCGGCAGCAAGATCGCCTGCGCCTACCACGGTGTCCAGGTCGACGGCACCGGCAAGGTCGTCTCGGTGCCCGGTCTGCCCGGCTGCAACCTGGAGGGCAAGACGCTGGTCCCCAGCCCGCCGCTGCAGGAGCTGGGCGGCGCGATCCTCGCCTACATCGGCGACGAGCAGCACCCCGACCCCGTCCCGGTCGCGCTGCCCGACCCGCTGGTCGACGAGGAGATCTCCTCGTTCCTCTGCTACGCCGAGTGGGACACCCCGTGGCGCTACGCCATGGAGAACCTCCTCGACCCGATGCACGGCGCCTTCCTGCACCGCGAGTCGCACTCGATGTTCGGAGGTGACGTCGAGGCCAGGTTCCGGATCCGCGAGACCGACCGCGGGTTCTTCTTCGAGAAGACCGACCAGCGTGGCGTGAACTTCGACTGGGTCGAGTTCTGCCGTACCGGCATCGACTGGGTCGACCTCTCCATCCCGTACCCGCCGACCGCCGGCCCCGGCGGCTCCTTCGGCATCGTCGGCATGGGCACCCCGATCGACGCGGGCACCACCGCGGTGTTCTTCTGGCGCTACCGCAAGGTCAGCGGCTGGGAGCGCGACGTGTGGCGCTTCCTCTACCGCACCAAGCTCGAGGCCCGCCACTGGCACGTGCTCGAGCAGGACCGGGTCATGCTCGAGGCGATGGCCGAGGACGCCGACCAGGCCGAGAACCTCTACCAGCACGACCTCGGTGTGGTCCGGCTGCGGCGGCTCTACAAGAAGCTCGCCGAGGAGCAGGCGGCAGCGCTCGCGCCTTCGCTTGAGCCGGTACCGGCCGGGCGCGCCTGAGGCGAGCCCGGCCGGCCCTGCCGGAGAAGGATCAGCGGACCGGAGCGCCCGGCCCGAGCGGGATCCCGAGCGCCCACCACAGGAAGAACAGCGCGGTCCAGGCCAGGCTCATCGCGATGGCCAGCGGCAGCGTGTAGGAGGCGAGGGTGCCGATCCCGGCGTCCTTGCGGTAGCGCTGCAGGAAGCCGAGGGCCATCACGAAGTACGGGCTCATCGGGGTGATCGCGGTGGAGCCGGAGTCGGCGATCCGGAAGAGCGCCTGGGTGGTCTCCGGCGGCACCGAGAGCAGCATCAGCATCGGCACCAGGACGGGCGCGGCGATGGACCACATCGCCGAGCCGCTGGTGACCATGATGTTGACGACGCTGAGCAGCGCCAGCACGAGCAGAAAGACCACCCACACCGGGATGTTGCTGGTCTCCAGGGCCTCGGCGGAGTTGACCGCGAGCACGTCGCCGAGGTGGGACCACTCGAAGTACGCCAGGAACTGCGCGATCGCGAAGAAGAGCACGAGCACCGGCGCCATCTGCTTGATCCCCTGGCCCATCAGCGCCGGTACGTCGCCGGCCTTGGTGATCGAACCGGACAGCGTGCCGTACACGGTGCCGGCGAGGCCGAAGAGCACCGCGACGATCGCGGCGATGCCGGTGAGGAACGGCGACTCGGTCAGCGACCCGTCCTCGCCGCGCAGAGGAGAGGACGGCGGGATCACGACGGCGGCGACGACCACGATCGCGACCAGCAGGCTCACCAGGGACCAGCGCAGCGCCCGGCGCTCGCGGCCGTCGAGCTCGAGCGTGCCGAAGTCGCCGTCGTCGGCGTCCTCGTCGGCGTCGAGGTCGGGCCGCTTGGAGAGGACGAACTTGGTCATCAGGGTGATCACCGCGGCCAGCAGCAGCGAGGAGGCGATGTTGAAGAACCAGTTGCTGACGGGGGAGACGTACGCACTCTCGTCGACGATCTGGGCCGCGGCGGTGGTGATCCCGGCGAAGATCGCGTCGTTGGGCGTGGGGATCGGGCTGGCGTCGTACCCGCTGGCGATCGCGGTGTAGGCGACCACGATCCCGAGGATCGGCGAGCGCCCCACGGCGCGGAAGGCGAGGCCGCCGAGCGGAACCAGGATGATGTACGCAGCCGCCGAGGCCACGTGGGCGACGGTTCCGGTGAACGCGACGGCGAAGACCACCCAGCCGACGGGCACCCGGGAGATGCCGGTCTTCATCGCGGCGGTGAGGAAACCGGTGCGCTCGGCGACGGCGACGCCCATGATGACCACGACGATGGTCGCCATCGGCGGGAACTCGGCGAAGTTGGAGACCATCGTCGAGACCGCCATCGCCAGGCCCTCACCGCTGAGCAGGCTCTGGACGACGACCTCCTCCCCGTCGCCGGGGGAGATGACCGAGACGCCGGCGGCGGCACAGATCGCGCTGATCACGGCGAGGATCGCGGCGAGGATCCAGAAGAGCCAGAACGGGTGCGGCAGGGCGTTGCCGACGCGCTCGACCACGCCCATGGCGCGGATGATCCATGGCAGTCTCTCGCTGCTGGTGGGGGTCGTGGTGCTGGTCATGTCAGTCACCCTTCGCTGGTGAGGCGGTGGCGGGAGAAGAAGTCCCAGATCACCGTCGCGGACTCGATGGTGTGGGTGACGTGGCCGCCACCTGAGTAGATGTCGCCGCCCGGCCAGACGTGGCCCCCGCCGGCGACGGCTACGTGCTGGACCTCGGCGTCCTGGTCGCACCCGGTCCAGCGGGTGGTCTCGACGTCGCGGCGGGTGCGGGTGGTCGACCCGGTGCAGCCGTTGTGCTCGGCCCAGCCCTGCACCCACTCGGGGATGGCGGGCAGGTCCCGGTCGGCGTCGCCCGCGTAGGGGATGGTCGCGTCGGCGACGCCGTGGATCTCCAGGATCGGCGTCGGCGGTGCCTCGGCGCAGCCGGTCCGGGCACCCGGGTAGAGCGCCGGGGCGACCGGGGCGACGGCCGCGAAGGTGTCGGGCAGCTGGCAGGCGAGGAGCGCGGCCAGGCCGGCGCCGTTGGACTTCCCGGTGGCATAGACGCGGGTCGTGTCGATGCAGTGGTCGGCCTCGATCGCGGCGAGCAGGTCGGTGGTGAAGGCGACGTCGTCGACGCCCGGGGCCTCGTAGGGCGCGCCCTGCCAGGCCTTGCGGTAGCCCGATCCGGTGCCGATCGCGCCGTCGGGATAGGCGACCACCGCCGGGAGGTCGGAGAGCTCGGAGAAGCCCTCGACCTCGACGCCGGTGCTGCCGCGGCCGTGGAAGGCGAGGATCAGCGGCCAGTCGTCGCGGCGGTCGTAGCCCTCGGGCAGGCGCAGCACGTAGCTGCGTTCGAGGTCGCCGCTGGTCAGCTCGTACTTCTGGCTGCTGTCGGGCTCCTGGCCCGTGGGCTTGGCGCAGGAGGCCGGGGTGCTCTTGCCGGCTGCTCGGTCCAGGACGGAGGCGCGGGTCAGGGCGGAGGTGGCGGTCGGCGCCAGGGACAGCGCGGCCACCGCCGCGACCGCGATGGCCGGGGCCAGGAGGCGTGATCGTCGTGGGGACATGGTGCTCCTTCGGGGCAGGTCGGTGCGTTTTCGGGTGTGCTGGATCGCCCGGCGACGCGGTGCGCGTCCCGGTCGGGTCCCGAGCTGGAGGGGCGGGTGGCCTAGGTGTCGAGCCACTCCTTGATGAAGGCGACGAGGCGGTCGGTGGCCTCGGCGAGGATCGCGCGGCCGTTCTCGGCGGTGGCGCGACGCGGGTCGCCGAGCACGCCGGTGGGGGAGAGCCGGTTGTAGGGGAGGGCCACGGCGGGATGGCTCACCGAGCGGGCCAGCCGGGCGAACGGGTCGAGCTGGTCGGGCGCGGTCGTGCCCGGGGCGAGCAGGTCCTGGCGTACGAGGTGTGGGGCGATGTGCAGCATCTGGGCGGTCTCGGCCTCGCCGCTGTGACCGGACACCGGGCTGAGCTCCATCGTGGCCACGGCGTCCTTGGCCAGGACGGTGACCGGCGCCCAGGCGAGCTCGAGCTCCGGGCGGTCGCGCAGCAGCTCCTGGGCCAGCGTGCCGAGGGTGGCGTTGTTGCCGCCGTGCCCGGTCACCACGAGGAACCGGCGCCAGCCGTGGGCGGCCAGCGACTCGACGTACTCACGTACGACGGCGGCGAACAGCGCCGGGCGCAGGCTCACCGTGCCGGCGAAGGCCTGATGGTGGGGCGAGACGCCGACCGGTACGCCCGGACCGATGACGACCTTGCCGGGGAGGGCCTCGGCAACCGCCTCGGCGAGGGCCTCGGCGCGGATCTGGTCGGTGGCCAGGGGCAGTCCGGCCCCGTGCTGCTCGAACGCGCCGACGGGGATGACCACGACCGTCCCGCTCTCGGCGGCCGCCGCGGCCTCGAGGGTGGTCATCTCGGCGAGCTTCGCGGTCATCGGGCCTGCTCCGGTCCGAGGGTGGAGGCGATCGCCTCGCGGATCGCGACCAGGTGCTCGCGGGTGAGGGCGGCCGCGGCGTCGGCGTCCCCGTCGCGTACGGCCTCGACGATCCGGAGGTGGTCGGCGTGGTCGCGGTCGCGGTCGGTGTAGCGGTGCCGGATCTCGATCTGGTCGCGCGCCCTGACCTGCAGCAGCGCCTCGACGGTCTCGCGTAGCAGCAGGTTGCCCGAGGCACCGGCGAGCGCGACGTGGAAGTGCAGCTCGGGCCGCTCGTCGGCGTACTGCGGCTTGAGCGAGTTGTCGGCCGAGAGGGTCAGCGCGGTGAGGTCCTCGTCGGTGCGCTGCGCGGCCGCGGCCGCCGCGACGGGCGGCTCGAGCACGATCCGGGCGTCGAGGAGCTCGAGGACCGACTCGCTGCGCGACTCCGAGACGTGCGGGTTGACCAGCAGCCGCCGGTTCACCCCGCCGCTCACGTAGGTGCCCGATCCGTGCCGGAAGCGGATCACGTCGGTCGCCTCCAGGCGGCGCAGCGCCTCCCGGATCGTCGGTGTGGTCACCTCGAACCGTTTGGCCAGCTCGCGGGAGGAGGCAAGGGCGTCGCCCGGCTCCAGGCCCGCGGCCTCGATCATGGCCACGATCCCGTCGGCGATGCGTTCAGAGAGCGATGATGTGTTGCTGGTCACAGAAAGTGACTAAATCACTTATTGAATTACGCGTCAAGGACGACGACGCTTGCAGACGGCTTGCGTAAAGCAGTTATATTCTTGCGTTCATGAGTAGACGTCTTGCTGACGCAGCCGCCCGTGCCAAGGTCTCCGAGGCGACCGTGAGCCGGGTGCTCAACGGCAAGCCCGGTGTCTCGGAGGCGACCCGCGAACGGGTGCTGACCGCGCTCGACGTGCTGGGCTACGAGCGGCCGGTGAAGCTTCGCGGCGAGCGCGCCAGGCTGGTGGGTCTGGTGCTGCCCGAGCTGCAGAACCCGATCTTCCCGGCGCTCGCCGAGGTCCTCGGTGCTCACCTCGCCCAGCAGGGGCTGACCCCGGTGCTGTGCACGCAGACGGCCGGCGGTGTGACCGAGTCGGAGTACGTCGACCTGCTCCTGGAGCAGCAGGTGGCCGGGGTCGTCTTCGCCGGCGGCGCCTACGCGCAGCGGGACGCGGGCCATGCCCACTACGACCGTCTCGCCGGCCGCAACCTTCCCGTCGTGCTCATCAACGCGGCCATCGACGACCTGCCGTTTCCCCGGGTGGTCTGTGACGACGCCGATGCGATGGAGCAGGCCGCCGAGCACCTGATCGCGCTCGGGCACGAGCGGATCGGGCTGGTCCTGGGCCCGCGCGACCATGTTCCGTCCGAGCGCAAGCTGGCCGCCTTCCGCGCCGTCTGCGACCGGACCGGGGTGCCGTTCGACGAGGACCTGGTCGTACGCAGCCTCTACTCGCTCCAGAGCGGACAGGCCTCCGCGGCGCGCCTGGTCGAGCAGGGCGCGACCGGCATCGTGTGCGCCAGCGACCCGCTCGCGCTGGGAGCGGTCAGAGCGGTACGCCGGGCCCGGCTCTCGACGCCCGCGGACGTGTCCGTGATCGGCTTCGACGACTCGGCGTTCATGGCGTTCACCGACCCGCCGCTCACCACCATCCGGCAGCCGATCGAGGCGATGGGCCGGGCGGCGGTCGACTTCCTGGTGAGCCAGATCGACGGCACGCTCGGGCCGGTCGACGAGCTGCTCTTCGAGGGCGAGCTGGTGGTCCGGCGCTCGACCGGACCTGCAAGCCGGCGCGCAAAGTCCTGAAATTAATTACGTACTGTCAAGTTCTTGCGCGCCTTCTGTGGCTGGCTCTACGGTCGCTGCACGCCGTCAGGGTGACGGCTATCACATCAGTGTGAGCTACCGCTGAAGCGGAGCTCGAAGCAGTGAGCACAGAGAACGGAGTGCCCGTGACCGCCACGGAATCTCGACGGAGCGAGCCGGCACCGGCACCGCTTCCGGTCTTCACCGAGCGCCCTTCCGACTGGTGGCGCTCCGCGGCGATCTACCAGATCTACCCGCGCAGCTTCGCCGATGCCAACGGCGACGGCACCGGTGACCTGGCCGGGGTGCGGGCCCGCCTGACCTATCTGCGCGACCTCGGGGTCGACGCGATCTGGTTCACCCCGTGGTTCCCCTCGCCGATGGCGGACGGGGGCTACGACGTGGCCGACTACCGCGCGATCGACCCGGTCTTCGGCGACCTCGCCGAGGCGGAGGCGCTGATCCAGGACGCCCTCGAGCTCGGCATCCGCACGATCATCGACGTCGTCCCCAACCACGTCTCCGACCAGCACCGTTGGTTCCGGGCCGCGGTCGCGGCCGGGCCGGGGGCACCCGAACGGGACCGCTTCTGGTTCCGCGATGGCCGCGGTCCCGCGGGCGAGCAACCACCCAACGACTGGACCTCGGAGTTCGGCGGCACGGCGTGGACCAGGCTCACGACCCCCGACGGCGTCCCCGAGCAGTGGTACCTGCACCTCTTCTCCGCCGAGCAGCCCGACCTCAACTGGCAGCACGAGGACGTACGTCTCGAGCACGAGGAGATCCTGCGGTTCTGGTTCGACCGGGCCGTCGCCGGGATCCGGATCGACTCCGCCGCGCTGCTCGCCAAGGACCCGGACCTCCCCGACGTCCCCGCCGACCCGCGACCGGGCGAGCACCCCTACGTCGACCGCGAGGAGCTCCAGGAGATCTACCGCGGCTGGCGCCGGATCGCCCAGGAGTACGGCACCGACCGGGCCCTGATCGGCGAGGTCTGGCTCCCCGACACCGCCCGGTTCATCCGCTACCTGCGCCCCGACGTGCTGCACGCGGCGTTCAACTTCGACTTCATGACCGCGCCGTGGGACGCCGAGGCGCTGCGTACCTCCATCGAGACGACGCTGCGCGTGCACGGCGAGGCCGACGCACCGGCCACCTGGGTGCTCTCCAACCACGACGTCACCCGTCCGGTGACCCGCTACGGCCGCGCGGACACCGCGTTCGCCTTCGAGACCAAACGCTTCGGCACCCCGACCGACCGAGCTCTCGGCGAGCGGCGGGCGCGGGCGGCGGCGATGCTGGCGATGGGGCTGCCCGGGGCGTACTACCTCTACCAGGGCGAGGAGCTGGGCCTGGACGAGGCCGACATCCCGCGGGACCGCATCCAGGACCCGATGCACTTCCGCAGCGGTGGTGTCGACCCCGGCCGGGACGGCTGCCGGGTGCCGCTGCCGTGGAGCGGGGACCGGCCGCCGTACGGCTTCAGCCCGACGGGCGTGAAGACCTGGCTGCCCCAGCCCGAGGGCTGGGCGCAGCGGACGGCGCAGGCGCAGTCGGCCGACCCGCGCTCGATGCTCTCGCTGCACCGGATGGCGCTGCTGATCCGGCGTACGCACCCAGACCTCGTCACCGGCGACTTCAGCTGGATCGACACCGACCCCGGGATCCTCGCCTTCCGCCGTGGCGCGCACTTCGCGTGCGTCGTCAACCTGACCGACACGCCGGTGGAGCTGCCGAGCAGCGACCACGTCTGGCTCGCCAGCTCGCCGCTCGAGGCGGGCCGGCTCCTTCCCGATGCCGCGGTCTGGCTGCGGCCCACGACCTGAGACCCCACCACAACATCCAGGAGACAGACCATGAGAACCACTCGGTTGCGCAGCGTCGCGCTCGCCGCGGTCGCGGCTGTCGTGCTCGGCTCGCTCGCCGCTTGCGGCGAGACGTCGGACGACGGCGACGGAGTCACCATCACCGTCGAGGGCTGGCGCCCCGGCGACAAGCAGGCCACGATCGACGCCGTCAAGGCGCAGGCGGCGGCCTTCAACAAGGAGCATCCCGACATCACCGTGAAGCCGGTGGAGTGGCAGTGGAACGCGCAGACCTTCCCCGCCCAGCTCTCCGGCGGCACGCTGCCGATCTCGTTCCGGGTGCCGTTCACCGACACCAAGGGCCTCGTCGAGCGTAAGCAGGTCGCCGACGTCGACGCGGAGGTCCGTGAGCTGCCCTACTTCGACCAGCTCAACCCGACGGTGCTGGCCGCGGCGCAGGGCACCGACGGGAAGGTCTACGGGCTGCCCTCCGACGTCTACGCCAACGCGCTCCACTACAACCGCGACCTGTTCACGAAGGCCGGTCTCGACCCCGACAAGCCGCCGACCACGTGGGAGGAGCTGCGCTCGGCCGCCAAGCAGATCCACGACCGGACCGGCGCCACCGGGTACGCGGAGATGACGACGGGCAACACCGGTGGCTGGATCCTCACGACCCTGACGTACGCCCTCGGGGGAAGGATGGAGACCGAGGACGGGGACACGTTCACCGCGACCGTCGACAACGCGGAGACCGAGCAGGCGCTGCAGCTGCTGCACGACATGCGCTGGACCGACAAGTCCTTCTCCGGCAGCACCGCCTACGACTGGAACAGCATCAACCAGGCGTTCGCGGCGGGGAAGGTCGGGATGTACATCAGCGGCTCGGACGTCTACAACTCCCTCGTCACCACCGCGGCGATCGACCCGAAGTCGTACGGGCTCACCGCGGTCCCGATGGATGACTCGGCCGACGCCGGCGCGCTCGGCGGCGGCTCCGTCAACGTCGTCAGCGCCAAGGCGAGCGAGGCGGAGGCCGAGGCGGCCGTGGCCTGGGCGGACTTCTTCCGGGTCCGCAAGTACACCGACGAGTCGGCGGCCGTCGCCGACGCGAAGACCCAGACCGCTGCCGAGCAGCCCGTGGGGACGCCGACCTTCCCGATCTTCGACGAGACCTCCTACACCACCTACCAGGGCTGGGTGAAGGACTACGTCAACGTGCCGCTGGACCAGATGACCGGCTACACCTCGAGGATGTTCGACCTCACCCTGGTCGCCGAGCCGCCCGCCCAGACCCAGGCCGTGTACGGCGCGCTCGACCCGGTCGTGCAGAAGGTGCTCAGCGACGAGAACGCCGACATCCCCTCGCTGCTGAAGGATGCCGACGCCTCGGTGCAGCAGATCCTGGACAAGGGGTGAGGGTGGCCGTCGACATCTCCCGCGTCAGTGGGCCGGCCCTCGTGAGAGGGCCGGCTCGCCGGCGTACGTCCTTCGTCTCCGGGCTCGCGAGGTGGTGGCGCGGCAGCGCGGCGACCCTGGTCTTCCTGCTGCCGATGCTCCTCGTCTTCGGGCTGTTCTCGTGGTGGCCGATCGCCCGGACCGTGGTGATGAGCCTGCAGGAGACCAACCTCGTCGGGCCCGCGGAGTGGGTGGGCCTGGAGAACTTCCGCACCGTGCTCAACGACCCGCTGCTCCCGGTGGCGCTGCGTAACACCGCCGTCTTCGCGGCGATCGCGTTCGTCTTCGGCTATCCGATCCCGCTGGTCATGGCGGTGGTCTTCAGCTCGCTGCGGAAGCTGCGCGGCCTCTACGCCTGCCTGGCCTACCTGCCGGTCGTGGTGCCGCCGGCGGTGGCGGTGCTGCTGTGGAAGACCTTCTACGACGCCGGGTCCGGGGGAGTGTTCAACACGGTCCTGGGCTGGGTCGGGCTCGGTCCGGTGCCATGGCTGGAGTCGGCCGACTGGGTGCTGCCCTCGCTGGTGATGGAGGCGACCTGGGCCGCGGCCGGGGGCACGGTGATCATCTATCTCGCGGCACTGACCACGGTGCCGCAGGAGCTCTACGACGCCGCCTCGGCCGACGGAGCCGGCGTGCTCGGCAAGGTCTGGCACGTCACCCTCCCGCACCTGCGCCCGGTGCTGCTGATCACCTTGATCCTCCAGATCATCGGCACCGCCCAGGTCTTCCTGGAGCCCTACCTCTTCACCGGCGGCGGTCCCTCGCACGCGTCCTTGACGCTGCTGCTCCTGATCTACGAGTACGCCTTCGGCAGCACGACCGGCGGCGGGGACTACGGCTCGGCGACCGCGCTGAGCCTGATGATGGCGGTCGGGCTGGCGCTGCTGTCGTGGCTCTACTTCCGGCTCACTCGTGGATGGAGCGACTGATGAGCTTCGTCTCCTCCCTCGACCGGCGGCGTACGTCGGTGCGCTGGGGTCTTCGCGGCGTGCAGGCGGCGATGCTGCTCGGACTGGTGGTGGTCTGCCTCGGGCCGCTGCTGTGGCTGGCGAAGTCGGCGGTGACGCCGACCCAGGACACGCTGCGCTCGCCGATCTCGCTGTGGCCGAACGGGCCGGACCTCTCGATCGTGACGCAGGCGTGGACCGAGCTGGGTCTGTCGGCCTACCTGGTCAACACGGTGGTCATCGCCGCCGGGTCCTGGGCCGTCCAGGTGCTGGTCGCCGCGACCGCGGGCTATGCGCTCTCGGTGCTGCGGCCGCGGCTGGGCCGCGTGCTCTACGGCGCCGTGCTCGCCACCATGTTCGTGCCGATCGTGCTGCTGCTCGTCCCGCTCTACCTCACCGTGCTGAGCCTGCCGGTCGTGGGTTGGTCGCTGGTCGGGACGTACGCCGGTGCCTTCCTGCCCGCGGGCGCCTCGGCGTTCAACGTGGTGATCATGAAGCGGTTCTTCGACAGCCTGCCCCGAGAGATCCTCGACGCCGCGAGGATCGACGGCGCCGGGCCGTACCGGCTCTTCTGGTCGGTGGTCCTGCCGATGTCGCGCCCGGTGCTCGGCGTGGTGTCGGTCTTCGCCGTCCTGGCCGCGTGGAAGGACTTCATCTGGCCGCTGATCGTGCTGCCCGACCCGGCCAAGCAGCCCATCGCGGTCCGGCTGCCGTCCATCGCCCCGACCACCGACCTCTCCGTCCTCCTCGCGGCGATGGCGATCTCCGCGGCGCTGCCGATCCTGTTCTTCCTCCTCTTCCAGCGGTTCTTCCTGCGCAGCGAGGGGCTGGAAGGGGCGGTGAAGGGATAGGCCTGCCGATCCCGGCAGGCGCCTCACGGCGAGCTCACGCCTCGGGGCTCAGGGCTTCCGGCTGGTGGATCCGGACCCGGGTGACTCCGGCGACCGTCGCCGCGGCGGACTCGGCCAGGGCGCGGTCCTTCGGAGTGCTCGGCCCGCTGATCACGACGCTTCCGTCGGCGACCACGACGAGCCAGTCGGGATGACCGAGCTTGGTGATGAGCGAGGTCAGCTCACGATCCAAGGTGTCGTCGTCGCGGGCCAGGGCGGCGGCGACGTCGCTCCGGCTGATCACGCCGACCAGGACGTCGTCGTCATCGAGGACCGGGAGGCTTCTCAACGCCCGCTCGGCCATGATGTCGACGGCGACGGACACCTCGGCGCCCTCGCGCACGGCGACCGTCACCGGGCTCATCACCCGCTCGACGTACGCGGGGGGCAGGTCGGTCACCGGCTCTGGTGAGAGCACGTGGGCGCGCGGGTCCGGCAGGACACGGTCGCGGATCAGGTCGATCTCGGCGACGACGCCGCAGACCCGTCCAGAGGAGGTCACCACCGGCATCGCGGTGATGTGATGGTCACGAAGAAGCGTGAGTGCCTCCCGGACGGGAGTGTCTCTCCGTGCGGTGACGGGTGATGAGGTCATGATCTCTCGGACCAGCATGATCAACTCCGTGGCAAGGGTTCGGTTGCTATGGGGCGAGCCTCGTGGAGCGGGCGAGAGCGGTCATGAGTGCAAGGTCCCATCGGCAAAAGACCTTCGGCCCGATGACAGGACCTTCGTCACCGACCTGATGGACGAACGTCATCGCGGTCCGGACCAGCCACGCCGTGGCGGGTCGCGGTCGGGCTGCCGGACCTAGGTCCCGATCTCGCGGCACCGATGGCCCTGACACCCGTGAAGAGGCCCGGCGAGATTAGGAGCATCACCCGACGCACACACCGAGCCCGCAGGAGGGACGATGGCCCAGCACGATCGGATCCTGGTCGGCATCGATGGGGGAGAAGGTGGCCGAGCCGCGATCCGGCACGCCGCCGAGCGAGCCGGTCGAAGTGGTGCCGACCTGTGGCTCGTCCATGTGATCGACCTCGCCATCGCGACGGGCGTCTTCTACCCCTACGGCTATTCGGGCCTCGCGGACCAGATTCGCGAGGCCGGGGCGACCGCGCTCGAGCACGCGGAGAAGGAGGCCGCCGAGCTCGTCGGGGCGGAGAACGTGACCACGACGCTCCTCGACGGGGGAGTGGTGACGGAGCTCGTGCACGCGGCGGCCGACTCCACGATGGTCGTTCTCGGCGACGAGCGCCACCATGGCCTGTCCCGTATCGTGACGGGTTCGGTGACCGGCCGGGTCGCCTCACGTGCGCCGGTGCCCGTCGTGATCGTGCCGGCAGCCTGGCCCGACGGCGCAGACACCCGCATGGTGGTCGTGGCCGTCGCGGACTGCGACACCTCCACCGACCTTGTCGTCCGGGCCCTCGGCGAGGCGGTGGACCGCGGCGGCGGCCTGGTGATCGTCCACGCCTGGGAGGTCCCGGCCGTCTACTACGAGTCGACGCTGGGGCAGCTGGACGCGGCAGGCCTGGTGGCGGACGCGCGTCATCAGCTGATGCAGACCCTCGAGCGTGCCCGACAGCTGGTCCCGAGCTCTGCCGGGGTCGACGCGTGGATCGAGGTACGCCGGGGTCAGCCGGCCCGGGTGGTCACGGAGGCGACGGAGAAGGCAGCCCTCCTGGTCATCGGCCGACGCGGGCACGCCTTCCCGCTGCGCCGTCTGGGCGGCACCGGTCACGCTCTGCTGCGCGAGTCCGCATGCCCCGTCGAGGTCGTTCCTCCCGTGTCCTCGACACCATGACCGGGCAGGACGTGCTGCTGCGTGACGGCACCATCGCCCGCGTACGCGACGCGGTGGCGGGGGACCGGGACCAGCTGGTCGAGCTCCACGACCTGCTCTCCGAGCGCCATCGCTACGAGCGGTTCTTCCACGTCGGGGAGCTCGACGGCCTCCGCTTCGTCGAGGACCTGCTGCCGCGGCTGGCCGTGGGCGAGGCGGTCGCCAAGGTGGTCGTCGTCGAGGGCCGTATCGTCGGGCTGGCGAGCGGCACGAGGACGGGCTCGGACGGGGACGCCGAGCTGGCCCTGGTCGTCGCCGACCGGTATGCCCACCACGGCGTGGCCACCCTTCTCCTCGAGCACCTGGCCGTCGCGGCGTCCGGCGCGGGCGTGACGGACCTGGTGGCGTACGTGATGGCTGACAACGCCCCCGCGTTCGACGTCCTGCGGCACGCCGGGTTCGACCTCACCTCGACCTCGCACGAGGACACCGTCGAGGTACGTTTCCCGGTGCGGCTCACCGAGCGCGTGCTGGAGGCGATGATCTCCCGTGAGCAGCGGACGGACGCCGACTCCGTCGCGGCGCTGCTGCGGCCGCGCTCGGTGGCCGTGATCGGCGCGAGCCGGCGCGCGGACCACCCCGGCCACCAGGTCGTGCGCAACCTGTTGCGGGCGCGGTTCGCCGGCACCGTCCACCCCGTCAACCCGCACTGCGACTTCCTGCTGGGACAGCGCTGCCACCCGTCGCTGCTCGACGTCGGGCCGGTGGACCTGGCCGTGGTCGCGGTGCCGGCGGCAGGGGTGCTGAAGGTCGTGGAGGAGTGCGCCCGCAGCGGCGTACGCGACCTGGTGATCCTCTCCAGCGGCTTCGCCGAGGCGGGCCCGGACGGGCGACGCCTCCAGGACCAGATCCTGGCGGTCGCCCGCGAGTCGGGTATGCGCGTGGTGGGACCCAACTGTCTCGGGATCGCCAACACCGACCCCGACGTCCGGCTGGACGCGACCTTCTCGCCCACCTCGACCGGGCGCGGGAGCGTGGCGATGATGGCGCAGTCCGGGGCGGTCGGGATCGCAGCGCTGCAGCGGGCCGACGAGCTCGGCGTGGGGCTCTCGGCGTTCATCTCCGCCGGCAACAAGGCCGACGTCAGCTGCAACGACCTCCTCATGTACGCCGCGGAGGACGAGGCGACCAGGGTGGTCTCGCTCTATCTGGAGTCGTTCGGCAACCCGCGCAAGTTCTCCCGCCTGGCCCGGCGGTTGGCCGACCACACGCCGGTCGTCGCCCTGGTCGGAGGGAGCAGCCACGCCGGCCGGCGGTCGGCGGTCGGCCACACCGCCTCGGCGGTGACGTCCGCGGAGGCGGTCGACGCGCTCTTCCGGCAGTGTGGGGTGATCGGCGTACACAGCCTCGAGCAGCTGCTGCAGACCACCAGCGTGATCGCGAACCAGCCCCTGCCCGGTGGCCGCCGGGTCGGGATCGTCGGCAACGCCGGCGGGCCCGGCGTCCTGGCCGCCGACGCCTGCGAGAGCGAAGGGCTGCTGCTCGCCACGCTGAGCACGGAGACCATGGCCGCGATCCGGGCGATCGTGCCCGACGCGTCGTCGGTCCAGATGCCCATCGACCTCGGCTCCGGCATCGGCTGGGAGGCCTACTCCGAGGTGCTCTCGACGCTCACCCGCAGTGGCGAGGTCGACATGCTGATCGCCTTGCGCACGCCGCTGCCGGCTCTCCCGTACGCAGCCTTCACGCGTGCGCTGCGCACCGCGTTGCGTGCCGATCCGGGACAGACCGCACCGCCGGTCGCGACCGTGGCCGTCATGCTCGACCCGCACGGTCCGGGCCGACCCGTCAGCGTCGGGAGCGGCCATGTGCCCGTCTTCGCGTTCCCGGAGGATGCCGCGCGTGCCCTCGGCCCGATCGTCAGGTACGCGGACTGGCGCGCCCGGCCCCACACCCCCGTCACCGAGGCGCCTCCCGGTAGCCGCGCGACTGCTCGCGATGTGATCGCCCGGACGCTGCGGGTGAGCCCCGAAGGGGGCCGGCTGACCGAGCCGGACACGCGCCAGCTGCTGGCTGCGTACGGGATCGGTGTCCTGCCGAGCGTGCTCGCCGACGGTGCCGAGGAGGCCGTCGACGCAGCCGAGTGGGTGGGCTACCCGGTCGTGCTCAAGGTCGCCGACCCCGCCATCGCGCATCGCACCGATGCGGGTGGCGTTCGCGTCGGTCTGAGGAGTCCCGACGAGGTACGCGTCGCCGCGCACGCGCTCCTCGGCCTCCGGGTCGAGCATCCGGGCCTGATCGTCCAGCGCCAGGTCGCCGCCGGCGTCGAGCTGATCGCGGGTGTCACCCAGGACGAGCTCTTCGGGCCGCTGGTCATGGTGGGATACGGCGGCGCCTACACCGAGCTGATCGGCGACCGCAGCTTCCGGCTGACACCGCTCAGCCGCTCCGATGCCGCGGCAGCGCTTCGGGACCTGCGCACCGCGCCGCTGCTGTCGGGATACCGCGGCGCGCCGCCGGCGGACGCCGCCGCCGTCGAAAACCTCCTGGTGTCCCTCGGGCGTCTCGCCGACGATCTGCCCGAGGTGGCCGAGATCGACCTCAATCCCCTGATCGTGCACGAGCGTGGCGTCTCGGTCGTCGATGCGAAGGTCCGGCAGCAACCGTTGCCGCGGGCCTCGGAGGCCGCCCTGAGGAGCCTGCTCCCGCCCGCCGACGCCGGTGAGGATCGCTAGGCCACGACCTGCCGCATCATCTGGTGGCCGAGATCGGTGGCCCAGTCGCCGGCGCGCGCCTCCTCATGGCGGCCCAGGGGTCCCTCCGTAGCGCCGACGTAGAAGCTCGTCGAGGGGGCGACGTCGTAGCCGCGGCGGCGGAGCAGGTGGGCGACGTGCCGGGCGGCCGAGCCGGGGAGGTGACGCATCGCCCGCGCCCGGGTGTCGAAGACGGCGATGCGTACCGAGCGTGCGTCCTGGAGGTCGGCGAGCCACTCGCGCACACCGCGGGCCTCGACCTCCGCCGGGGCGCCGCGCAGTACGGCGTCGGCGCGTGTGCTCGGCCTGCTCAGGCCCAACGCGTGCGTCGGGGCGCCGATCACGACCAGGTCGTGGGTGCGGAGCACGTCGTCGCCGGCCGCCGTCACCGGGATCACCCTGACGTGCACGCCGGCGCTGCGCAGGCCGTTGGCAACCGAGGTGGCGATCGTCGCGGTGTTGCCGAACATCGACTCGTAGACGACGGCTGCTCGCATCATGTTCACGTCCTTCCGTCGGCGCCGCGCCCCCTGCGCGGTGCCGTTGGCACCACGCTGCGGCCGAACGTAGGTGCCCAGGCAGTGGCACACGTCCCCGACCAGAGGACCTTGGTCCGATGCCGTCGTGCCAGACCGCGCGGAGGCTGGAGACATGAACTCGTCCGATTCCCCGGTGGTGCTCGAGGGGCAGCTCGACCCCCGGGTCAGCCGAGCCCTGTGGCTGGTCAAATGGCTCCTGCTGATCCCGCACTGCATCATCCTGCTCTTCCTCTGGATCGCCTTCAGCGTGCTCACCGTCGTCGCCTGGTTCGCGATCCTGTTCACCGCCCGCTATCCGCGGGCGATCTTCGACTTCAACCTCGGCGTCCTGCGCTGGACCTGGCGGGTGGACTACTACGGCTACGCTGCGCTCGGCACCGACGCCTACCCGCCGTTCACGCTCGAGGACGTCCCCGGATACCCGGCCCGCCTTCACGTCGCCTACCCCGAGCGGCTCTCGCGCGGTCTGGTGCTGGTGAAGTCGTGGCTGCTGGCGATCCCGCACCTGCTGCTCCTGGGCTTCTTCCTGGGCGGGGGTCTGTACGCGGCACAGGGCAGCGATGACCCCGGCACCTGGGCCTGGGGGAGCGGGATCGTCGGGCTCTTGGTGCTCTTCGCAGGCGTGGCGCTGCTCTTCGGGCGCGGCTACCCGCGCGGCATCTTCGACCTCGTTCTCGGGATGGACCGGTGGGCGGCGCGCGTCGGGGCGTACGTCTTCCTGATGACCGACAGCTATCCGCCCTTCCGCCTCGACCAGGGCGGGAGCGACCCGGTCGGGCTCGTCCCGCCGGAACCGTCCGCGCCGACGGGCGAGGCACTGGTGTCGCAGCCCGCCGAGACCCCGGTCGGAACCAGGCAGCCGTGAGCGCGCTCCCGAGGGTGCGTCGCGGGACCTTGGTCCTCAGCGCACGGGTAAGACGAGCATTGGCGAGCGCCGTCATCGGTCGTAGGTTGAGCAGGTGACCGAATCCGCAGAGTCCGAGCGTGCAGCAGAGCCCATCCGGGTCTTCCTGCTCGATGACCATGAGGTGATCCGCCGGGGGATCAAGGATCTCCTCGAGGACGAGGACGACATCGTCGTCGTGGGCGAGTCCGGGCTCGCCGAGGAGGCCCGGCACCGGATCCCAGCGCTGCGCCCGCATGTCGCGATCCTCGACGGACGGCTCCCCGACGGGTCGGGCATCGACGTGTGTCGCGACGTCCGCTCGGTCGACCCCAGCATCGCCGCGCTCATCCTGACCTCGTTCGACGACGACGACGCGCTGTTCTCCGCGATCATGGCGGGCGCGGCCGGCTACCTGCTCAAGCAGATCCGCAGCGCCGACCTCGTCGACACCGTGCGCCAGGTCGCCGCGGGGCGATCGACCCTGGACCCCGCGGTCACCGCCCAGGTCCTCGAGCGGATCCGCAGCGGGCCGAAGTCCAACTCGGTCTTCGAGAACCTGACCAACCACGAGCGCCGGATCCTGGAGCTCATCGGCGAGGGCATGACCAACCGACAGATCGGGAAGGAGATGCATCTGGCGGAGAAGACGGTCAAGAACTACGTCTCCTCCCTGCTCGCCAAGCTCGGCCTGGAGAGCCGAACACAGGCCGCGATACTTGTCACCAAGACGTTGCAAGGCTGATACGTTAAGGGGTGTACCACTCATGTGACGTGGAGGGTCGACGTGGGACGTACGCCACCACGGCAGCGCCGTCCACGAGATGACGCGGCAGAGAAGACGCTGAGCAACACACCGCTCGACGAGCTGTTGACCGAAGTGCTCGACCGGGTCACCGTCGCTCGAGACGAGCAGGTGCGGTGGAGACTGCTGCTCGACGCGATCGTCACGATGGGTGCCGGGCTGTCGATCGACGACCTGTTGAACCGGATCGTGGAGGTCGCCAAGGCCCTGGCCGGCGCGAAGTACGCAGCCCTCGGGGTCCTGGCCAGCGGTGGCGAGCGGCGGCTGCGGGTGTTCATCAACCGCGGTCTCACCCCCGAGCAGGAGCTCCGGATCGGAGACCTGCCCACCGGACACGGTCTGCTCGGCCTGCTGATCGACCATCCGGAGCCGGTCCGTCTGCGCGACATCGAGGAGCACCCGGCCTCCTACGGGTTCCCCGCGCACCACCCGCCGATGCGCTCCTTCCTCGGTGTTCCCGTCCGCATCGGCGAGAAGGTCTTCGGCAACCTCTACCTCACCGAGAAGACCGACGGTGCGGAGTTCACCGACCAGGACGAGAACATCGTGGTCGCCCTGGCAGCAGCTGCCGGCGTCGCGATCGAGAACGCCCTGCTGGCCGAGGAGGCCGCGCGGCGCGGCCGGTGGCTCGACGCGCGCGCCGAGATCACCAGCGCGCTCATGGGCGACATCGACCGCGGCACCGCCCTTCAGCTCGTGGTCGACCGGGCGCGCGAGATCGCGGGCGCCGACGTCGCCTGGATCGTGACGGGGCCGGCCGCCGACCGTCTCCGGGTGGAGGTGGTCTCCGGCACCGATGTCGACGTCGACGAGCTGAAGCGTGCCCCTCTGCGAGAGTCGGTCGCGGGACGGGCGATCAGCGACGGCGTGCCGATGGTCGTGGAGGACATCGCGAGCGCCGCCTCGGGTGGAAGCGCCGCGGCGGTCATCGACATGAGCGACCTGGGCCCTGGTGTGCTCGTGCCGCTGGGACGTACCGACCCGTCGGACGAGATGAACGCGGTGGGCGTGCTCGCCCTCGCCTGGCGCCGGGCGAACGCCGAGCAGGCCCAGAACATCGACCTGGCCGTCGCCGACGCGTTCGCGGCCCAGGTGGCGCTGGCCATCCGGCTGTCTCAGAACCGTGAGGAGCGGCAGCGGCTGGCCGTCTACGACGACCGCGACCGGATCGGTCGCGACCTGCACGACATCGTGATCCAGCGGCTCTTCGTCATCGGCCTGCGACTCCAGGGCGGCCGCAACCTGGCCGACAACCCGAAGCTGCGCGACCGCCTGGACCAGGCGGTCGATGACATCGACGACACCATCCGCGATCTCCGGCGCGCGGTCTTCGAGCTCGGCACCCCCCATCACCACGGCGACATCCAGTCCCAGGTCACCGACCTGGTGAACCGAGCGGCGGCGTCTCTCAAGTTCCGCCCGAAGCTCGCCTTCGACGGCCCGATCCGGCTGAGGACCTCTCCGGAGCTGGCCAAGGACGTCGTCGCCGTCCTCGGCGAGGCGCTGTCGAACACGGTCCGTCACGCGCACGCGAGCACGGTGGACGTGTCGCTCTCCGCCGCCGAAGACATCGTGCTTCGCGTGCGCGACGACGGAGACGGGATTCCGGAGGGCGTGGTGGAAGGCGGTCTCGCGAACATGCGCCACCGCGCCGAGGTTCACGGCGGGCGGTGCACCGTGGAGCCGGCGCCCCCGAAGGGGACCTTGGTGGAGTGGTCGGTTCCTCTGGGCTGACCGGGCCGACGAATGACGGTGTCGGGGCCTTGGTCCCGGACTGGGAGGAATCGTGGCCCATCCGCCCGGCCCCGGCCTGCCGGGAAAGTGAGCTCATGAGACGTTGGGTGGGGGCCGCTGTGCTGGGCATGGTGGTCGGTTGCGGTGTGGCCGCGCTCATGGCGTGGTCGGTGCCCATGACCCTCGGGTGGTGGGCGGGCGGGAGCTTCATCACCTTCACGATGCTGATGTGCCTCGGGCCCGAGGAGAGGTCGATCCCGTGGCCTGTGCTGCTCACCAGGAGCCTGCTGTGGCCGAGCGCGGCGCTGGCCGCCGCAGGGCTCGTCCTCGCGCTCGGTCTGGTCAGCGCACTGCTGGTGATGGCGGCGGGGCTGGCCTCTGCCTGGGAACTGGGGTGGCTCGGCTGGCCGCCGCGCGCCGAACGACCGCTGAAGAGCCGAGACCGGCTCGGCAGGTGGAGGTCGGACGCAGGAACGGCGGCAGAAGCCATCGGACCCCAGGCGGTCGACCCGGTCGAGGCCGTCTTGGCGGTCACCGACGGACTGACCGACACCGACCTGTGCAGGGCCTGGCGCTCCAGCTACGTCGCCCTCGACCGGGTCACGGACCTGAGCGCGAAGCTGCGCGCGGTCGAGATCCGCGTCGTGCTTCTCGATGAGCTCGAGCGGCGCGACGCGCCGGGACTGGAGGCGTGGTTCCGCTCCGGTGCCCGGGCGGCAGGTGGGCCCGAGCGCTTCCTCCGGGGCGCAACGCCGGACAGTGACGAAATGCGCACCGATCCTCAATCCTGAGGACCTTCGACCTGACCTGCCCGACCTACGTCCCTGGTCCTGCACGCACGGGCGGGATTCGCTGTAGCCACTGGAGCGATCTCGCGATGGAGGGACACATATATGACCGCGACGTCGAGTCCGGGCTGGCCGACCGCTGTGGATGGGGAGCCCGCGGGTCGACCGGCCCATCCGCCACTGCCGCTGGAACCGAGGGTCGTGGTCGGCGTGGACGGCTCCGAGTCCAACCGGGCCGCGGTGGCCTACGCGATCGCGGAGGTGGCTGCCTCTGGCAGACCGCTCGTGCCGATCGGCGCCGTTCGGCATCCGGTGCGGCATCAGGACGGCGCCGTCGACGGGCGTCTCTGGCCTGTGCTGGGCAGGATCGAGCGCCAGGTCGCAGCTGCACATGCCGACGTCCGGACGGTGTCGCTGATCGAGTTCGACCACCCGGTGCCGGCCCTGCTCGGATACGCGGACGTGGAGGATCTGCTGGTCGTCGGCAAACGTGGCCTCGGGGGTTCGCGTCGGTTCCGGGTGGGATCGACGGCGATGAGAGTCGCCGGACGGGCCCTCGGGACGGTGGTGGTCGTGCCAACCGGGTGGAGTCCTGAGGACCACGTGGGGGAATCGGTCGTCGTCGGCGTCGACCCGGACGGTCTCCATGAGCCGGTGCTGCGCGCCGCGTTCGAGCGCGCCTGCCGCGACCGGGTCGAGCTGGTGGTGATGCACTCGGTCAACCTGCATCCCGTGCTCGTGTGGGACCCGACCGTCAACGCGCCGCTCGTACGAGACGGACAGGAACGCAGCAGCATGGACCTCGAGGCGGCGATCAAGCCGTTGCATGAGGAGTACCCACAGGTCCAGGTCACGATCGAGCGCGACCGCGGCCACGCCGCCGGCATCATCTCGGCCCGGTCGGTCGGCGCTCAGCTGATCGTGCTCGGACGACGCCATGACGCACGTGGCACCTGGGGCCTCGGTCCGATCGCGCGCGAGGTGATCCACAACGCCGAGGTGCCTGTCGCAGTGGTGCCCTGTCACTCCGACCCAGCCGACCGAGATGGCTGAACCGGCGCCTGGAGTGTTGCGATGACGAGCACGTGAGAGCGGGCGAAGAGCCTCCGGGGAGCCGGCCACAGGGGGTGGGCCGGACCCGGGGAAGACGCTCGGTAGGGACTGGTTACGCATCGGTCCCTACCGAGCGGTTGGCGGAACCGACCAAAGGCCTTCGGTTCGGGCCGACGGTCCCTGTCCGCAGATCACCTCGCTCCCCAAGTCTTGGAGTCATGAGCGCGAGCAGGGATCTGATCCTGGCAGCGGTCGACGGAGACCCGTCGACCGCCCGGGTGGATGTCCGGGTCGAGGTCGTGCACGCCCAGGCGGCGTACGCCCTGGCGGAGGCGTCCCGGCACGCCGGGCTGCTGATGCTGGGCCGGGGCCGGCACCTCCTCGGCCTTGGGCAGCTGGGCGGCACCTCCCGGGCGGTGCTTCGGGAGAGCAGCTGCCCGGTCGAGATCAACACACACGTGGCCCCGGCGTTCGAGGGGGGCGCCGGGGCTGCCGAGGCCACCGAGGACCTCGGCACGAGAGCCGACGAGCCGGCCAGTTCCGGACGACCGTGACGAAGGAGCAGAGGATGTACCTGACAGCACGATGGTTTCCCGGACACCTGACCACGATCGACCGGGACGAATGCCTGCAGCTGCTGCAGCGCAGCGAGGTCGGACGGGTCGCCTTCAGTGACTCGGAGGGACCGATCGTCCTACCGGTCAACCACGTCATGGTCGGCGAGCGGATCGTGTTCCGCACCGCCCCGCGCACGGCCCTCGCGGACCACGTCGGCGCCGGACCGGTCTCGTACCAGATCGACGAGTTCGACTCCTACACCTCCTCGGGCTGGAGCGTCCTGGCGCGGGGGACCGCGGAGTTCGTCGACGGCGTCTGGCTGGCCGCGCACGACCTCGAGCCGGAGCCGTGGGCCGACGGCCGGCGGACGCTGTTCGTCTGCATCACCCCCAGCCAGATCACCGGCCGGCGCGTCGTGCCGGTCTGAGGTGTCGAGGAGTCGAGATGACGTACGAAGCCATCATCCCCGTGGGCGCCGTCCTGGTCGGCGTCGAGAGCTGGCCGGAGGCGGCCGAGAGCGTGTCCTGGGCGGCCGAGCAGGCGTTCCGGGACGGACGCGACGTGTGTCTGCTCCATGTGGTGTCCGCGACGACGCTGGACACCCCGCCCGGGTTCCGGGCGGGCGGGCCCTCGGAGCCCGAGCAGGATTACGCGGCGAGCGTGCTGGAGAGAGTGAGGAACTACGCCGAGCTTCGCCTCGACGAGCTCTCCAGAGCCACGACCTTCGTCGGCCACCGGCGTCCTGCGGTGAGCGTCGTGCTGGAGGTCGGATCGGCGGCCCGTGGGCTGGACGAAGCCTCGAGGCACGCGTCGATGCTCGTGCTCGGGTCGCGGGGGAGAGGGACGATCCGCAGCCGCATCCTCGGCTCGGTCAGCAGGTCCACCGTCAAGGACGCACGGTGTCCGGTGGTCGTGCTGCGTCCGGGTGGGGGAGCCGTGGGCCGGGGTGTGCTCGTCGGTATCGACGGGACCGTCGACTCGGCTCCCGCCCTGGAGTTCGGCTTCGCCCAGGCAGCGCTGCGGAACCTGCCGATCACCGTGCTGTACTGCTACCGCCTCCACGGCGCCGACCGTCGCGACGAGTACCGGCTGCTGGCCGCGGAGAGCGTGGCAGGACTTCGAGAGCGCTATCCGGACCTGCACCCACGCCTGCGGGTCGAGTCCGGAAGCCTGGCGCACGCGCTCGCGGAGCAGTCCCAGACCATGCACATGGTCGTGGTCGGCGGGAACGGTGGCGTGGCCAGCCACCTCCTGGACCATGCGCACAGCGTCGTCGCCGTGGTCCCCTCGGCCCTCTCCCACGCCGATGCGTCGCCTCCGGCGACCGCGGTGTGACTCAGCGCCGGCCGGCCAGGGCGCGGCGGAGCCTGGCGATCGGGCCTGGGCTGTCGATGCCGACCGCGCCCACCTCGCTGCCGTCCCGCCGGTAGAGGATGAACCCGTCCTCGCGCTCCTCCTCCTCGGCCGCCGTGGTCTCGCCGACGACCTGGATCCGGCGACCGTGCCAGGTCGACCAGGCGAACGGGACCGAGGCGAAGACTTCGTCTGCTCCGGCGGCGTTCGCCCCGGCGACCCGACCCTGCTCTCCGGCGGCGGTCCAGTGCTCGCTGCGCTCGCCGTCGACGCACGCCACATCGCCCGCGGCCCAGACCCCGGGCGCGCCGGTGGCGAGCCGACGGTCGCAGAGGACTCCGCCGGTGCGGTCGTCCAGGGCGACTCCGCTCCCGGCGAGCCACGCCGTCGCCGGACGGGCGCCGATGCCCAGGACCACGGCATCGGCGGCCAGGGTCTCACCGGTGCTCAGCTCGACCTTCTCGACGCCGCGGTCCGAGGTGCGTACGCCGGAGACGGTGGTCCTGGTGAGCAGCCTGACGCCGGCGTCGGCGTGCAGCTGCATCAGCCGCGCGGCCGCCAGCGGGCCGACCGCGCGCTCCAGGGGGCGGCTGCTCGCCTCGACGACGGTGACCTCGACGTCTCGGGCGCGGGCGGCCGAGGCGATCTCGGAGCCGATGAACCCGGCCCCGACGATCACCACGTGGCGCGCGCGGGCCAGCGAGTCCCTCAGAGCCAGTGCGTCGTCGTAGCGACGCAGCACGTGCATGTTGGGCAGCGCGGTCAGCCCCGGCAGGGTCGTCGCGGTGCTGCCGGTGGCGATCACGAGCGCGTCGTAGCCGAGGTCTCCGGCGCTGGTGGCGACCGTGCGGCGCTCGGTGTCGAGGCCGTGGGCCTTCACCCCGGAGAGGTGCTGCACCCGCAGCTCCTCGAGCACCTCGCTCGAGCGCAGCACCGGCACGCCGGGCTCCTCCTCGCTGGAGAGGGCCGCCTTCGACAGCGGTGGTCTGTCGTACGGCGGGTGGGGTTCGTCGCCGACCATCGTGATCGGCCCCGACCAGCCGGCTTGACGCGCGCCCTCGACCGCGCGGAGCCCGGCCAGGCCGGCGCCGACGACCAGAAGTGTTGGCATCTCGTCCGCCTCCTACTCGATGGGCCGTGCTCAGCCGAGGAGGCGGAGCGCGGAGACGGGGCAGGAGTCGACGGCTGCCTTGACGTACCCGCGGTCCGGGTCGGGCACCTCGTCGACGAGTACCTCGACGAGACCGTCGTCGCCGATCTGGAAGTAGGTGTCGGCCTGGGTCTCGCACATGCCGATGCCCTCGCACACCGTCTTGTCCGCTTCGATGGCGCTCATCGGACCGCCTCCTTCAGGTCGCGGTCCTTCAGCGGGACGAAGTCGACCTTCTCGCGTACGCCACAGTCCGGGCAGCACCAGTCGTCGGGGATGTCTCGCCAGGCGGTGCCGGCCGCGAAGCCCTCGAGCTCGTTGCCGACGGCGACCTCGTAGACGTAGCCGCAGCCCGGGCACCGCCCCGCGGCGACCTCGTCGTCGAAGGTCTGCCGGGTCACGTCGGTCTTCACGGTCTCCTCGTCCGCCGGCTCGGCGGGCGACGGGAACGTGGCGAGCAGCTTCTCGAGCCGCCCGGGACGTACGTTGGCCAGCCGTACGTCGCCGTCGAAGTGCGCGACCACGCGCTTGTCCATCACCCGGCGCCACAGCGGCGGGACCAGGGCCAGCACGATCATCCCGGCGTAGCCGGTCGGCAGTGCCGGGGACTCCCGGTAGTCGCGCAGGGTCTGGTAGCGCCGGGTCGGGTTGGCATGGTGGTCGCTGTGCCGCTGGAGGTGGTAGAGGAGCACGTTGGTGGCGATGTTGTTCGAGTTCCACGAGTGCATCGGCAGCACCCGCTCGTAGCGTCCCGAGGTGGTCTTCTGCCGCAGCATCCCGTAGTGCTCCAGGTAGTTGACGACCTCCAGCAGGGAGAACCCGATGACGGCCTGGAGGACGAGGTAGGGCAGGATCCCGACACCCAGCCAGAGCGTCATGGCGGTCCACAGGGCCACGCTCATCAGCCAGGCGTTGAGGACGTCGTTGCCGAGTTGGAACGGGTGCGTGCCCTTGCGCCGGTAGCGCTTGGCCTCCAGGCCCCAGGCGCTCTTCAGCGACCCGAACACCGTGCGGAACCAGAAGCCGTAGAGGTTCTCGCCCATCCGGGAGGAAGCCGGGTCCTCCGGCGTCGCGACGCGTACGTGGTGGCCGCGGTTGTGCTCGATGTAGAAGTGGCCGTAGAAGCTCTGCGCGAGCGCGATCTTGGACAGCCAGCGCTCGTGGCTCTCCTTCTTGTGGCCGAGCTCGTGGGCGGTGTTGATGCCGATGCCGCCGATGAACCCGATGGTGAGGGCCAGGCCGATCTTGTTCACCAGCGGCCAGTCCTGGGTCGCGATCAGGTACATCGCGAAGGCGAAGCCGGCGTACTGGATCGGGAGGAACGCGAAGGTGATGTAGCGGTAGTACCTGTCCGCCTCGAGCTCCTCGATGACGTCGTCGGGCGGGTTGGAGCGGTCCAGGCCCGCCATGAAGTCGATGGCCGGGACGAGGCCCAGGACCACGATCGGACCCGTCCACAGGAACACACCCCACCCGGTCAGGGCGTAGCCACCGACCGCGATGAAGGCGAAGGAGGGGACCACGAGCCCGAGGAGCCACAGATAGCGCTTCCTGTCCCGCCACCTCTCGGTCGAGCCCCTGTCGACGGTGCCGCTGGCGTCGAGTGTCATCTGCTGCCTCCTGTGAGGTCGGTTACGTCTCTCCTGTCAGAATGGACGTACGCAGCAGGGAAGTCTCTGGGCGATCAGGCCGAATCGGTCACGGATAACTGTGCATATTCACAGTCACCGTTACGGTCACGGCCGGAGGAAGGCCTCGTGGTAGTCGAGCGCCAGCAGCAGGTCACCGGCCCGCTCGCGCAGCGGGTGTCCCAGGAGCCCCTCGGCCTGGGTGATGCGGTAGCGGATGGTGTTCTTGTGGATGCCGAGCCGCTCGGCGAGCCGGTCCGCGGTCTCGGCGGAGGTGAGCACCTCCCGCACGGTCTCGCGCAGCCGGTCGTGGTGGGCCTCGGCCAGGCCGCGCAGCGTCGTCCGGGTGAACCGCTCGGCGGCAGCGGGATCGTGCGCGATGAGCACCAGCGCGGCGACATCGCCGTAGGCGGTCACCGGCTCCTGGCGCCCGGGAGCCAGCGCGACCCGTTGGGCCGCCCGGGCGTCGCGGTGCGCGGCGACGAAGCCGTCGAGGCCGCCTCCACCGACACCGACCGTGACACGGACGGCGGTGGGATCGATGCCGGTCTCGTCGATGGTGTCCGGCAGCTCACCCAGGGCGAGCCAGGCCCACACCTCCCGGCCGCCGGGGCGCACCAGGACCGCCCGGGGGTGGCCAGCGCGGCGGGCGACGGCGCTGACCGCGGGCTCGAGCTGCTCGATGGCGTCGGCGGTGAGCGCGTGCGCGACCAGCGCGACATGACCGGGGATGCCGACCGGGTGGCCGTCGAGGGCGGCGGACAGCTCGGCGGGTGAGACGCTGCGGTCGCCCAGCGCCTGCGAGACCACCTCGAAGCGGCGGGCGTCGCCACGCTGCCGGATCCGGTCCGTCTCGGTCTGGTGCAGCAGCACCGACTGCTCGACCGAGGAGCCGAACCACGCGGTCGCCTTCGTCCAGAACCAGACCAGCAGGCCCGCGCGGTCGAGGTCGCTCGGCGCCTCCTCGACGACCTGCACGGCGAAGTCCCAGCTCGCCTCCTGCGCCCGCTGGTAGATCTTGAGCAGCAGCGGGAGACCGAGATGGCGCCGCGCGATCTCGAGCGCCACGGTGCGGGCGGCCGGCACCAGTTCGAACGGGCTCTCCGACCGGGCCAGGCCGTCCAGGAAGGCGTACCAGTGCTCTTCGACGGCCGCCAGCAGCAGCGGCCGGAGATCGGCCAGGTCGACCTCGCCGTCCGCCAGGATCGCGTCGGCCGTCGAGGCCGCCCAGCGGGCCACCTCCTCGGGCCGGCGCTGCTCGGCGGCGAACGCCGTCACCCAGGCATCGAGCTCGGTCATCGCGTCCCCTCTCTCGACGTGGCGACCGGGGCAGTTTACAAAGCCGCGGGGCTCAGATCTCCATCCGGAGAAGGGCGCCGGGCCAGGGCTCGGGCTGCCCGGTGTCGACCGTGAAATGCTTCTCGAGGACGAACCCGAATCCTTCGTACGTCCGGATGAGCGCCTGGTCGTCGCCGGCGTAGCAGTCGAGCCTCATCTGCGTCGCACCCCGCTGCCGTGCGATCTCGACGGCGTCGTCGACCAGCGTCCGGCCGACGCCGGAACCGCTTCGGGCTCGGTCGGTGACGAGCAGCTGCAGGTAGAGCTCGGGGACCGGTGCGGGCTCGACGTACGGGAGTGGTTCCTCGGCCAGGACGCAGACCCCGACGACCTGGCCGTCGTCCTCGGCGATGCGGGCGATGCGCTCGGAGAGCATCGTCCGGATCTGCTCGACCCGGGCCTCGATCGTGGAGAATGGAACCTCGCCCCACTGCCCGGTGCGGCCCTGCGAGGCGAGCCAGGCGACGGCGGCGTCGAGAAGGTCCAGTGCGTCTGGGAGGTCGCTGACCGACCCGGTTCTGACATGCATGGATGGAACGTTGGCAGGGCCGCGTACGCCTGTCGAACGGTTTCGGGCCTACCGGAACGCACCGGCCCGCACCGAAGCGTCAGGCCCCTGCCCGGACCCTTCCGCCGATGGCGTGGTCGATGCTGGCCCGGCCCGGGCCGGCCACGGCCAGGGCGATCGCGATGGCGGAGATGACCGCGACCAGCTCCCAGCCGCCCTGGTCGACGAAGACACCGAACCCGCGGTGGGCGAACCAGAACGCGCCGATCATGTCGAGGACGACGAGGGCGGCGGCCACCGGTGTGAACAGACCGAACAGGAGCAGTACGCCACCGGCGAGCTCCACGAGGGCGGCGAAGGTCGCGGCCGCCTGGGCCGCTGGGACACCCATCGCCTCGAAGGACTGCGCGGTCCCGTCGAGCGTGTAGGTGGCGAACTTCTGCCAGCCGTGGGCGATCAGGACGGTTCCGACGAGGAGCCGGGCGGCGAGCAGGCCCAGGTCGGTGGCGGGAGCAGGGAGCGACTGTCCGAGTCTCATGTTGTTCCTTCTCTCGTGTGCAGGGGATGTTCAGACGTGATGTACGCGGGCGGTGACCCACGAGGCGAGCTCGTCGAGCGCGGCCGGTGTGATGCCATGGCCGCCGGGGTCACGGTGCGCCACCGTCGGGGCGCCGGACTCCTCGAGCAGGTAGTGCCAGGTTCGCTCCAGCAGCTCGCGCGGGATGACCTGGTCGGCCTCGCCGTGGGCGACCATGACCGGCAGGTTCGCCAGGCGATCGGCCTCGACCGGGACGCCGGCGTCGAAGGGAAGCGTGCCGTACAGGATGGCGGCGCCGGCGAACCGTCCAGGCTCCTGAAGGGCGAGCCCGCCGGCGAACGCGGCGCCGCCGCTGAACCCGACGAGGACGACCGGACGACCCTGTGGCGCGACACTGTCGAGCCACTCCCGGAACCAGCTCATGGTCTCCGTCAGCGAGGCGGCGACGGGGCGGCCGATCCCGCGGTTGGCGAACCAGGCGTACCCACCGCCTTCGGCGATCGGGGCCCGTACGGCCACGTAGGCCGGACCGGCGGGAAGGTGCTTGGCGAGCTCGATGATCTCGTGCTCGTGCGACCCGCGGCCGTGGAGCAGGACCACCAGGGGAGCGTCGGGGTCGGTGCTGCCGTGGCTGGCAGTGTGCACCGGGGTGTGCACCGGGGTGCTCATCGCTCCTCCGGCCGGTTCGGCTCGGCGGCCGTACGTACCCCGCTCCAGCGGGCGACGTCCTTGGCCAGGTCGAGCCGGTCGACGGGAGCGGCGTTCTCGAAGTCGCCCCAGTCGGCTCGCGGCAGCATCCACATCACCTCGAACTCGTTGCCGTCGGGGTCGGCGCCGTAGACGCTCTTGGTGGCGCCGTGGCTGGACTCGCCGGTGAAGGCATCGAGCTCGGCCAGCGTCATCCGGGCCTGCTCGAGCTCGTCGATCGTGTCGACCTGCCAGGCGAGGTGGTAGAGGCCGAGGGACCCGCGCGGCCGCGGCGGCTGCGGCCCGACCCCGAACAGGCCGAGGTCGTGGTGGTTGCCGGACAGGGGCAGCCGTAGGAAGGCGGCGTTGGCACGCGGCTCGCGCGCCATGACCGTCATGCCGAAGGCCGCCTCGTAGAACGCGATGCTGCGTTCGAGGTCGGAGACGAACAGGACGGCGTGGTTGAGACGTACCGGGCTGACGGTCATCGTGGGACTCCTCGGGTGACGCGCGGTCAGGCGACGACGCCGAAGCCGCCGGTCCAGGAGACCTGCTCGGCCGCGGCCAGGGAGATCTGCAGGAAGCCGAGCGACTCGAGCTCGCGAGCCCGCTTGAGCGCGCCGGCGTCGATGGGTCGCAGGCCGGCGGAGGTGACGATCTCGGCCAGGGTCGCCTTGGCGTCGGCGTCGTCGCCGGCGATCTGGACGGCGGTCGTCAGGTCACCGACCGTGCCGCTGGCCAGGGTCGCGGCGAAGGTGGTGTTGAAGGCCTTCAGGACGCGTGAGTCCGGCAGCGCCGCGGCGATCTCCGCGGTGGCAGAGCTGTCGGCGGGGACGGTGAGGGAGTCGAAGGTCTCGAAGTTCACCGGGTTGGTGATGTCGACGACGATCTTGCCGGCGAGCTCGGCGCCGCGCTGCGAGACGATCTCGCTCAGCGCGGGGTAGGGGACGGCGAGCACGACGACGTCGCCGGTCGCGGAGGTGGCGGCGTCTGCCTTGCCGAGCAGCTGGACCGAGTGCCCGCCGCGGCCGGCGAGTGCCGCGATGGCCTGGCCCATGTTGCCGGTGCCGATGATCGAGATGTCTGTCATGTCGGATTCTCCTCGATTGAAAGGTTGTTGCTACAACAAAACTCTCACGAAAAGGTTGTAGCGTCAAGTTTTTGGTTGTAGTGACAAGCAGCCGAGCTAGAATGGGCATGTGGACGATGTCTGGCTGGATGAGGACGAGATGGCGGCCTGGCTGCGCCTGATCGCCATCGTGGAGCTGCTGCCGGGGGTGCTCGACTCCCAGCTGCGCCGTGATGCCGGCCTGAGCCACTTCGAGTACTTCGTCCTGGCCATGCTGTCCGAGGCGGAGGACCGCACGCTGCGGATGACCGCACTGGCCCACCGCACCAACTCGACCCTGGCGCGGCTGTCCCATGTGGTGCGGCGCCTCGAGGAGCGGGGGCTGGTGGAGCGGTTCCCGTGCCCGGAGGACGCGCGGGCGACGAACGCGCGGCTCACCGGCGCCGGCTGGGACGCGGTCGTCGCGGCCGCGCCCGGCCACGTCGCGAACGTACGCGGCAACGTGATCGACGGGCTGACCGCGGAGCAGGTCCGACAGCTGGCGCAGGTCGGGGACGCTCTGCTCGCCCGTCTCGACCCGAAGGGGAAGATGACCGCGCTGTACCGCCCGGAGGATTCCTAGGGCGTCTGGCCCAGGTAGCCGGCGGTGAGCGCCACCATCTCCTCCAGCACGGCCTCGCGCGGGTAGGGCGGTCGGTCGAGCACCCACCGCAGTGCGATGTTCTCCATCGCCACCACCAGCACCCATGCGGTGAGCTGCGGGTCGGGGCGGGTCCTCGCGACCGCTCCGGCGTGCAGATAGGCGGCCGTGAGATCGCGTACGCGGGTAACCAGGGCCGCATGGCGGTCCCGGTTGCGGGAGGCGGGGAGCTCTTCGATCAGGACGCGCAGGAGGGTCGGATCCTGCTCCAGCCCCGCGAGAAGGGCGTCGGCGACCGACCGGATCGCCGGTATGCCGGTGCTGGTCGCCTGCAGTGCCAGTGCCGAGGCGGTGCGCTCGGAGACGTCGTCCCAGTAGCGGCTGATCACGATGTCGAGGATCGAGGCCTTGTCGGAGAAGTACTGGTAGAGCGAACCGGGGCTGATGCCGGCGGCGGCCGCGACGCGGTTGGTCGAGAACGTCTCGTAGCCGTCCTCGACCAGCACCTGGCGTCCGGCCTCCAAGATGCGCTCGACAGTCGCCTTCGAACGGGCCTGGGTGGGTGTCTTGCGCATGCCTCTACGTTAGGCAGAACGCGAATTGAAAGCGAGCTCCCGCTCGCATCACGCTGGAGGTATGACCACACTCGCGCAGCAGGGCACCCAACCCACCGGATTCCCGACACGTTTTCGCGAAGGCGAGGCGCGTGGGCGCCGTCTCGGCCGGCCGTTGCGCCTCCTGGGCCGGATCGACGAGGTCGACGAGGACCTGATGGAGCGGATCGGGCGGGCGTTCGGCGAGCGGGACGAGGCCGGAGCGCGGCTGGCGGAGGCGATCCGGATGCGAGCCGGGACTCCGGGCAAGGTCACGATGACCCAGCTGCGTACGGCCCTGGAGCATGGCGTCGCGGCGGTGGATTCCCCGCCTCCGGCGCTCGCCGAGTTCTTCGCGGAGGTCGAGGCCACACCGGACTGGGTCGACTGGGACCTCGTCGACGAGGGCGGCCGTGTGTTCGCGCGGCTCGGCCAGAACGCGGCCGACGTCCTCCTGCAGCTCTCGCTCATCAGCGGCTACCGGTTCGGCGGCCCGCCGGACCTGCTCGTGGCCACCGGCGGCCTGACCGGCAGCACGACCCGGCGGCGCCTGGGGGAGACCCAGCACTGGGCGGTGAGCCTGCGTACGCCCGGTGGGCTGCGGCCGCCGGAGCCGGGATCGGGTACGAGCTCGGGTGAGGCGTGGCGTCTCACCGTCCACGTACGAGCCATGCATGCGCTGGTCAACGCCGGGTTCGAGCAGAGGTGGGACACCGACAGGTGGGGCCTGCCGATCAACCAGGCCGACCAGGCGGCCACGCTGGGCCTGTTCGACGGCGTGCTCATCATCGGGTGCCGGGCACTCGGAGTGCCGATCTCCAGGCGGGACGCCCGGGCGCTGATGCATCTGTGGAAGTACGTCGGCTGGCTGATGGGTGTCGACGAGGACTTCCTCGTCGACGACGAGTGGGAGCGGCACCGGATCAACTATCACGTGCTGCTCTCTCAGGCTGAGATCTCCGAGGCCGGTCCGCAGCTGGCGCAGGCGGCGGTCGAGGTCCAGCGCGATCGCAGCTATCCGGGCTGGCCGGGTCCCTTGCAGCGGGTGCGTGGCTGGTACGAGACGGAGCGGCTCCTCTCGATGCTGACCGTCTTCCTCGGGGTCACCTCGATGCGCGAGCTCGGTCTTCCGACGAGGCCCCCGTGGGCGCACGCTTACCTGCTGCCGCTGAACGTGGTCAGGTATCGGTTCCTCGGCCGGACCGAGAAGGGCCGGGACCGCCTGGAGGGACGAGGTGCCCGCAATGCCGACTCGCTGCTGGCCAGCTACTTCGGCCGCGAGCGCGCGGCGGTCGGCAACCTCCCGGAGTGAGCCTCAGTGGCGGGTGGCGCCGGGAGGGGTGAGGGCGGCCTGGAGGGTGCCGTCGATGAGGCTCGCTGCGTCGGCCGCCTTGATCTCGCCCCGGTAGACGGCGCCGGAGGCTGCGTGGAGGACGCTCTGGAGCAGGGTCAGCTGCCAACCGAGCGGCTGGTCGTCGCGGAAGCTGCCGTCGCCGCGACCGCGCTCCATGAGCGGCTTCCAGCGGTCGATCAGCCCGAGGTGGACCGCCTGGAACTGCTCGTGGGGCATGCTCTGCTCGGCCGCCACGATCAGCGCGCCGTACTGCTGGGTCAGTCGCCACGACGCCTCGAGCAGCCGGCTGAGGGCCGCGCGGGGATCGCCGTCGAGATCGACCGCTCCGAGCGCCTCGTCCGACTGCTGGATCGCACGCTCGACGACCTGGGTCACGAGGATGGCCCGGGACTCGAAGTGGCCGTAGAGCGTGACCCGGCCGACGCCGGCCGCCTTGGCGATGTCGGCGACGCTGACGTCGGGATCACGGGCGAGGCAGGCGGTGGCCGCGTCCATGATCGACTCGATGTTCTTACGTGCGTCGGCGCGCTTGAGGGTCGTCACGGCCTGAACCTCCCACGAGATGTCGAACATCAGTGTATAGGTTGGACGGCTCTGCTCCACGCACACATCACCTTCGCGCGGACGGCGGCGCCGAGGCGTCGGTAGAACCGGATCGCGGCGTCGTTGTCGGGTTGTACGCCCCAGGTGATCGTCAGGCCGCCGGAGCGTCTGGCCAGCTCGGTCATGAGCAGCCGGCCGACGCCGGCGTCGCGATGGCCGGGGCGGACGTAGAGGTCGTCGAGGGCGACGATGTCGCTGCCCGACCACAGGTGCAGGCGGCGTACGGAGGAGACGTAGCCGACCGGCTGCCGGTCGATCTCGGCGAGCAGGACGGAGATGTCCGCGCGCGCGAGGTAGTCGGCCCACTGCTCGGCGGTCACGGTAACCGAGTCGGACTGGGCCTGGTGGGCCGCGATCTCCTTGACGAGCCTCAGCACGGTCTCGGCGTCGTCGGGGGTGGCCTCGCGTACGACGAGGTCGGGGCGGGTGGGTGTCATGCCGGCTCCTGGTCGGTGGCGGTGCGGGCGTGGGCGTGGTGGGCGTGGCTGCCGGAGTACTCGCCGGGGCGCGTGAGCATCGCGGCGAGCATGAGCAGCAGCATGAGTACGTGGCCGAGCAGCATCAGGCCGTCGGTGTCGATGGCCCCGAGCCAGAGGAACGGGAAGAGAACCACGAAGCCTGCGTACATCGCGGCCGACATCTCCACGACGGGCCTCCAAGTGTGACCACGGAAGCGCATCCAGGCGGCCATCGGGATCACCATCGTGGTGGCCATGACCAGCGACTCGACGTCGGTGCGATGCACCCAGGCGTCCGCCGGCCGGCTGCCGGTGGCGAGCATCCAGAGCGGGTAGAGCACCATCATCCCGACGACCATCGCGACGATCATCTGCAGGTAGTGGAGCGTGAAGGTGAGCCTGGGCGATCTCGGGGTCTTCGTCATGACGCGGTCTCCTGGTGGGTCGTGGCGGGGGTGGGTCCGGGGATCAGTGCCCCGGCGAGGACGGCGGCGAGCGCGGCGATGACGGCCGCGACCAGGTAGGCCCTCTCGAAGCCGTCGGTGGTGCCTTCGACGAGGCTGGCCGCGGCGACGCCGGACATCACCGCGGCGCCGAGCGAGGCGCCGAGCTCGTGGAAGGTGCTCAGGATCCCGGAGGCCACACCCGCGAGCTGCGGCTCGACCTGGCTCAGCGCCGTCGCGGCCGCGACCACGAAGAGGACGCCGAGGCCGGCGGAGCCGATGCTGACCGCGACCACGGTGGACGCCGTGGTCATGCTGATCGCGGGTACGACCAGCCCGGCGGCGGCGATGAGCAGGCCGGCGATCCCAAGGGTGCGAGCGCCGAGGCGGCCGATGAGGCGGCCGGCCAGCTGCGCGCCCACCATGGTCGCGGCGGCGACGGGCAGGAACAGCAGCCCGGTCGCGAGCGGCCCGTGCCCGGCGGCGCCCTGCAGGTAGAACGTGCCGAGGAAGAAGACCGCCACCATCAGCGCGGTCGCGACGAACAGCACGAACGTGCCGGACAGGACCGGTCGCCGCGTGACCAGCGCCGGGTCGATGAGGGGGTGTCGCGTACGTCGCAACCAGCCGGCCAGGAGGGCGTATCCGAGGAGCCCGGCGAGGACGAGCACGACGGTGCGGCTCGAGGCCCAGCCCTCGTCGCCGGCCTCGATGAAGCCGAGGATCAGCAGCCCGGTGGAGGCGGTGACGATCAGAGCGCCGACGAGGTCGAGACGTACGCCGCCTCCCCAGGCGGGCAGCGGCGGGAGCAGCCGGGCCAGGAGGACCGCCACGGCGACGCCGACGGGCACGTTGATCAGGAACACCCACTCCCAACCCGGCCCGGCGGTCAGGGCACCGCCGAGAAGCACGCCGATCGCCGCCCCTCCGGCTCCGAGCGCCGACCAGATCCCGAGCGCGCGGTTGCGCTCCTCGCCGTCGAAGAGCCGGACCACGATCGAGAGGGCAGCGGGGGAGAGCATCGCCGCCCCGACCCCCTGTGCGACGCGTCCGCCGATCGCCAGCTCCGCGCTGGTGGCGAGGCCGGTGGCCAGCGAGGCCACGGTGAACGTCGCGAGCCCCGTGAGCACCACGGGCTTCGGGCCGAACAGGTCGGCAGCCCGGCCGCCGAGCAGCATCAACCCGCCGAACGCGAGCGTGTACGCGCTCACCACCCAGGTCAGCGCATCGCGCCCCAGCCCGAGGTCGGCGCCCATGTGCGGCAGCGCGATCGCCACCACGGTGACGTCGAGGATCAGCATGAACTGCGCCAGTCCCAGCAACCCGAGCAGCCGCCATCGGCGTGGATCGGCGGACTGGTCGACGGTTGCATCGGCGTCGGGGTCTGAGGTCATGGCGCTCCTCCTCGAGGGCACAAATCGAACACTGATGTACGAGATGTTAACTCGAACATCAGTGTTCGACAACGGCATTTCCTGGGAGGTCACCTCTTGCACGGTCTCGACGTCGCGCCCATGGTGGGTAGAGCGAGCATCGAGAGAAGGGGCAGGAGCATGTCTTCACACACCTACCGCGTCACCGAGATCGTCGGGACCTCCGACGAAGGACTCGAGCAGGCGATCCGCAACGGCGTCGGCCGAGCCAGCAAGACGCTTCGTCACCTGGACTGGTTCGAGGTCACCCAGATCCGCGGACACGTCGACGACAACGACATCCAGCACTTCCAGGTCGGGCTGAAGGTCGGCTTCCGGATGGAGGAGGAGTGACCGCGCTGCGGTGTTGAACCCGGCCTACGCGGGGTCGCGCGGGAGCACGCCCGGCCCCTCGCGCAGCTCGAAGACGAGCTGGGTCTCGGTCTGCCGTACGACCCGATGGACGGTGACGTGCCGCAGCACGAAGTCGCGCAGGGCCTCGGCGTCCTCGACGGCCACGTGGAGGTGGAAGTCGTCCGCGCCGGCGACGTGGAAGGCCTGGATCACGCCGTGGGTCGAGGCCAGCTCGTCGTACAGCTTCTCGACGTGCTCCTGGCTGTGGCTGCCGAGCCGCACCTTGATCACGGCCTGCAACGGGTAGCCCAGGGCGCGGACGTCGACGTCGAGGCGGCGGCCGGTGATGACGCCGTTGTCGCGCAGGGCGCGCAGCCGGTAGGCGCAGGTCGACTCGGCGAGGCCGAGGCGCGAGGCGAGGGCCTTGTTGGTGAGCTCGGGGTTGGCGCCGAGCTCGCTCAGGATGCGGCGGTCGACGGAGTCGAGAGTGGTTGCGGAGGGTTGTTCTTTCGCCAACGGTTCCTGCCTGGGTCTGGGGTCGAGTTGCTCGAAGATGTCAGTATCAGGGGTTCCATGGGATCTTCGGCAATCAATCTGGCCTGATCTTGTGGTTCCCGCCAGCATCGCCTCATGCCGATCGCGAACCCTCACCTCGACTCACTCGCCGTCCACGCCGGACGGGACGACCTGGCGATGCTCGGCGTCCACGCCCTGCCGCTGGACCTGTCCTCGACCAACCCGCTGCCCGACATCGAGCGCGGGGGAGCGTCCTACGAGGCGATGGCGACCGGCGGTGAGCCGCTCCCGGACGGCGGGTACGTCTACCAGCGGCTGTGGAACCCCACCGTCGCGCGGTTCGAGTCTGCGCTGGCCCAGCTCGAGCAGGCCCAGACGTCGGTCGCCTACGCCTCGGGCATGGCGGCGATGACCGCGGCGATCATCGCGAGCACGTCCTTCAGCGGCAAGCGGCACGTCGTCGCCGTCCGGCCTCTCTACGGCGGTACGGACCACCTGCTCGCTTCCGGTCTGCTCGGCGTGGAGGTGACGTTCTGCGCCGAGCACGAGGTCGCCGCCTCCGTGCGCGCCGATACGGCGCTGGTGGTGCTGGAGACCCCGGCCAACCCGACCCTCGACCTCGTCGACATCGCCTCTGTCGTGGCGGCTGCTGGTGACGTACCTGTGCTCGTGGACAACACCTTCGCCACCCCGGTCCTGCAGAACCCGATCGAGCTGGGCGCGGCGATGTCGCTGCACAGCGCTACCAAGTACATCGGCGGCCACGGCGACGTCGTCGGTGGCGTGATCGCCTGCGACGAGGAGACCGCGGCGCTTCTTCGCCAGGTCCGTGCCGTCACGGGAGGCCTCCTGCATCCCCTCGGCGCCTACCTCCTGCACCGCGGCCTCGCCACCCTGCCGACCCGCATCCGCGCCCAGCAGGCCGCCGCCGTCCAGATCGCGGAGTGGCTGCGGTCGCACCGTGCCGTCGACCGGGTCCACTTCCCCGGGGCGGACGACGACCGCGGCCTGGTCGGCAAGCAGATGCACGGCCCGGGGGCCATGGTGACCATCGCCCTGCGTGGCGGCTACGAAGCCGCCTCCCGCCTCACGTCTTCGGTCCAGCTCTTCACCCACGCTGTCTCCCTCGGCGGCGTCGACTCCCTCATCCAGCACCCCGCCGGCCTCACCCACCGCCCCGTCGCCGCCCATGCCAAGCCGTCCGCCAACCTCGTACGCCTCTCGATCGGCCTCGAGGGTCCCGAGGACCTCATCGCCGACCTCGACCGTGCGCTCTCGGCCGCTTCCGTGCCCCCGGCCGAGCGGCCTCGACGCTCACCCGAGTTCACCTGAGCAACCTGGGGAGGGGTCGCGGCCGTGCCGAATACTCGGTACCTCGGCTCGCGGTTCCCTGCCATGCATTCACCAGAGAGGAGCGTCATCGTCACTTCTACGGCCCAGGGGAGACGCGATGACGCCGAACGCGAACGTGAATGCCGAGGCTCCGACCGAGCTCCAGAAGCCGGAACCAGTCGAGGAGAGCCCGGCCGTGCAGAGTCCTCCGGCCTTGGGCAAGTGGCCATGGCAGGTCTCCGCGGCGATCGCCGGGGTCGCTCTGATCGCCGTGCTGGCGGTGCTGGCGCTTGGCTGGAACTACATCGTCCAGCACGATGAGGCACAGGAGCAGGCGGACTGGGAGCAGCTGCTCGGCATCATCGACCGGGTGCAGAACATCGCGCTGTTCGTGCTCGGTGCGCTCCTCGGCGTCTCGGTGACCGGCGCCGCGGCGAAGGGTGCTGCAAACGCTGCCGACCAGAACAAGAAGGAAGCCGAGAAACAGCACGACGCGGCCATCCAGAACATGCAGGCGGCGGAGAACAACAGGAAGGTCGCCGAGCTCGCCGTAGGCGACACCCGCGCCGCCGCGTCGGAGCTTGCCTCGCAGATCGCCAGGGTGAAGGCCGCCTCGGGTCAGGACATCCTCGACAGGATCGGCGAGGACATCCAGGTTCTCGACCTGTCCCGGACCGACTCGATCGAGGCACTGAGCGACCTCGGTCTGAACGGCGCCGGTCGATACGTCGTGCTTCCGCAATCGAGCCTCGACGCCGTACGTGCCCCCGACACACGCGAAGCCGAGAAACTGGTCGCCGACCTTCAAGACCGGTGGACGTGAGCGGGATCTGCTGACTGCCGACCTGGTGGCTCGTTGTCCTGAGCCAGCCGCGCAGGGATCTGGTCGTAGGTCAGATAGCGCTCGGTGAAGGCCCGGCGCCAGCGCTCGTGGCCGGGGACGGCGTCGATCACGTCGTTGATCGATGAGAAGCGGAGAGAGCTCGGGTCGTCCAGTTCGGTACGGACCGCTTCGACGGCTCTGCGAGCGGGGTTGTCGTCGTGGCAGGCGACAACTACGCCGATCCCGCTGGTGAAGTCGCCGGCGGCGACTCGCTGGGTGAGAAGCTGGTTGTACCAGAACTGGCGAAGGCTGGGCCGGTCCAGGCGTGTCTCCGCTCCCTCGCGCCAGGGACCGTTGACCGTCTCGACCTTGAATTTCTCAGGTGCCGGTCTGGGCTGTGCCTTGGTGAGATTCTCGGCGTACTTGCACTCGATCCCGAGGAATCCCCGCGCGCCGCCGCTCCGTGTGTACGTGACGAAGGCGTCGAACGCGGAGCCCCCGGTGTTCCCGGTGAGCGGCGCCCATTCGAGCCGTACGCAATCGACGCTCTCAGCGTCGTGATGGAACGTGCGAACCCACTCCAGGAGCGTCGACGGTTCGGCGGAGAGATGCCCGAAGAGGTTGAAGCACAAGGGCTGGGAGGAGAGGAGGTTTCGGTGGAGGCGGTCGATCTGGATGATTCCCGGCCTTCGCTCGGTCTCGAGATCGAGCCTCGCCCGTCGTGCTGAGGCGACCGCCGCCGGCGTCATGAGATTGGGGCTCCACTCGGTGCCGACCGGAAGCATCGAGGAGACGAGTCTGGTGCCGCCGGTCGAGGGCCCGGCAGCCATTCCCGTTCGGGTCTGCCGCCACCACGACTGTTGTAGCCGCAGCGTCCGCTGCCAGACGGAGTCGTTGCGCTCTCTCCACTCCGAGCTGGTCCAAGGTAGGTTGGCGTCCGATACCGTCACGGGCTCGTTCTACCCGGGGGCAGGTGGGGCGTACGTGGCCGAAGCGAACGCACTCGCTGAAATCGGGTACGCAGGCCGGCCATCCAGCAGGAAACCCGACTTCGAGGTGGAAACCCGATTGTGCCGGCGGGGAGGAACGATCACGCATGGCAGCCATGACACGTCCAGCACCGCTCGACGCCGCCCGCCGGCTGGTGGGCGACCGGTTCCCGGCCGCGACCCAGGCGTGGCTCGGGGGTTCGGTGATCCTCGGCGGGGCCACGGCGACCTCGGATCTCGACATCACGGTGCTCGACAAGAGCGCCGTTGTGCACCGTGAGTCTCTGCGGTTCGAGGGCTGGCCGGTGGAGCTCTTCGTCCACTCCGAGGCGAGCATCTCGCACTTCGTCGCCGAGGACCTCGCGCAGCGCAAGCCGACGATGGCCCGCCTGGTCGCCGAAGGGGTCGAGCTGCTGCCGGGCGATGGTGGAGCCCGGATCCGTACGTTCTGTGAGGACGTCCTCGCCGCCGGTCCTGGTCCGTTGTCGAGCGATGCTCTCGGCGGCGCTCGGTACGCGTTGAGTGACCTCGTCGATGACCTCCGCGATGCCGAGCCCGGGCCCATCGGCACCGCGATCGCGGTCGAGACCTGGCGACGGACCGCCGACCTCGTCCTCGCTGCCAACGGCTGCTGGACCGGTGGCGGAAAGTGGCTGGCGCGTGAGCTTCTTTCGCTTGACGCGGCGGCTGGAACCCACTGGGCGACAGCGCTTCACGACTCGCTTCAGCTCGCGGTGGCGGGGGATACGGCACCCCTGGAGCAACTGGCCGACGACGCGTTGGCCGAAGTCGGCGGCAGGCTCTGGGTCGGCTATCGCCAAGCTGCCACGCTCGGCGAGAACGGTGAGATGCCAGGCGGGCCGTGACGGATCCACACCTTCAGCCGGTCTGGGGTGTGCCGGCCGAGGCAGAAGCACGGTCGATCCCGCCGTGCCCGATCGCTGGTGGGCTAGCCCCGAGGATCAGCCGATACCTTGCTCATCCGGGTGGCTCCGAATCAATTAGACAGAGCCAAGTCGGACGCTGATTCTGCTTCCTGTTTGCGCAGGTCAGATGTAGAATTAGGCATGGAATCAGACCTCGGGAACACTTCCACTCACGTCCTCCTCTCCAGCCTGGCTCAGGCCCGTGTCGATGAGGTCAGGGCAGCCAATGATCGGCTCGTTCTGGTCGCTGCGTATCTGTCTGAGAGGCCGCCGCGGGGTCCTGATGATGTGGCCTATGAGCACGATCCGTGTCTGCTTGGGGATCGGCTGCTCAGCTTGGCCGGTGAGGGTGCGGTCGCGGTCTCCGAGTTCGCGGTGATGGAGCTCGGTCCGGTGTTGGGGATGTCGTTGGGATCGGTACGGCGCCTGGCCGGTGACGTCGTCGAGCTCGCGCATCGGCTGCCGCGGACCTGGGCCCGAGTCCTGGACTACTCGGTCGAGGGATGGCGGGCGCGACAGGTTGCTGATCTGACCAAGAAGCTCTCCCCGGAGGCCGTTGACTGGGTTGACGCCCAGGTTGCGCCGGTCCTGCACCAGCGTGGCCGGGTCACGATCAGCCGGCTGGTCGAGAAAGCCTTCGCCTTGTTCGATCCCGAGGCAGCCGCGCTCGCAGCCGAGGAGAAGGCCGACCAGTTCGGTGTCGAGGTCGACCTCGATGCACCCATGCTCTTCACCGAAGACCCCGCGAATCTCGGTGACGGCGCGGCCACCGGTCACGCACATGTCGAAGCCACCATGGACCTCGCCGATGCCACCGACCTCGAGAACGCCGTCTCCGCAATCGCCCGCGACCTCGGCAACGACGACCGCTACACCGGGTGGTCCCTCGGCCGCCGCCGCGCCAAAGCTCTCGGCGAGCTGGCCCGTGGCTACACGGCCAGTGCTGAGACGAGCGGCACTGCTCGCGTACTCCACCTCTACTGCCATGTCGACCAAGGTGACCTTCGCGGCAGCGGTCTGGTCAGCGTCGACAACTATGGTGCGATCGTCCCCCTCGAGCGGGTCGATGAGTGGGCGATGGCGCCGGGCACGGTGGTGTGTCCGGTCAAGGTCATCGACCTCAACACCGAGATCTCCCACGAGGGCTACTCCCCGTCCTCGACCCAGCACGAACAGGCCGCGCTCATCGCCGGCGGGACCTGCGTGTACCCGGGCTGCACCCGGTCCGCTTGGCTGGCCGACACCGAGCACCTCGAGGCGTACGACGACGGTGGCTCGACCACCACGACCAACCTGGCCAAGACCTGCCGCAGCCACCATCGCCTCAAGACCTTCGGCGGCTGGACCTACACCCAACCCACCCCCGGCACCTTCATCTGGCGCTCACCACTCGGCATCGAATACGCCCGCTACCCCGACGGAACCTACGAACAACTGGGACTCTACGCTGCGTGAGACTGAGACAGCCGTGACCTGTCCGGCATCCGCGAAAACGGGTAACGGTTCCGCTCTGTGGGCCGATGGGCAGGGATTCCGGGCGAAGCCCGGACTCGTCCGAGTGGACGTCGCTGCGGTCGAAAGGCGCGGAACCACACTCTCGGGAGGCTGCCGCCATGGGAAAGAAGAAGTCTCGGTTCACACGCTATTTCGGCTACCTGCTGCTTGCTGGCGCGGTGCTCTTGCTGTTCGGGCTCGATGTTGGACCGCTCATGCTTTCGGGCCTGTTCGTGTTCTGCTTCGTATGGCTGCTTTTCGCTGCGCCGACGTCATGCGGCGCGGAGATCCGGACCGGCGAGAACTGCCGGAACAACTCCTACGGCCTCCTCGGCGGCTGCAGCATCCGGCAGCACAAGTGGCAGCGCGTCCGTGCCCTCACCCGCTTCGACACAGCGCGCAACGCATGTCGCGGCTGGTTCACCGGTCCGCAGCAGCAGGTCGCGACCTGCTCGATGTTCATCGCCGCGTTCGGTGCTTTTGCTGCCCTCTTCAAATAGGAGTCGGAAGTTCGCCCATCGCCATGACCGCGGCCGAACAGCCGGATGCGATCGAGCTGGCGAAGTCTCCTGCCGACCTACGAGCCCGTCGAGGCAGGATTCGTGCTCAGCACCCGCTGCGCGACCGCCGTGGTCGCCTCGACGCCGAGGAAGCCGACGACCCGGGTGACCCGGTCGATGTCGAGCGGGAGGAGGCCGGGGGTGCCGGGGATGTCCGGGGTGAGGCGGAGGTCGAGGTCCTCGTGGCACGACATCATTCGCAGGTTGAAGTCGTAGCGCTCCCGGGCGCCGGGCGCGGAGAGTGCGCGGACGATGCGCGGCGCGATGCGGCGTACGCCGGTGTCGGCCGCCCACGCGTCGAGGACCTCGGTCACCTTCCGACCGTCGTTGTCGGAGATGTCGGACCAGACTCCCTCCATCGGGCCCACCTGGTCGAGCAAGGCCGCCGCGGTCTTCTCCCCGATGCCGCTCACGCCCGGCAGGTTGTCGCTGGCGTCGCCACGCAGAGCCGCGAACTCCAGGTAGCGGGAGGCCGGGACGCCGTACATCGAATACAGCCGGGCGGGGGTGAGCAGCGGTGAGCCGTTGATGCCGCCGTTGATCAGCCGCAGCACCTTGGTGTGCGAGCTGATCAGCGCGAACGCGTCGCGGTCGGAGGTGATCACGACGCAGTCCCAGCCGTTGCGGCCGGCCCAGGCAGCGGCCGAGGCGTTGACGTCGTCGGCCTCGAGACCCGGGGGAGTGACGGTCGCGAGCCCGAGGGCGTCGAGCATCGCCCCGGCCCGGTCGAGCTGCTCGGCCAGCATCGGTTCCTTCTCGGGGCGGCCGGCCTTGTAGTCGGGATAGGCGTCCCGGCGCAGGGACGAGGTGCGGTCGTCGAGACCGAAGAGCACCGCGTCGGGAGCGAAGGCATCGATCGAGTCGAGGATCTGCCGCAGCATGCCGTGCAGCGCCCAGGCGGGCCGACCGGCACGGTCGATCATCCGGGTGTGCGCCCGCGCGTGATGGTTGCGGTGCAGCAGCGACGGGGCGTCGACGACGAGCAGGAGGCGGCGAGGCGAGTCGGTCACTGGTTCCTTCCCAGTCGCCAGCCGCCGATCGGCAGCTCGAGCGCCGACTCGGGGCCCCAGGATCCCTGCGGGTAGCTCTCCACCGCAGGTCGATGCTCGAGGACCGGCTGGCAGATCTCCCACAGCCGTTCCACCTCGCCCGCGCTGGTGAACAGGGTCCGGTCGCCGTTCATGACGTCGAGGATCAGCCGCTCGTACGCCTCCAGCGGCCCGGAGTCCGGGGCGTCACCTGCGAGATCGAGGCGGAAGACGGCATCCGTCAACGCCATGCCGGGACCGGGGCGCTTGGCCCGGACCTCGATCTCGATCCGGGGGTCGTCGCTGAGCTCGATCACCAGCTCGTTGGGCTCGGTCGAACCAGGATCCGCCGCCTGCAGCCACCGGTGCCGCGGGTCGATGAACCGGATCGTGATCGTCCGCCGCCCGGCGGCGAGCGCCTTGCCGGTGCGCAGGTAGAACGGCACCCCGCGCCAGCGGTCGTTGTCGATCCACGCCTCGATGGCGACGTACGTCTCCACGTCGGAGTCGGCGGCGACGTCGGGCTCCTCGCGATAGCCGTCGTACTGCCCGAAGACCACGCGCTCGGGATCCAGCGGCCGCACAGCCGCGAAGGCGGCGGCCTTCGCCGCGCGGATCGCGCCCTCCCGGAAGGCGTGCGGGTCCTCCATCGCCACGAACCCGAGCAGCTGGCACAGGTGGGTGGTGACCATGTCGCGCAGGCAGCCGGTGCCCTCGTAGAAGTTGCCGCGCCCCTTGACGGTGAGCTTCTCCGGTACGTCGATCTGCACCGACTCGATGCTGTGCCGGTTCCACGCGGGCTCGAAGAGGCCGTTGGCGAAGCGCAGCGCCAGCAGGTTCTGCACGGCCTCCTTCCCGATGAAGTGGTCGATCCGGAAGATCTGCTTCTCGTCGAACGCCTCGCTGAGCACCGCGTCGAGCTCGCGAGCCGAGGCCAGGTCGGTCCCGAACGGCTTCTCCGCGACCAGCCGGCTGCGGACGTTCAGCTGCTCGCGGTCGAGCATCGCGACCATCGGCTCCACCGCCTGCGGCGGCACGGAGAGATAGAGAAGCCGCTGTACGTCGCCCACGGTCTGCCCGCTCGCCAGCGCCAGCCGGTCCTCGGCCTCGTGCACCGCCTCGGCCAGCGCGGTCCCGTCCTCGGCGGACGAAGGCACGAACCGGATCCGCTCCAGCAGCGGCCGGGCCACCGTCTCGTCGACCTCCCCGACGAACTCCTTCAGCGCCTGGTGCACGTGGCTGCGGAAGTCCTCATCAGTCCCCGGCGAGCGCCGTCCGCTGCCGATGACCGCGAGCTGCTCCGGAAGCCGCTTCGCGAGCGCGAGCCGGTACAGCCCGGGGAACAGCTTTCGTGCGGCCAGGTCGCCTGTCGCGCCGAAGAGGACGAGTACGTGCGGGGCTGGTTTCGTGGACACATCCTTAGTCAACCACTCGGGGTGGTGCGTACCCATGACGTGGCACGCCACTGGCTAGGCTGACGCGATGTCGGTCTTTCTTCTCGATGCCCCGACCAACTTGGGCCTACGCCCACCAGAGCCGGATGCGGTGCCAGGATGCTACAAAGCGCCCGGCGCATTGCGGGACCATGGACTGCTTGAACGGTTGGGTGCCGTCGACGCGGGCGTAGTCGTCCCGCCGCGTTACCACGGCTCCTGGGACGGACGGACTACACGCAACCTGGGGGCGATCGCCGACTACAGCAGGCGGCTGGCCGGCAGGCTCTCCGCCCTGCTCGCCACCGAGGGCTTCCCACTCGTTCTGGGCGGGGACTGCAGTATCTTGATCGGCTCGCTCCTCGCGGTCGCGGAGAGGAGCGAGCCTCGCCCGGGGTTGGTCTTCGTCGACGGGCACAGCGACTTCCGTCACCCGGGCAACACGGATGTCCTCCAAGCTGCGGCTGGTGAGGACCTCGCGATGGCCTGCGGGCTCGCCGATCCAGGGTTGGGACTGGACCGTCCGCTCGTCGATCCCGCCGACGTCGTCGTTCTCGGCGTACGCGACGACGACGAGCACCTCGCCGAGATCACTGACCTGGGCATGCACGTCGAGACCTGCGGCAACATTCTTCGAGATGGCGTCGAGCGATGCACGGCGCGGGCACTGGAGCATCTGGAGACCAGAGGCGTACGTGACGCCTGGGTCCACATCGATGTCGACGTGCTCGATCCCGAGGTGTTGCCTGCGGTCGACTCTCCTGCTCCCGGCGGTCTCGATCAGCAGCACCTCGTCGACCTCCTGGCCACGCTCTGCTCGGTGCCGGTCGCGCGAGGCCTCGAGATCACGGTCTTCGACCCGGACCTCGATCCGACCGGGGAGCACGCCGCCGATCTTGTCGACATGCTCGTCGCTGGTCTCGCGGGCGCAGGACTCGGTCGAGGCGGGAAGGTCAGCGATGTCTCAGATCGCTTCGTCGCGGGTCGACCGCACTGACCAGGTCTTCATGACGTGGCGGAGGACACCGTCCTCGGTGTTCGCGCCGATGACTCCAGTGGCGGTGGCAAGGACTTCTGAGGCAGCGTTGGCGACCGCGTACGCCTGATCAGCTGCCGCGAACATGGGCAGGTCGTTGAGGTTGTCGCCGTAGGCGACGACCTGGTCGACGTCCAGGTAGTCGCGCAGCCAGGCAACGGCGTGGGCCTTCGTGGCGCGCGCGGCACTGAGCTCGAGGTAGGTGTCCTGCGGGTGGTGCGTGTCGATCTGCGCGATGAGCGAGAGCCGGCCGTCGGTAGCGGTCGCGATGTCGGCGGTCAGGGCCGCGATCGCCGCCGCCTCGCCGATGATCGTGGCGTAGAAGATGCCGTCGCGGGGGAGACGGGCCCAGTCCGTAGCCGGCCGGAACCGTCGGTCCCCGACCCTGTCCGCGAGAAAGCGCCGCATCCCCTCGGACTCCTCGCCCTCCACCCACGTCGCCCGCTCGGCCGTCGGGGTGCCGTTGTAGACGAACGGCGGAACCCGGTGCTTCTCGCAGAGCCGGATCACGGAGTCCAGGTCGTCGTCCGCGATACGTTCTTCGTTGAGGATCGCGCCGGTCTGCGGGTCGAGCTGGAACGCTCCACCGGAGACGGTGACCGGGACCCGCAGGTCGAGCCCGGTGGTGACACGGGCCGCGGAGACGTACGAACGGGCGGTTGCGTACGTGAACAGCAGGCCGTCGGCGACGAGGTCGTTGATGCCGTCTCGGGTAGACGCCGAGAGCACCGCGCCGGGGCCGAGGAGCGTGCCGTCGAGGTCGCTGAGGATCAGGGTGTTCATAGGTCCCGTTCTGTTGGTCCTCTGGGTCGTGCGATGTCAAAGGTAGGTGTCGACCAGCGCGAGCGCCCTGTCGGCTGCGGTCCGATCGAGATCCCCGCAGAGGCGTAGGCCGGAGATCGCGATGCTGCGGATGACGCCGTTGTCGACGGGTCGCCCGGCCTGACGCATGGCGATGACGACCTCGGCCAGCTGGAGGAGAAGGGCGCCGATCGGCGACGAGCCCCAAGCGTCGTCTGACGTCGAGCCGCCGCGCGGAGCTGCGTTTGCTGCGAAACGCTCGTACGCATCGCTGAGGTCGGTGCGAGCACTCGCGAACTCAGCGAATGCGCTCGTGGACATCACGTCGGGCAGGTGTTGCAACAGTCCGATGTTGTGCCGTGCATCGGCGAGAGTTCGTACGTCGATGAGGAGCAGAAGGCACAGTGCGACATCCCAGCCGAGGTCAGCGGCATCAGCCTCGAGCTGCTCGATCCGCGTCGTCGTTGGGCGGATCGTTCGCTTCAGCAACTCGCGGAGGACGGCTTCCTTCCCCGCGAAGTGATAGTAGAGAGATGCCTGCCGGATCCCGACGGCGTCGGCGATCTCCCGCGTCGACGTGGCGGCATATCCGCGTCTGACGAACAACCGGGCGGCGTGGTCGATGATCTCGTCGCGGGGCGAGAGTCCTCCAGCGGCCGCTCCGGTGTGTCTGGGACGGCCGGCTCGCAGCCCCCTGCGGATGACCGGGTCCGGGTACGCCGATTGTGCGCTCATAGTTCGATAGGTTGGGCGATGGTTGTTGATCTCGGGAGATGCCGCCTGCTGAACTGGTTTGGTTAACCCCGACTGACCAGGGAAAACGCTGAGTATCGAATCTTGGGGGCGGGCCATGACGAGCAGGTTGCGTGATGCGCGACTGCGTCGTGGTTGGTCACAGATGCGCTTGATCAGTGAGCTCCAGGCTGTCGCGGCTCGGCGGGGTGCAGCCCTGCCCGAGACGCCCGTGCTCAAGACCCAGATCTCTCGCTGGGAGAACGGTCGCCGCGCGCCCGACGAGTTCTATCGAGGTCTCCTGCAAGACGCCCTCGACCTCTCGGCACCTGAGCTTGGCTTCCCGCCGGCAGCAGAGCCGGATCACACCTTCTCCGGATCGGCACCTCTGAGCAACGCGGTGAGCTCGGACCTCCTGCAGACGCTGGAGGCTTCGCTCGCTCAGCTTGCGTCGCTGGACGCTGCCGCTGGACCCCGGACCGTTCTGGCACTTGCGAGAGAGCAGGCCAGATTCGTGACGGGGTTCGTACGTGGAGCGACCGGGCCCGAACGGACTGACGTCTTGCGCGTCGCCACACGGTTGAGCGAGTTCACCGGCTGGCTCCACCAAGACGCGGGCGAACTCGACGAGGCCGTGGCATGGACCGACCAGGCGATCCAGTTGGCGAATGATGCCGGAGCCCCTGAACTGGCGGCGTACGTCGCGATGCGTCGTAGCAACATCGATACCGACCGCCGCGACAATCGAGCGGCGCTCGACCACGCGGGCGCTGCCGTCGGCACTGCGTCGATCGATGATCCACAGTTGGCTGGTGTGCTTCTGCGACAGCGGGCGATGGCTCACGCTCTGGTCGGCGACGAGACGGCCTGTCGTCGGGATCTCGACGACGCACTCCAGGTTGTGCTCACCAACGGAACCGTCTTCGAGGCGACAAGCCTGGTCCCGTACGTCACGTCGTCCTACATCGAGATGGAGGCCGCGAACTGCTACCTCCGTCTCGGCAAACACGGTGACGCCCTCGCCATCCTCAACCGCAGCATCGACGCTTGGCCGGCCGGCACCCAGGAACGCGACCGTGGTCTCGCCCTCGCCCGCCTGGCCACTGCGTACGCTGGCGCGCATGAGATCGAGGAAGCCGTGAACACGGGCCATGCAGCTCTGAAGGTCTTGGAAGTGACCAGATCCGCACGGATCCTCACTCAGATGCACGACCTGCGCCGCGAGCTGGCGCCGGTCTGGGATACGCCCGCGGTCCGCAAGTTCAACCGCGCCTTCAAGGAAACGACGGCATGGAAGGCGTGAACATCCCTGTGACCAACCCTGACGTGATCTCGACTGAGACCAGCGCCGATGTCACCGCTCGCAGCAGCAAGATCGCCGTCCTCCCGATCGGTAGCTTCGAGCAGCACGGCGACATCCTCCCGCTGTCCACCGACACCATCGTCGCCACCCAGATCGCCTCGATGGTTGCCCGTGCCAACGACCTCTGGCTACTGCCCCCGATCACCGTCTCGTGCTCCCAAGAACACGCCGACTGGGCGGGAACCATCAGCATCCCCGCTGCCACGCTGATCCGACTGGTCGAGGACATTGTTGCCTCAGCCCGCGAGCAGGGCGCCGAGCACATCGTTCTCATCAACGGCCACGGCGGCAATTACGTCCTGCAGAACGTCGTCCAGGAAGCCAGCGACCTCTCCCTCTTTCCCGGTCGCAGCGATTGGACCGCGGCCCGTGAAGCCGCAGGCCTGGAGACGAACGCTCACGACGACATGCACGCCGGCGAGCTCGAAGTCAGCATCCTTCTCCACTGCGCCCCCGACCTGGTGGGCCCAGACTTCAAACACCGGGATCACATGGCCGACAGCCGTCCGCACCTGTTGACTCACGGCCTGCGCGCTTACACCGATACGGGCATCATCGGCAGCCCGTCGCTGGCAAGCGCCGAGAAGGGCGCGGCAGTCTTGGATGCACTGGCGACGCTCTTCGTTGATCATGTCAGTGGCGTTCGGGTGTCCGGGTAGCGCTCGAAGACGTATGCCGGGCCACGCGTCAATCCGCCTAAGACGCGACGTGTACCGAGCATCTACCCAACGCCTGCGGTGGGAGCATTGCTACGTCCGCCTGAATATCCTGCTGCGTCGGCGTGCGTAGGTTCACTCCAACACCAAGCTCGCTGTTTCTGGTGCTCCCGGACTCGTTTCTTCGTGCGTTACGGCGAGAGCATCGTCACCGGGGACCGTCGGGGCGACGTGGAGCACAAACCGATGAGCGGGGTTGACACCGGAGTGAGGGAGCGCAGTTAGATGCGTCCCGGAGAACTTGGCCTGCATGCTCAGGCCAATGACCGAGAGCAGCGTCCCGGCAACGCCAGCCATATCCGCGGCCGAGCCGTGGAATGTCGGCGCAGAGCAACCGCGAGTTGGAGTCAGCTCATCCCCCGAACCAGGGTCGGTCCAAAAAATTCGGTACGCCTCCAGATCCGCATCAACCCTGGTTTGAGCCCCTGCTGCGTTGTCGATAGCGTGGATCGATGTCGGATCGCCTGGTGCGGCAATGATTGCGAGGCCGAGAGTCCCGGTGCGCGCGTCGGTGGCGACCTGGGCGATCGTTGCTTTCCGGTCCTCGTCCGTCGCCAGTGTCTCGACGAACTGGGAGATCGCGTGGCTGATGGTCGCGTCGACAACGAGGTCTGCCGAGGCCGCATCGCGCCAGTCCTCGGGCAGCATGCTGGGCCTGACCTCGACCTCGACGTCGTCTGAGATAGCTCGGAGACGTTGGGCGAGGCCATCAGCCTTGGCGTCACCGACATCGACCTCGACGTAGTTCTGACGCACTAGGAGCCCGCCGGTCACGGTGGACGGGTCGCAGAGGATGACCTTCTTTGCTCCGGCCCGGACTGCAAACTCGGCGATCCACGAGCCAAGCCCGCCGCATCCCCAAACGTGGACGACCTTTCCTTCCATGGCGCTGACGGGCCGCGCGTCGTCTCTGCGAACGGTGACGTCGTCTCGTTCGTCTGACATGCGGTACCACTCCATCTCGATGTCGGGGAACACGTCGGTGCTTCGCAGGTTGAGGATCGGGTCACGCCGTGCGCGGACTACACGCCTAAGGGCGTCGCCCACACTGCTAGGCATCTTTAGCCCCAAGAGATGAGGAGATCCACCTGTCGGATGCGGTACACCCAGCAGTAGGTGCTGCTCGGCTCCGTCTGGCTGACGTGCAGCGCTGGCAGCCAGGACAGTCAGCAGCGCGGTCGCGGCTGCTGGCGGCGCCGGTTTGAGATCGACGAGGGGTGGAAAGAAGTCGGTCCACAGGCTCGGCCTTTTACAGCAGTCCGTCCGCTCCGCGACGGCGTTGAATGCCAGGCCCAAGGTGTTAAGGCGGACGCGGCGGCGCTGCGACACAAAGGCACGTGGGACCTCCTGAGTGTCGGCGTAATCGAGCCGCTGGAGCAGGTCAACGAGGCGATCCTGGCCAGCGCCGAAAGGGAGGTCGTGCGGAGCGACGAATAGGGGCATCGGGAGGTCGTCCTCGGCTATCGCCGCTCCTGGAGCGTGGTCGTACCTATGGTCGCTTCGTACGCGGAGGTGCCCCGCCATGCCGCGGCTGGAGTTGTCGATGCGATGTCGTACGACGATGAGAGGAGTTCCTTGGGTGGCGTGCTCAACTCCACCGACCGCATGGTAAAGCGCAGTAGACGGCTCGAACCTGGCGTTGACCGCGTCCTCGAGCCAGTTCCAGAGGCGGTCCATCAGTCCACGGATACCGAGCTTCGGCTGCCACTCGCGGCTGGGGTCGAGGTAGAGGCAGAGCGTCCTGCCTGCCAGGACGTGCGGGAAGCCCAGGAACCGGTTGTGCCGAACCTTTACCGAGGGCGGGAAGACGCCGCCCTCGGGGATCGCGACCACAAAGTCTTCTGCCTCGTTGAGCTGCAGGCCCGCCAGGTCGGCGTGCATTAGGGCGCTGGTGTTGAGTGTGATGTCGATGAGGAGCGTCTCGTCGACGACGTCGCCGGGGAGATGCACGGTGAGGTCATCTGGATGCTCGGCAGCGATCGCGCGCATCTCGCGCCGAGCCCACTTCTGCCAAGGGCTCAGGCGCACAATAGCCGGTCGCCTGCTCACCCTGCGCGTCCGCTCCGCCCAGTAGAGGTCGGGACGGCACCACCGGCGGCTGCAGCACTCGCACCGAACTTGCTTGACGAGGCTGACGTCGCCTCGGGCGGCTGGAACTTCTCGCCGAACAGGCCTTGCCACAACTCAACGCTCTCGTCCTGGTCTTCCTCGTCATAGGCAGCCTTGATCTGGCAGGCGATGCCGTGGATGCGCGTTCGGAAATTGCTGTAGGTCTCCTGGCTCCACCGACGGTCGAACGTGACGCCGGATCCCGACGGGTCTGCGACGGACGGCTTGACGTAGTTGGCCTGCAGGTAGGCGTCGAGGTCGCTGACGACGTGCAGCAGCGTGGTCGGGACGTCGGCGTAGTAGCCGACATCGAGGACCTTCTTGTACGCCTCAACCTGCTGCCCGAGGAGGGTGGTGAGCAGAATGGACTTCACGCCATTGAAAGACCCCTTGTGGTCGCGCAAGTACTTCATCAGCCGGATCACCTTGCGCAGGTTCCGGTTCGCGACCTGGTCCCGCTCCTTCATCCAAGCAGTAAAGCCCTCGGGGTCGGTGTTCTCGAACTGGTTGTCGTTGCGGTTGACGATGACCTTCCGTCCGTCAGACAGCACGATGTAGGGCACGACATCGACATGGGTGGCGTTGGCGTAGTTGACGTACACACACCGGCACTTGCGGCCATGCGGCATATCCCCGTAGACCGGGTGGTTGTGAAGCGCCCGGTAGACGGCGTTGTTGTACTGCTGGGGATCGAACTCCCAGTCGGGCTCCTCCTTGAGTTGGAGCAGGAAGTCTGCGTCGACCTCGCGGCCGTTGATCGGGTTGATGATCGTCTCGTGCGCCCACGAGCCCTGGGGAATCTTCTTGATGACGCGGGGCCCCAGGTCAGAATCCGCATTCAGTGCGCTGTAGACGGCGTTGGCCTGTCGTTCGAGGGTTTCCAGCCTGAACTTCGACAGGTCGACGGTGTTGGTCAGGAAATTATTGAAGTAGTTCTGGTGCTTCATCGGGTTGCCTCCAGGGCGGTGATGGCGGCCGGTGCTCCCGGTCCGGACATGGCTGTGTAAGGCGCTGCGATGTGCTGCGCGTAGACGCGGACCCCGAGGTCCTCCTCGAGACGAGCGAGCACGTGGGCTGAGAAGTGGGCCTTGGCCCCGTCTCCGTCTAGGGCGAGGATCTGAAAGCACTCTGGACCCGAGGAGGGCGCGCTCGGGTCCTCAGAATAATTGGCGTCTGCTGCCACGGTCGTCCTCAGGGTCGTTGTTCACGACGAGGGCGACGGACCGAGAGATGCGATCTCTACTCAGGAGGAGCCCACTGTTTCGCGCAGGCCACTCCCCGCCTATGCTATTAGCGACCAAGCATCACAACGTAGGCCCTGAGATCAGACTTCTGTCGGCTCAGGGCCTTCGTCTTGTCTGAAGCGCGAGGTCGCAATCGACCTCCCCTATAGAGTACCGGCGCCCACCGACAGTTCAGCGACACATGCGCGTGCCATCAAGATGTAGTAGCACGCCCTCGTCATTCGTCTAGATGTGGGACTTGGCATGCTGGCGCCGTGTCCTGCTGACGACCGCAGTGCGCAATTGTCGCCAAGCCCGTGCGGCCAGGCAATGACGCGCGTCATATCGCCACGTGTGACGACCTCTCCTCCCTCAAGGCGGTCAAGCCCGACGCTTCCTGGGCGCGCACCGAAAATGGCCCTACGGCGGGCCAGGCCGTGCAATTCTGGGTTCGAACTGGTCCGGGCAAACGCCTATCGGAGTCAGGAGCGGCGGTGCACATGGGCAAGGACCTGAAGGCATACCAGGCAGAAATGGACTGGATGGGCGAGCGGGTCCTCACGCTCCAGGACGTCTGGCCGGAAGAGCCCCGGGCAATGATCGTCGGCCTCAACCCCGCGCCAGCGAGTGTCGAGGCGGGGCACTACTACCAAGGACGATCCGGCCAGAGGCAGCTTCTGCGCTTGGCAGACGGTGGATTGTTCGAGCGACCGTCTGCCGACGAAGTTGGTTTCGAAGCTGCGGCGCTTCGAGCCCAGGTGGGATTCACCGACGTAATCAAGCGTCCCACGCGCGGTGAGCTTGGTATCCGTATTGGTGAGGTCGATTTCGGTCGCGAGGCCCTCATCCGGGCGCTGGAGTCCCGCCGCGTCCCGCTCGTTGTCTGCGTGTTCCGTCAACCGGTACAGGCGCTACTGGGCGTCAGCGGCAGCCCTGGCTTCCAGACCCTAACTACGTCATGGGGGGCGCGTGTGTTTCGCATGCCCGGACCATTTGCCGCCGCTGAAGAGGCCAAAGATGTCTTGGCGGAATTCTCGCGAGCGCTCGCCACGAACTGAGCCGATCCCCGGCTGCGTCCACCCGCAGATGCCGGCAATCGCTCGGAGAACTGACCTGCCTCACCGCCGCGAGCGTCCGGTCCGTACGGTTCGACCGTGGACAGTGCGACCTGGATCGGCCTCGGAACCCTTCTCACCGCCATCGTTGGCTTGGCCCTCGTCGTTTGGCAGCTCCGCCAACAGCGGCGGACGATGCGCGCGGAGTTCGGAAACCTCTACATCGAGCGGTACTGGCAGATCGATGACGATCTGCTCCTCGAGCGCAAGGGGTCTAAGCGGCACCGACAACACCGGCACCGCTATCTTCGCCTCTTCGAGGACGAGTTCGACGTCGCGAAGCTTGGATTCCTAGACCTCAAGCAGTGGCGAGCTTGGCACGGCGTGCTCAACGACACGGGCGCTCGTGAACTGGTCAGGAACGACCTTCAGGTGTGCGACCCGAAAGGCGACTCGTTTCGTCGTCTGCGGGCATGCATTGCCCAGCACGAGCGGGACGGTGTAGGCCACGATGTGCGCCGTTGCGAAGGTAGCGCTGTAACGTAGCGGCGGGATGAATCTCGCCCAGAGCGTGTGTTCGGACCCAAACGCCGCCGCGATCTCACGCCGTCGCGCCAAAACCACCGCGGGGTGTCACTCCGACCCGAGCGCAGCCACCATACGGCCTTCCGTCGTGAGATTCCGCGAGCTGATGCCGCTGTTCCAGGCGGACCCGGCAGCCTTGATTGGACGCGCGGCGCCCGGCAGTGAAGCCATCGAAAATCAACCGATCGCGATGCACCGCACGTGCCGCAACGAATTGCTGAAGATGAAGAGTCCAATCCCAGACATTGTCCGCGCGAACTGGGAGGCGGCCAGCCCGCCCAATTCGAGGGCGAGTTCTCCCGACGCTGGCGGACGCTTTCCGAACAGCCACTTACGCGCGCCACCGAGGCCTCCGCCAGCACGACCTGGGCCGTTTCAAGAGCCTCAGTTTGGCCTCCCTTCCGTGCCCCGATCCATTCACTGCAGTGGTGCGTCACACCGCCGCTCTGCAGGCGGCGTTGCTCACGCAAGCGTGATGAGGACGGCTGTTGCCAACTCGCGTACCTCACGCCAGGCCTGGTGCTGAGCAAGTGCCTGGCGGGTCCACAGGGAAGCGCTGCGCTCGCCACTCATCTCGTCGAGCCGCGTGTTCAGCGCAGCGATTGGCGCGAGGGACTTCTGGTCAGCCCAACCGGCCCGAACCCATTGATCCAGCAGCAAATAGCCATCGTCGAACTCCAGACCAAGTTCACCGACGTTCCAAGCGGCGGCGGGCCCCAGTGAGTCGAGCCAGGTCAATTGCTGATCCGCTGGCAAGGCGAGGACGCCTATTGCACGCACCCAGGCTGCGAGTCGGCTCGGGTGAGGCACGTCTTCCACTCGGTGATCGTAGACGCTGCTTCGGGTGCTCGGCTCATTCCGCAGACCGTGGGTCAATCCGCCGCGATTGGGCCGCCGTCCCGATCAGAACAGCGCAAGGTTCCGCCGCCGGGAGCGCGAGCTCCTACCCGCCTCAGCCTCGTTCGCGCACTTGCTTACGCAGCCACGGAAGCGCCAACTCCCGAACGTCGTGAAGGACCTCGGCTGTCACCTCCGCTTGGTCGACTCCGGCGTGAATTCGCCACCACTTGTCAGCGCCCTCTGGCGTGAGGGTTCCGATACGTGTCCAGGCGGTGGGCTTGCCGTAGACGACGCCGGCAGCGGGCAGCTGGGGCAGGTAGGGACGCTCGGCTCGTGCAGCATTCCACGCCTCCTTATTCGCTGCGAGCAGGTTCACCGTGAACTGAATCTCGGTCGCGTCGCTGTACACGGACTTCTGCAGGCTCATCAACGCCCAGAAGCCAGGTGCGGCCAGTGCGTAGCGGCCGCCAGATCCCTTTAACCCCAGGTCACGAAACCCCGGCGACAGCACATCCTTGACCAGCGCCGCGTACGTCGCCTGCGCCGTCACCTCATCGGCCGATCCGGCGCCTTGGGGCGCAGGCACCAATGTCGCCCCTTGTCATCCACGGTCGACATCTAACCCCACCCATCCGGGTACGCGCGGATTCCTGGATCTGTCACCCTGAATTCGCGGAGCCGCGCGCAACTGGCCAGGGCTGCCGCATCGCTGCGCCTGACACGGGTCCGGAACTTGATCTCGCCCCACGTTCCGCTGCAACCATCTACTCTGCCAACCTTGCTTGACAACGCGCGCCACACCGCCGCGAAAGTCTTATCGCCCGGTTGGAGTTCGACCGCCTCACCAACAAGCAGATCGTGATGGGGCGAAAGGCCGGTCGCAGTCGTAGCGCTCGATCCTGGCGCCGTGCCCATCCCGTAGGTCGAAGCGTCGTACCTCAAACCAAGTAGGGGTCGGACTGGACTGCTTCGGTGAACGAAGTCGGGGCGATCGTGGATGGATGGACGCATCGCAGCAGACGGCAGACGAAGTTGCTGAGCGACTCTTCGGGTCGATCCTCGGCACGGTGGAGACAGTGTCGATCTTCATCGGAGACCGGCTCGGTTGGTATCGGGCCCTGGTGGACGAGGGGCCGGCGAGTGCGGTCGAGCTGGCGGGGCGTACGGGGACGCAGGCTCGGTACGCACGGGAGTGGCTGGAGCAGCAGGCGGTGGTGGGGCTGTTGGTGGTCGAGAGCGACGGCGGGCCTGACGAGAGGCGTTTCGCCATCCCGGCGAGCACGGCGGAGGTGATGACCGATACGAGCAGCCTGGCCTACCTGGCGCCGATCGGCCGGATGTTCGCGGCGGTGGGGCCGGCGCTGCCTCGGCTGCTGGAGGCGTACCGGAACGGGGGTGGCGTCAGCTGGGACGAGCTCGGAGATGATGCGAGGCAGTCGCAGGCGGACGCCAACCGGCCGTGGTACGAGAAGCAGCTCGGGCCGGCGCTGGCCGGAGTGCCGGTAGTTCACGACGCTCTCTCCGTGAAAGGGTGCCGGATTCTCGACGTGGGCTGCGGTGGGGGATGGTCGAGCATCGCGCTGGCGCGCGCCTACCCAGAGGCCACGGTGCTCGGGATCGACATCGACCAGCCCTCGGTGGACATGGCGGTGGCGAACGCGCGCGAGGCAGGGGTCGAGGAGCGGGTGCGGTTCCTGTGCCAGGACGCGGCGACGCTGCCGGAGGGAGCGGTCGACATGGCCTTCGCCTTCGAGTGCGTGCACGACATGCCGCGGCCGGTCGACGTGCTCAGCGCGGTGCGGAAGACGCTCGCGCCGGGTGGGTCCATGGTGGTGATGGACGAGGCGGTGGCGGACAGCTTCGCGCCGGACGGCGACGAGCTGGAGCGGATGATGTACGGGTTCAGCCTCCTGGTGTGCCTGCCGGACGGGTTGTCCTCGCCCCCGAGCGTCGGGACCGGGACGGTGATGCGGCCGTCGACGCTGAAGGGTTACAGCGAAGCGGCGGGGTTCAGCGGGTTCGAGGTTCTCTCGATCGAGGAGTTCGGATTCTGGCGGTTCTACCGGCTCTTCTGATCTCATGGCGCTCGCCGTGTGCCAGCTCTTCGACGCCCGCTCCGACCGCCTGGTGCGGGAGCTCTGGGCGCGGTTGGAGGAGGCCGGAGTCGGCACGATGGCGAGCCACACCCACGGCCGACACCATCCGCACCTCTCGTTCGCCGTCCTGCGGACGTGGGAGCTCGGTCCGGTACGCGACACGCTGGACGGGCTTCCGGAGGGTGAGCCGTTCCGGTGCTCCAGTCATGGCTCCGTGATCTTTCCACGTGGTCGGGTGGCCCTGGCTCCTTCGTTCCCCGCCACGGTGGCGATGCGGCAGGACCGTGTCGCGAGAGCACTCCTCGAGGCCGGGGCAGACCTGCACAAGCACTACCGGCCCGGGCTGTGGCTGCCGCACGTGTCGGTGGCCACCCGTGCCTCGGCGGTCCAGCTTCCGGTGATCGTCAACGCCGTCGCGGATGTCCTCCCGCTCGAGCTGCATGCGGTTCGCACCGCCTTGGTGGACAGCAGCAGCGGCCGGATCTGGCGGCTGCCCCGGATGCTCTGACCGGCCCTCCTGACTGCCTCAGGGCCGAACGGGCTTTCGCCGCGGGCGTACCGTGGATCGGGACCCAGCAGCACGCCTGAGGCGGCGCCATGAAGATCACATCGTTCCGGGCCGTCGCCACGGTCCTTGGCGCACTTGCGCTCGGCGGGTGCGGCACGGAGACATCGTCGGTGACGAGCACGCCGCCGGCGCCGTCGAGCTCGACGCCGGCCACGACATCCCCGTCGACATCCCCGACGGCGTCACCGACCGCCACCGAGACGCCACCGCTGTCCTCCGAGGGCCGGCCGATGCGCGGAGAGCTGTCCATCCCCAGGATCGGAGTGACCGACCTGGAGGTCGTGCCCTACCGCGGCTGGACCGATGACGCTCCCGGGACCGAGATCCAGAACAACGGCGTCGCGGCCAGCCCGTACGGTCCGCGCGGCGGCACCGGGCCGGGAGGAATCGGCAACTATCAGGTGACCGCCCACCGGCTCTCCTCGACGCAGGCGTTCCTCAGGCTGCCCGAGCTCCGAGGAGGCGACCGGGTCTCCGTGCGCACCGAGGAGGCGACGTACGTCTATCGCATCACCGGCACCCGGGAGACCTCGTTCCGGTCGGAGGCGTCGCTGCGGGCACAACGGGCGGCGGTCCCAGGCAAGCCCGGCGAGGAGCCCACGCGCGCGATGATCACGCTGTCGACCTGCGCGACCCCCGAGGACCACGCCGCCGGCAACTACTGGTCCGACGAGTTCGACAACCCCGAGCACCGCATCGACAAGATCGGGGTCCTCGTCGCCGTACGATGATCTCAGGCGCGGTGCGGGTCGGCCCCCGCTTCCTTCGCGATGCGGTCTCCGACCTCGAGCTCCTTCCACAGAGCCCGGTCGACGCGGACCTTCTGGGTCTGCCCGGACTCGGTCCGGATCTTCACCCGGCGGTAGAGGCTCGAACCGTCCAGCATCGCTCGTGACTTCTTGACGACTGTTCCATCCCAAGACTCGTCGTTGCTCACGCCTGCACTCCTCGCTGCTCGTGGTTGCCGCTGGCAGTTCGAGTACATCAGCCGGAGCGGCGACGTGACGCGCGACACACCTGGAACCATTGATCTAGAGCACTTGCTCTATTTAGGTTGTTCGCATGTCCCGGCAGCGACGCCACACTCTCGACGACCTTCTCGACGTCGCCGAGCAGATCGTGACCAGCGGCGACCCGTCCGGGCTGACGCTACGGTCGCTGGCCACCGCGTCCGGGGCGTCGAACGGGACGATCTACCACGCGTTCGGGTCGAAGGACGTGCTGCTCGCACGGTTGTGGCTGCGGTCCTGGTGCCGGCTGGGCGACCTGATGGCGGAGGCGATGGGGGAGCGTGCCCAGGCCCGCGGGGAGGATGCCGTCGTCGCGGTCGCGCTGACCCCCGTCGAGTTCGTACGCCGCTTCCCGGCCAGCGCGCGGCTCTTCTTCGCTCAACGCCGCGATCAGCTCTTCTCCGGCGACCTTCCGCCCGAGATCGAGACCGAGCTGGCCTCGGTGCAGGAGAAGTTCGTCGAGGTGCTGATCGCGCTGGCGCGGGGCGTGTGGGACCGCGGCGACCGGATCGCTGTCGAGGCGATCGCGGTCTGCGTCGTCGACCTGCCCGGTGGGATCCTGCGCCGCTGTCTCCTCGAGGACCGCGAGGCCGACGAGGCGACCGCTGCCCGGCTCGAGGCCGCGGTCCGCGCCATCCTCACGGTCCCGCTCGAGCCGCGTCCGGCCAAGGCATCACCGAACCCAACGAGGAGCAACCCGTGACCCGAGACCAGTCGATCCTGGCCCAGCCGCTCGAGCTGCCGAACGGGTTCGTGATCCCGAACCGGCTCGCCAAGGCAGCCCTCAGCGAGGGCCTGGGGCGTCGCGACTTCACCCCGGGAAGCCGCATCAAGAACCTCTACCGGCGCTGGGCCGGGAGCGGGGTCGGCCTCTCGATCACCGGCAACGTGATGGTCGACCGCACCGCGATCGGCGAGCCCGGCAACGTCGTGGTCGAGGACGAGCGCCACCTCGACGATCTGGCCGAGTGGGCGCAGATCGCGAAGTCCGGCGGGTCGAAGGTGTGGGTCCAGATCAACCACCCGGGGCGGCAGACGCCGCGTACGCTCACCGCTCATCCGGTGGCACCCTCGGCGGTCGCCGTGCCCGGCACGGGCGGCCTCTTCGCAGAGCCCCGCGCGCTGACCACGCACGAGATCGAGGACCTGATCCGGCGCTTCGCCACCACCGCGAGGATCGTGACCGGGGCCGGCTTCGACGGCGTACAGATCCATGGCGCGCACGGCTACCTGATCAGCCAGTTCCTCTCGCCGCTGTCCAACCAGCGCACCGACGACTGGGGAGGCAACGCGGAGAAGCGGCGCCGCTTCGTGCTCGAGGTGCTCCGCGCCATCCGCTCCGAGGTCGGAGCCGGCACCCCCGTCGCGATCAAGCTCAACTCGGCCGACTTCCAGAAGGGCGGCTTCGGCGAGGAGGAGTCGCTCGAGGTCGTCCACGCGCTCGCCGAGGAGGGCCTGGACCTGCTGGAGATCTCCGGCGGCACCTACACCTCGGCGGCCATGCTCGGCGTGGACCCGTCGCTGAAGGCGAGCACCCGGCGGCGGGAGGCGTACTTCCTCTCCTACGCCGAACGGGTCCGCGCCGAGCTCCCGACGTTGCCGCTGATGCTCACCGGCGGGTTCCGCACCGCAGCCGGGATGGTCGACGCGGTCGAGTCCGGAGCGGTCGACCTCGTCGGCCTGGGAAGACCGTTGACCGTGCAGCCCGACTTCCCGGCACAGTTGCTGGACGGCCGCGCCGACGAGAGCGTCGTCAACCCGCGCCGCAGCGGCATCCGGATGCTCGACAGCCTCACCGAGCTGACCTACTACAGCGTCCAGATGTGGCGGATGGCCAAGGGCAAGGAGCCGGCGCCCGACCGGCACGCCGCGCTCAACGTGACCCAGTACCTCCTCAACAACGGCCTCGAGAGCCTGCGCTCCCCGCGCGGCTGACCCCCGGAAGGAACGACAATGACGACGACCCTGACCCAGACGGACGGTGTGTACGTCCTCGACATCGGCGACACCGAGAACCGGTTCAGCCCCGACTGGATGACGTCGGTGAACGGCGCCCTCGACCAGGTCGTGGCCGCGCCCGCGCCGCTGGTCCTGACCGCGACCGGCAAGTTCTACTCCAACGGCCTCGACCTCGACTGGCTCGGGAAGAACGCCGACCAGTTCGGGCCGTACGTCACCCAGGTGCAGGCGCTGCTCGCCCGCATCCTGGTCCTCCCGGTGCCGACGGTGACCGCCATCAACGGGCACGCTTTCGGCGCCGGCGCGATGCTGGCGATCGCCTTCGACTGGAGGATCATGCGCGAGGACCGCGGCTTCTTCTGCTTTCCCGAGGTCGACATCCAGATCCCGTTCACCCCCGGTATGGCCGCCCTGATCCAGGCCAAGCTCACCCCGCGCGCGGCGACCGACTCGATGACCACCGGCCGCCGCTTCCCGGGCCCCGACGCGCTCGCCGCCGGCATCGTGGACGGGACCGCGCCGGAGGCCGAGCTCGTCTCCCAGGCGATCGCGCTTGTCGCGCCGCTCGCGGGCAAGTCCGCCGAGACGCTCGGGAAGATCAAGTCGACGATGTACGCCACCGCGGTCGCCGCCCTCGGGTCATAGGCCCACCGGGTGCCGCACCCGGTAGCGCAGGTGGAGCACCCGGTCGCCACGTACGACCACGTCCGGGTCCTCGAGGAGGTGCTGGCCCTCGAGGGAGCCGAAGTAGCGCTTTCCCGACCCGAACACGACCGGGACGACGTCCATCGCGACCTCGTCGACGAGCCCGAGGGCGAGCGCCTGCCCGCCGACCTCGCCGGCCGCCACCGTGACGGTCCGGTCGCCGGCGAGCTCGCGCGCCCTCGCCACGGCATCGGCTACGTCGTCGACGAAGTGGTAGGAGGCCTCGGGGTGCCAGCCGTCGGGCTTGGGGCGGTGCGAGACGACCACCACGTGCTCGCCGGCGGGCGGCTTCCCGTCCCAGCCGTTCATCATGTCGAACAGGTGCCGGCCGATGACCATGCTGCCGATGCCGGCCCAGACAGGGCGTACGTAGTCGGCCGATGCCCGAGAGACACGGAACCCGCCCTCCTCGGTCAGGGGTGTGTCCCCGTTGAAGTACCAGTCGAACAGGGGTCCGATGTCGTCGTGGTCGTCGGCGATGAAGCCGTCGACCGAGACGACGTTGTGCATCACGACGGTGCTGCTCATGGTGTGCGTCCTTTCGATGGGGTTGTCCAGATCGGTCTACTCCGTCGGCTGCCGGTGCTGCGAAAGATTCCAATTATCCTGAATGAGTGACCCCGAGACGCTCGATCGACTTCGTCTTCGGTGAGGACGATCTGCTGCGTACGCGGTTCGCGGTCTCGCCGCTCACCGAGCTGGTCGCGGCCACTTATGTGCTGCGGCATCCGCAGCGCTTCCCGCCGCACCGCAGGTGGGTCGAGGCGGCAGCGCCGCGCGTCGCCGGGATGCGCCTGGACCTGCTGTCCGCGGTCAATCCGCTGGGCCGCACCACCTGGCCCAACTTCAACGCCCCACCGCCGATCAGTCCGAATCCCCGGATCGAGGACGAGCTGGCGCGGGTCGCGGCGACCGACCCGGGCGTCGTCCGCGCCGACCTGGAGAGGGCCTACCCCGAGGGTGTCCCGGCCGAGGCGATGCCCTTCCTGGTGGACACCGGTCCGGCTCTGGCCGAGCTGGTCGCGCAGATGGAGGCCTTCTGGGCGGCGGCCCTGCAACCATGGTGGGAGCGGATGTCGGCGTTCCTGGAGAGCGAGATCGCGGCACGGGCCCGTCGGCTGGTCACCACCGGAGGTGCAGCCGCGTTCGCCGACCTCGACCCGACCGCCGCCTGGGACGGCCGGACCCTCTCGGTGGCCCCCACCCGGATGACGCCGCGCACGGTCACCCTCGGCGGCCGCGGCCTCCTGCTGCTGCCGTCTGTGCTCGCCTTCGGCGCCTGGCCGCGGATCGAGACGCCGTGGGAGCCCGCCCTGACCTACCAGCCACCGGGCATCGGCGACGTCTGGGTTCGAGAGGCCGACGCCGAGACGGCGCTCGCCGACCTCATCGGCCGGCGCCGAGCACGACTGCTCGCAGCCCTGGACCGGCCGCGGTCGACCCTCGAGCTCGCGGCCGGCACCGGATGGAGCCCGGGTGGGGTGAGCACGCACCTCGGTGTGCTCCTGCGCGCGGGTCTGGTGGCCCGGCGCAGGAGCGGCCGCGAGGTCCACTACTCCAGAACGGCGACCGGAGACGCGCTGGTGGCCGGCGCCTAGTGAGGAACGGCTCCGTCCAGGTCCCGCCGCTGGTGCATCCGCCCGGCATCGTCGAGCTCGATCACGGTGTCGATGCCGATCCGCTCCAGGAACCCGAAGTCGTGGCTGACGACGAGCAGTGCGCCGCGGTAGGCGTCGAGAGCCTCGGCGAGCTGCTCGACGCTGGCGATGTCGAGGTTGTTGGTCGGCTCGTCGAGGATCAGCAGCTGGGCGGGCGGGTCGGCCAGGAGGAGGCGGGCGAGGGAGACGCGGAAGCGTTCGCCGCCCGAGAGCGTACGTACCGGGCGGTCGACGCTGTCGCCGCGAAGGAGAAGCCGGGCGAGCTGGTTGCGGATGGTGCCGGACGGCGTCTCGGGGGCGACGGCGCGTACGTTCTCCATCGCGCTGGCCTCCTCGTCGAGGCCGTCGAGGCGCTGGGGGAGGAGGCCCACCAGATCGGTGAGGAGCCGTCCGCGCGGCCGCCCCGGCACCGGGTCGTCGCCTCGCACGAGATGCGAGAGAAGGGTCGACTTGCCGGAGCCGTTCGCGCCGATCAGCGCCACCCGCTCCGGCCCCTGGATCATGACGGTCCGGCCCTCGTCCTCCAGCTCCGCGATCCGCCGGCCGCGCGGCACTCCGGGGTCGGGGAGGGTGAGGTGGATGTGCTCCTCGTTGCGTACCCGAGCCCCGGCCGCGTCGACCGCGGCCTGGGCGGCCTTCACCTTGTCGTCGAGCGTGGAGCGGAGCGAGCCGGCGGACGCTTGGGCCTTGCTGGCCCGGTTGCCGGCGAGGATCTTCGGGATCCCGCCGTCCTTCTGGGTCTTCTTGGCGGTCCGCTCGCGACGGGCGAGCTTCGTCTCGGCCTCGATGCGCTGCCGCTTCTCGACCTTGAGCGCCTGCTGAGCGGACCGAGCGGCCTGCTCGGCGGCCGACTGCTCCTGCTCCCGATGCTCCTTCCAGGCGCTGTAGGGGCCGCCGAACGTGGTCAGCGTCCCGGCGTACAGCTCGGTGGTGCTGTCCATGTGGTCGAGCAGCTCGAGGTCGTGGCTGACGACCACGAGGGTCCCGGGCCACTGGTCGACGAACTCGGCGAGCTTCGCGCGGGTGGCCCGGTCGAGGTTGTTCGTCGGCTCGTCGAGCAGCGTGATCGGAGTCCGGCGGATGCGCAGGCCGGTGATCGCGATCAGCATGCTCTCGCCGCCGGAGATCTCGGCGACGCGACGATCCAGGTCGGCGGCGGAGAAGCCGATCTGGTGCAGGGCCTCGTCGGCGCGGTACTCGATGTCCCAGTCGTCGCCGATCGCGTCGAAGTGACGCTGGTCGACCTCGCCGGCCTCGATCGCCCGGATCGCGGCGAGGATGCCGTCGATGCCGAGCAGCTCGGCGATCGTCGTCTCGTGCCGCAGGGTGAGCGTCTGTGGCAGGTAGCCGACCTCGCCGCCGGCGTCGATCTTCCCTGACGCCGGGGAGAGCTCGCCGGCGATGAGGCGGAGCAGGGTGGACTTGCCGGCGCCGTTGCGGCCGATCAGACCGGTGCGGTCGGTGCCGAAGGTGCCGTTGACGCGGTCGAGCGCGACGGTGCCGTCGGGCCACTCGAAGCTCAGGTCGCGCAGGGTGATGGCGGATGGGGCGGACATAGCTGTGTTCTCTCGTCTCTTCCGTCGAGCGCCGAGTGGCGCGACGGGATCAGGTACGTGTCGACAGGAACGCGAACGTGCCGGAGAGCTTCACGCGTCGACGCCCGGCAAGGGCGGACGCGCGCGTGCGTCGAGAAGTGATCGTTCACCGGTGCGGGATGCCCGCACGGGCGAAGCCACCGGCAAGTCCGGTGGCTAGATCTTGTCCACCTCGATCAGTCCCACCCCTTCACTTTATCAGTCGTTCGGGGCCGTTCACCCCACGAACCCGTCCTGCTCCGCCTCCACGAACCACGGTGCACGCCGGAGCGTGGGAAGCACGTCGTCGGGCACGTCGAGGAGCACCAGCTCGGTCCCGTCGGAGGCGAGGTCGTCGTGCAGCGAGCGGAGCGTGTTGAGCAGCGGGACGGTGACGTGGGCGAGCGCGGAGACGTCGAGGGTGACCGTCCGCGGCCCGGCGGCCTGGACCAGCTCGAGCGCCGCGTCGTAGGTGGCCTGGGCGTTGCCGGTGTAGAGGTCGCCGGTGAGCACGAGCGGGAGGACCTCCGCGGAGGCCGACGGGCGATCGAGCCGGCGCACCCGCGGCTGGTTCACCGCGCGGATGACCAGCAGCAGGGTCAGACCGACCCCGACCGCCACACCGAGGAGCATCCCGCCGGTCAGGCCGACGGCAGCGACGGCGAGGGCGACCCAGAGCTCTGCCCGGTCGACGGCGGCGTACGTCCTGAGCTCGCGTGGATCGAGCAGACCGGCCACCGCCACCAGCACCATGGCGGCCAGGATGGTCTGGGGCAGGTCGGCCAGCAGGGGCGCCAGCGCGAGCGCGACAAGCAGCGCCAGGCCCACCGTCACCAGCCCGGCTAGCTGTGTGCGGGCGCCCGATCGAAGGTTCACGGCCGACTGCGAGAACCCGCCTGCGGGCGGCAGCGCCTGGGTGAGTCCGCCGGCCAGGGCGCCGATGCCCGTGGCGACCAGCTCGCGGTCCACGTCGATGGCCGGCTCCTGGCGGCGCCGGTTGGTCCGCGCCACCAGCACCGTCTCCAGGAACGACATGAGCGCGATGGCGATCGCGCCGGGGAGCAGCCCGATCACGTCGTCGACGACCGGCAGGCTCAGCGACGGCAGCCCGGTCGGCACCGGGTCGATGAGGGCGAGGCCGCGGTCCTCCACACCGCTGGCGGCCACCAGCGCGATGCCCGCCGCGACGACGACGAGCGGCCCGGGCACGGCCGGCGCCAGCCGCCGGAGCACCAGGAGCACCAGGATCGCGGTGATCCCGACGACCGCTGTCACCGCCGAGAGCTCAGGGAGCTCGCGGGCGAGCGCGACCAGCTCCTCGACGAAGCCCTCCGCCTCCGGGTCCGCCGAGAGGCCGAGCAGAGCCGGCAGCTGGCTGGCGACGACGGTGAGGCCCACGCCGAGCCGGATGCCGGTCATGGTGGCCGGCGAGATGCTCTCCACCAGCGCGCCCAGCCGGGCCAGCCGCATCACCAGCAGACACACGCCTACCAGGAAGGTCAGCGTGAACGCGGCCCGCATGAGCTCGTCGGGATCATGCTCGGGCAGGGTGGCCAGCGAGCTCGCCACCAGGACGGAGATGGTCGACGTGGTCGAGACGCTCAGCGCGCGTGAGCCGCCGAGCAGGGCGTACGCCGCCATCGGCAGCAGGCACGTGTAGAGCCCGACGCTGGCAGGCATGCCCGCGATCGTGGCGTACGCCATGGCCTGGGGGATCACGACAGTCCCCGTCGCGAGCCCGGCGAGCACATCGCCGCGCAGCCACGAGCGATCGTAGCCACGCATCGTCGGGATCAGCCATGTCTTCACGGCCCCACTCCATCGCGACCGGGTGCTCCGAGAGGTCACCCGAGTCGGGGGAGGTCGCGCGCGTGAGGCCTTGCCTAGCCTCCGAAACATATCCACGAGGAGGCTCTTCATGTCCGACAAGCCCAACATCCTGGTCATCTGGGGCGACGACATCGGCATCAGCAACCTGAGCTGCTACAGCGACGGGCTGATGGGCTACCGCACACCCAACATCGACCGGATCGCCGCCGAGGGCATCCGGTTCACCGACTCCTACGGTGAGCAGAGCTGTACGGCGGGACGGGCGGCGTTCATCACCGGGCAGAACCCCTACCGCACGGGGCTGACCAAGGTCGGTATGCCCGGCGCGGACCTCGGTCTGCGCGCCGAGGACCCGACGATCGCGACGGCGCTGAAGTCGCTGGGATACGCGACCGGGCAGTTCGGCAAGAACCACTTCGGCGACCGCGACGAGTTCCTGCCGACCATGCACGGCTTCGACGAGTTCTTCGGCAACCTCTACCACCTCAACGCCGAGGAGGAGCCGGAGCAGTACGACTATCCGCGCGAGGACGAGTTCCCCAACTTCCGCAAGCGGTTCGGGCCGCGCGGGGTCATCCACTCCTGGGCCAACGGCGACGGCACGCAGCGCATCGAGGACACCGGCCCGCTCACCAAGGAGCGGATGAAGACGATCGACGACGAGATCGCCCCCGAGGCGCTGCGGTTCATGAGCGACGCCAGCTCGAACGACACCCCGTTCTTCGTGTGGCTCAACACCACCCACATGCACTTCCGGACCCACATCAAGGACGGCAGCCGCGGCAAGGCCGGACGGTGGCAGTCCGAATACCACGACACGATGGTCGACCATGACGAGCTGGTCGGGTCGGTCCTGGACTTCCTCGACGAGAACGGGCTGGCCGAGAACACCATCGTCATGTACTCCACCGACAACGGCCCGCACATGAACAGCTGGCCCGACGCCGGCATGACCCCGTTCCGCAACGAGAAGAACTCCAACTGGGAGGGCGCCTACCGGGTGCCGGCCATGGTCCGCTGGCCCGGCCGCATCCCCGCAGGCGAGGTACGCAACGGCATCGTCAGCCACAACGACTGGTTCGTCACGCTGCTCGCCGCCGCCGGCGACACCGACATCGCCGACCGGCTCAAGACCGGGACCGAGCTGGCGGGCACGACCTACAAGGTGCACCTGGACGGCCACAACCAGCTCGACTACTTCACCGGCGAGGCCGAGGAGAGCCCGCGCAAGCACTTCTTCTACGTCACCGACGACGGCGACCTCGCGGGCATGCGGTTCGACAACTGGAAGTTCATCTTCCTCGAGCAGCGCCGGACCGGGACGCTGGCGATCTGGCTGGACCCGCTGGTGGAGCTGCGAGCTCCCAAGATCTACAACCTGCGGCTCGACCCGTTCGAGAAGGCCGAGGGCACGTCGAACTCCTACTTCGACTGGATGCTCGACCACGTCTGGCTGCTCATCCCGGCGCAGACGTACGTCGCGGAGATGCTGTCCTCGCTGATCGAGTTCCCGCCCCGGCAGACGCCGGCGACGTTCAGCGTCGACCAGCTGATGGAGAAGCTCAAGGCCGGCATGCCGAGCAGCTGATGACGAGCCAGCTCATGTCCAGGCACCCGGTCGTGGACCTGCCCGGCGGCACCTTCACGATGGGTTCCGACGACCACTATCCGGAGGAGGCCCCGACCCACCGCGTGCGGGTCGGGGCGTTCTCCATCGACGCGCACCAGGTCACCAACGAGCAGTTCGCGAGATTCGTGCGCAAGACCCGCTACGTCACCGTCGCCGAGCGGCCGGTCGACCCGGCCGACTTCCCCGGCGCGCCGCCGGAGAACCTGCAGCCGGGCTCGCTCGTCTTCACGCCGACCCCCGGGCCGGTCGACCTCCGGCACGTCAGCCAGTGGTGGACCTGGACGCCGGGGGCGTGCTGGTCGGCGCCGGAGGGTCCGGGCAGCTCGGTCAAACGCCGGCCCGACCATCCGGTCGTCCACGTCGCGCTGGAAGATGCCTTCGCGTACGCCTCCTGGGCCGGCGCTGACCTGCCCACTGAGGCCGAGTGGGAGTACGCCGCCCGCGGCGGACTCGAAGGAGCCGCCTTCACCTGGGGCGACGAGCCGCGCCCGGAGGGCCGGATCATGGCCAACACCTGGGACGGACCGGACTTCCCGTGGCGGCACACCCGCGAGAGCGGCTTCTCCCGCACCTCCCCGGTCGGGAGCTTCCCGGCCAACGGCTTCGGGCTCTTCGACATGGCTGGCAACGTGTGGGAGTGGACCAGCGACTGGTGGACCGACCGACACCCCGACGAGGTCGCGAAGCCGTGCTGCGTACCCGTCGACCCGCGCGGCGGCGACGCCGAGCAGAGCTTCGATCCCGCGCAGCCGCAGTTCCGGATCGCCCGCAAGGTCGTCAAGGGCGGCTCGCACCTGTGCGCCGACACCTACTGCCTGCGCTACCGGCCGGCGGCCCGGCGCCCGCAGATGGTCGACACCGGCACCAGCCACATGGGTTTTCGATGCGTACGCCGCCCCGGGACCCAGCAACCGAAGGAGACACCGTGAGCGACCAACTGCTGCCGTCCTGGCGTCCGGGGGCCACCCGCGACGCCGTCCTGGCCTTCCTCGACGCCTCCGAGGACGTGCCTGTGATCGACCGGATGGCCTGCTTCGACAACGACGGCACCCTGTGGTGCGAGCGTCCGTCCTACGTCCAGCTCGACTTCTTCCTCGACGCGCTGCGCACCAGCGCGGCGGCCGACCCGTCGATCAAGGAGCAGGCGGAGTTCGCGGCGCTGCTCTCGGGTGACCAGCAGGCGATCGGCGACATCGGGCTGGAGCGGATCGCGATGGCGCTCACCGGCCTCTTCGACGGTCTCTCGCCCCAGGACTTCACCGCGCGGACCCGCGAGTTCATGGCTCGCGCCGACCACCCGACTCTCAAGCGGCCGCATCGGACCTGCACCTACGTACCGATGCTCGAGCTCATCGACGAGCTGCGGCGCCGCGACTTCTCGGTGACCGTCGTGACCGGGGGAGGGACCGAGTTCGTCCGCGCCGTCAGCCAGGAGCTCTACGGAGTGCCGCCCGAGGCGGTGGTGGGCACGCTCATCGAGTACGACTACGCCCCGGACCCGCCGCGCCTGAGCCGGTCGGGGCGCCTGGTCGGTGCCGCCAACGAGGGCACCGCCAAGGTGTCGAACATCCAGTCCCAGCTGGGGCGGCGCCCGATCCTCGCCGTCGGCAACTCCGGCGGCGACCGAGAGATGCTGGAGTGGGCGGCGACCGGCGATGGCCCGACGCTCGCACTGCTCGTCGACCACGACGACGCCGAGCGCGAGTTCTCCTACGTCAGCACCGCCCAGACCTTCACCGAGCCCGAGCCGATCACCGAGGTAGGCGCCCGCCTGGGCTGGACCGTGATCAGCATGGCCCGCGACTGGGAGACGATCTTCGACTGACTCGCCGAGTCGGCTCATCCTGACCGAATTCCCCGCCGAGTCGGCTCGTCAAGACGAGCCGACTCGGCGGGGAATCTTGTCAGTTCGCGCCGACTGGGCGGGTCACCGGACCGTCGGGCCGAGTCGGGTCAGTCGGGGATGGTGACGACCTCGATGACGTCGATGTCGTCGGCGCGCAGCGCGTGCAGGACGCCCTGCAGAGCCTCCTGGTCGGGAACATCGCCGGTGAGCGTCGACTGCTCGCGATGCGCCTGGACGGCCAGCTGGGGGAACGCCTTCTGAAGCTCCTGGGAGAGCTCTCCGTTCACCCTGATCAGGACCCTTGTCATGGTCTTCCTCGACTGCTCACGTACGGCACGCTACGAACCGCACCGGCACCGTGGTTCACCGAATTCGGGTGATGCTGGGCGTCGGCCGTGCCGGGATCGTCGAGGACGAACGCAGTCGACAACAGCAAGGATCGGACATGGCGACCCTGACGGTATGGAAGTACGACACGACCGAAGGCGCAGACCAGGCCGTGAAGAACCTCGAGGATCTCGTCAAGCAGGGGCTCATCGTCCTCGAGGACGCCGCGACCGTGCACTGGGAGGTCGGCAAGAAGAAGCCGAAGACCAAGCAGCTGACCAGCACCAGGGCCATGGGGGCGATGAGCGGCACCTTCTGGGGCATGCTCTTCGGACTCATCTTCTTCGTACCGCTGCTGGGAGCAGCGGTCGGCGCAGCGACAGGCGCCCTGACCGGCTCGCTGACCGACGTCGGCATCGACGACGCCTTCATCAACAAGGTCCGCGACCAGGTCACTCCCGGCACCTCGGCACTGTTCCTGATGACCTCCGACGCGGTGATCGACAAGGTGCACGAGGCGATGAAGGGCCACGAGGGCGAGCTGATCTTCACCAACCTCAGCAGTGAGCAGGAGACCGCGCTGCGCGAGGTCTTCGCCGAGTGACGTCATGGCCAGCCTGACCGCGTGGGTCTACGACCGGATCATGGGCGCCACCGACGCCGAGGTCTGGCTCAAGGACCTGCAGGAGCGTGGCGCGCTCACGGTTCACGACGCCATCACGCTCACCTGGTTCCCAGGAGCGGAGGAGCCGCAGATCGGCCACCTCCGCCACCGTACGACGGCGGCCGCAGCCAAGGGCTCGTTGGTCGGTGGTCTTCTCGGGATCCTCGTGTTCAACCCGGTCGCGGGCGCCGTTGTGGGGGCGGCGTCCGCGGCCGCGGTTCAACGTCTGAGGCAGGCCGGTATCGGTGACGAGCTGCTCACCGAGGTCGCCGGCCACCTCGGGCCCGGCAAGTCCGCGCTCGTCGTGCTGAGCAGCGGCGGGGACCCGGACGCGGTCGCCGCGGCCATGAAGCACGGAAACCCCACGCTCGTCTACGCCGAGCTGGACGACGAGGTCGCCGAGGAGCTCGAGAAGATCCTCCGCGCCGAGACCACAGAACCGACCGACGGAGACTGATCATGGCGATGAACCAACCTCCCACCCGACGACTGCAGCCGACGGTCAACGCCGGCCGGCTCTGGGCGGGCGGCGCCGCCGCCGCGGTCGTGGCCGCCCTGCTCGCGGTCGCCGGCATCGTGATCGCCCGGGGCATCTTCGACATCCCCATCCTCGCCCCCGAGGGCGACGGGGTCTGGGGAGACGCCTCGACCTGGTGGTACGCCCTCTGGGCAGCGATCGCCGGGTTGCTGGCCACAGCCGTCGCCCATGTCCTGCTCCTGACCACACCGCAGCCGCGGACCTTCTTCGGGTGGATCGTCGGCCTGGCCACCGTCATCGCGGCGCTGTGGCCGTTCACGTCCGATGCGGGCCTGGACACCAAGCTCGTCACGATGCTGATCAATCTGGTGATCGGTATCGCCATCGGCTCGCTGGTATCGGCAGTCTCCCGGAGCGCGACCGTCCCCGAGATCCGGTGACGCCTCGCAGGCGAGACGGACTCAGATCAGTCCGCGCTCGCGTGCCTCACGCACCGCCGCCGACCGCGTGTTGACCCCGAGCTTCTGGTAGATCGAGCGGATGTGGGTCTTCACGGTGTTCTCGCTGACCCCTTCGGCCCGCGCGATCTCGGGGATCGTCAGCCGCGAGGGGAGGTCGTGGAGCACGTCGAGCTCGCGTGCGCTCAGCAGCGTGCCGATCACCGCGATGCTGCCGTCCTCCGGCTCGGCGTGGTCGGTGAGCAGAGCCGTGACGAAGTCCTCGGCGGGCCCGAAGCGTGAGCGGTTCCTCGACAGCAGCGGCTCCAGATGCGGCCACAGGTCGATGAACGGCCGGCGGAAGTTGTTGGGGACCGCCCACTCGAGCGCCTTCCTGAGCGCGTCGAACGCGCGGACGTCGTTGTCCAGTGACGACTCCAGGGCCGCGGCCAGCACCTGCGCGTAGACGACGCTCGTCGGTGCATGTGCCGGGCGGGTTCCGTCGAGCACCGGCTCGAGCTCGGTCAGCGCGTCGCGGGTCCGTCCGGTCGCGGCGAGGATCTGGGCGTACGGGATCGTGCCCTCGGCGCTACCCGGCATCTGACCGCGGATGCGGGCCGCGGTCTCGGCCGCCCAGTCCTCGCTGCCGACGGCGAGTGCCACCCGGATCTCTTGGGGAGCGACGGCGCTGATCGCGGCAGGAGAGACATGGTCGGCGGTGTCGATCTGCCAGATCCGGCGGAACGTCTCGGCGGCCGCGGCACGCTCCGGTCCCGTGGTGGCCTCGAACGTCGCCAGCGCGTGCATGCCGCGTACGCCGAGCTCGACCTCTGCGTTGTTCACGCCGTCCAGAGCTCGCATGCCGAGCTCGGCGAACAGCAGCTGCCGTCGGCGGTCTCCCGTCTGGAAGGCGGTCCAGGCGGCCACGAGGTAGGAGTAGGCGAGCCGCGGTGAGTCCCGCCAGCCGTGCCGGGTGGCGAAGGCGATGGCCTGGTCGGACCAGTCGAGGGACGCGTTGAAGTCGCACATGGCGCCGGTCATCCCGGACAGCTGCGACATGGTCTCGAGCACGACCTGGTCGTAGCGACGGCTGCGGGCCAGCACCAGCGCCTGCTGGAGGTCGTCGATGGCTCCGAGATAGTCGCCGGCGCGCATCCGGGCGGGTCCGCGCTGGGCGAGGAGGACCAGGTTGACATCGCTGTCACCCGTCATGGCGACATCGAGGATCGCGCTGTCCTGCAGGGCCGCGACGACGTCGCCCGCAGCGAGGGCCCGCTGGACGACGGCTGCGGCGAGCATCGCTCGGTGCGTGGGTTCGGACGGTTTCTCGCCGGCCGATGCGGCGCTCAGGGCGTCGTCGGCCGCCGGGAGGTCGTTGACGTCGAGCGCTGCCAGGGCGGCGATGACGGCGACCCGATGGTCGGTGCCGAGCCCGTCGCGGGAAGCGATGGCCTGGCGAACGAGATCGGCGCGGCCGGAGAGGACCATCTGGAGCCCGTTCGCGCGGAGCAGGCGGTCGAGCAGCTCCCGGTCCCCGCCCCGGGCCGCATGCCGGAGCGCGGTCGCAGGTTCGCCGTGGGCGTCGAGCCAGACGGCGGTGTCCCGGTGCTGGTGTGCCGGGGCGGCGACGTCACGACGGGCCAGGGCGGCGAGCAGGCAGCTCCGCAGGAGTGCGTGGTAGCGGAACCACGTCGAGTCGCCCGACTGGCTGACGAGCGCGTTGGCCGCGCACAGCTGGTCGAGCAGGGCACCGGCGTCGGGTCTGCCGGAGAGGTGGGCAGCCAGGTCGATGGACAGGTGGTGGGGAGCGCAGGTCGCGTAGAGGAACTCGACCAGCTCCGGGTCGAGCCGGTGGACGACCTCGGTCAGGACGTACTCGATCACCGAGCGGACGTCGCCGTCGAAGGACGCGACCACCTCGGCGGGGTCACCGTCGCCGACCATGGCCGCGACCACGGCCATCCGCAGCGCGGCGGCCCAGCCCTCGGTCAGGCCGACGAGATCGGAGATCGCGTCCGCCGTCATCGACAGGTCGCTGGCCGCGAACAGCTCCAGCGCCTCGCCGTCGGTGAAGGCGAGGTCCTTGCCGCGTACGTCCGAGAGCGACCCGTCGAGGCGCAGCCGGTGGAGCCCCAGTGACGGTTCGGACCGGCACGCCATCACCAGCCCCACCTCGGGCGGCAGCTCGCCGAGAAGGATGTCGAGCCCGCGCAGCACCTCGTCGTCGTGGAGCAGATGTACGTCATCCAGCACGATCCAGCGCACGCCTGCGACCAGGAGCGACTCGACGACCTTGGTGACGAACCTCGGTTCCGTCCCTTGCCGGGGCGGGGTCAGCCCGTCGAGCTGCTCGGTCCTCCCAGGCAGCCCGGCCCGGACGAGGGCCTCGATCAGCGCCGACCAGAACTCGTAGGGCCTGTCGTCCTGCTGGTGAAGCGACAACCAGGCCACCGGCTCCCCGCGGGTAGCAGCGCGGGCGGCCCAGTCGGCCACGAGCAGGCTCTTCCCATAGCCGGCGGGAGCGCAGACCAGGGTGAACCGGCATCGGCCGACGGCATCCTCGACCAATCGGTCCCGGCTGACGAACGTGGGCAGTATCCGCGGAACTCGCAGCCTTGTCGGCGCCACGTAGGCGCGAGAACCGGTCTCTAACATCCGCAAACTTTCGCTTTTCCTATCTCCGAGATGACTTTACCGGCAACCATCCAATCAGTGGCTCATCGATCAAGTAAGGGGGCAAAGGGCCCGGATACCACGGCGAAGATGACCACAGCAGAGTCGTCGCGCTCACCCTTATCGGGCGATACAGCCGGGCCGGGCGGGCTGGACCATGGGTGCCGTGAGCCCCTGGACACAGAGCCCGGAAAACACGGCCACGAGCTGGCCACCGCAGTTCAGAGTCCTGGCGGTCCTGCTGGGAGCCGCGGCGGTGGTGATCCTTGTGGCCGGGCTGAAGGCAGCCAGCGGCATCATCGGACCGCTGTTCCTCGCGATGGTGCTGACCATCGTCGTCCACCCGGCCCGGAACTGGCTGGCGCGGCGTCTCCCGGCCGGCGTCGCCACCGCCCTGTCCATCGTCGCGGTCGTCGTCGGGATCGTCGGTCTCGGCGTGTGCGTGCTGCTCGCGGTGGCTCGCTTTGCCACCCTGCTCGGCACCTACGGCGATGTTGCTGCGGAGCGTGTCGACGATCTGACCGACTGGCTCTCCAAGGTCGGCATCGGCACGGACGAGGTGCTCAAGATCATCGAGTCGTTCGACCTCTCGAACCTGCTCTCCGTGGTCTCGGGTGCGCTCAACGGCATGTTCGGGCTGCTGTCCACGATGGTCTTCATCATCGCCCTGTGCCTGTTCATGGCCATCGACGCGACGGCGCTGCCACGCCAGCTGGACTCGATCAGCCGCCGGCGCCCGGGCATCGTCGGTGCGCTGTCATCGTTCTCGGTCGGCACACGTCGCTACCTGCTGGTCTCCACGGTGTTCGGGCTGATCGTCGCCGCCCTCGACACGCTGGCCCTCTACCTCTTGGGCGTTCCGGCACCGTTGGTGTGGGGCCTGCTCGCGTTCCTGACCAACTACATCCCGAACATCGGCTTCGTGATCGGGCTGATCCCACCGGCGATCCTCGCGCTGCTGGACGGCGACCTCTCGCTGATGCTCGCGGTCATCGCCGTCTACTGCCTCTTGAACGTGGTGATCCAGTCGGTGATCCAGCCGAAGGTCGTCGGTGAGGCGGTGGGCCTCTCGGTGACGCTGACGTTCGTGTCACTGATCTTCTGGTCGTGGATCATGGGCCCGATCGGCGCCGTGATGGCGGTCCCGTTCACCCTGTTCGTACGCGCGGTCTTCGTGGAGTCCGACCCGGCGAAGCGCTGGCTGATGCCGCTCATCGCGGGAAGCGCCCCGGTGGAGCTACTCGGGGATGGTGACGATCTCGATGACGTCGACCCCCAAAGAGCTGAGTAGGTCCAGCACACCCTGCAGCTCCTTGGCGTCGGCGAGGTCACCGACCAGCGTGGTCGTGGCCCGCTGCGTGGCCCGGGTCAGGTGGGGGAAGGTCTCGATGACGTCGTCCGACACCGATGAGCCCACCCGGATGAGGATCCGGGTCATGAGCGCATCACGTCGATCATGTGTTCGTTCATGGTTGGCTCCAGCGAGTGGCCTGGACGATGGTCTGACCAAGGTAAGCGGCCGGGTGCCCGGAGCGGTCACCGGAAACGGGCGAGGGTGAGTCGTCGTGCCCCGGGGAACACTGCTCACGTGAACGTGGCTGACCTGCGGGACCGGGTGGACGCCTTCATCGCCCACGTCCCCCTGCTGCGGAAGCTGGCCACAGAGACGATTCGGATCGAGTTCATCGACCGGTGCATGCTGATCGCCGCCCAGGCGCTCCTGGCCATGGTGCCGATGCTGGTCGTGCTGGCGGCCTTCTTGCCCCACCTCACCGGCAACGCCCTGGAACAGGTCTCGCAGGTCACCGGAGTCGGTGACGAGGCCGTACGCCAGATCTCGGGGGAGGTAGACCTGGACCAGGTGCGTTCCGAGACCGGTGCGGTGGGCCTGGCGATCACGATCGTGTCGGCGACGTCCTTCGGTCGTGCCGTGCAGCGGATGCTCGAGCGGGTCTGGGAGCAGGAGCACGTCGGAGGCTTGCGCGGAGCCCGTCGCTGTCTGCTCTGGGTCGTCGCCTGGCTGGCCTGCCTCGGCGTGGTCAACACGGTCGTCAACCTGCTCACCGACCCGGGGGACCTCTTCCGCCCGTTCCTCCAGATGCTGGGCGCGTGCGTCGTGTGGTGGGGGAGCAGCTGGGTGCTGCTGTTCGGCCGCACCCGGGGATGGTTGCTGCTCCCGGGCGCGGTGCTGACCGGCGTCGTGCAGGTCCTCTACAGCCGAGGCTCGGCGTGGCTGATGCCCGCCTATGTCGAGTCGAACGCCGAGCAGTTCGGCATGCTGGGGGTGATCCTGGCGCTCTCGACGTGGCTGATCGGCTTCGGCGGCATCGTCGTCGGCGGTGCGCTGCTCGGCCGGCTGCTCGTCGAGGACCCGGTCATCGCCTGGCTCGTGCGGCGGGTGCGAACCTTTCTCACCCGGAGCAGGTGAGGCCGGCGGCCGCCGGCCGCGCTGAAGTCTGGCCATGGGTGAAGCAATAGGCGAGTCTCTGCCGATCGCCGTGGGTGTGCTCATCAGCCCCATGCCGATCGTCGCACTGGTCCTCATGCTGGTCAGCCGCCGCGCCGGCTCCAACGGGGCGGCCTTCGTCGCCGGGTGGCTGTCGGGCATCTTCGTGCTCGGCACGCTCGTCGCGCTGCTGGTCGGGGCGGCCGGATCGGGAGACGCGGACACCCCGACCTGGGCGTCACTGCTGAAGATCGTCCTCGGAGCTCTGCTCCTCCTGCTCGCCGTACGCAGCTGGCGGGGCAGGCCGGCGGCGGGGGAGCCCGCACCGACGCCGTCGTGGATGTCGGCGCTGGACGAGTTCAACGCGTTCAAGGCGTTCGGCACGGGCGTACTCCTGGGATCGGTCAACCCCAAGAACCTGCTGCTCGTGGTCTCGGCGGCCAGCACGATCGCGACGGCGACAGCGGTGACCGGCGAGCGGATCGTGGCGATGGCGGTCTTCACCTTCGTCGCCAGCCTGGGCGTGCTGGTGCCGTTCGGGATCTACCTGATGGCAGGCGAGCGCGCGGCCCGGATGCTGGAGGGCATCAAGGCCTGGATGATCGCCCACAACGCCGCCATCATGACCGTCCTCCTCGTCGTGCTCGGGGTCAAGATGGTCGGCGATGGCGTCGGGTCGCTGTGATGGACGGGTCGACCTGGGTCGCGAGCCTCCTCAGCGCAGTTCTCGTCCTCGCCCACATCACCGTCTGTGTGGTGGCACTGGGCGTGATCCCCGGCGGCCGGAAGCCGTCCACGGGCCTGGCCTGGCTGTTCCTCATCCTGGCGCTGCCGGCGTTCGGTCTGCTCGCGTTCCTGCTCTTCGGGAGCACCAGCGTCGGCCGCAAGCGCCGGGCCTGGCAGCGGCAGGTCAACGAGCTGGTCAGCGCCGAGATCAGGTACGACCCGGCAGCACAGACGGCTCCGGCGGGCCCCACGGGCGGCGCCGTGCGGCTCAACGAGCGCCTGGGATCCCTGCCGTTGACCGGGGACAACCGGATCGAGGTCCATCCTGACTATGCGCGGACGTTCGCGGCCATGACCGAGGTCGTACGCGGTGCCCGGTGGTTCGTGCACGTGGAGTTCTACATCTCGGCCTGGGACGAGTCCACCAGCGACTTCTTCGACGCACTGGTCGACGCGGTCGCCCGCGGGGTGGAGGTGCGCTTCCTCTTCGACCACCTCGGCTCGCGCGGCATCCCCGGCCACCAGGACATGCTGGCGCGGCTCGAGGGTTCCGGGATCAAGTGGGCGCCGATGCTGCCGGTCCGGCCGATGCGCGGTGAGCTCCGCCGTCCGGACCTGCGCAACCACCGCAAGATCCTCGTCGTCGACGGCGTGGTGGCGTTCGCGGGCTCGCAGAACCTCATCGAGCCCGGCTACAACAAGCCGAAGAACCACAAGGCGGGGCGCGAGTGGGTCGATCTGATGATCCGGATCGAGGGGCCGGCGGTGCGGGACCTGGCAGTCGTCTTCGCGACCGACTGGTACGCCGAGACCGCCGAGAGCATCCGCGACATGCTCCTCCCGCGTGCGCCTGTGGAGCTGGAGCAGACGGCACGAGCCGCCGAGAAGGTGGCGTGCCAGGTCGTGCCGAGCGGTCCCGGTTTCGTGACCGAGAACAACCTGCGCCTGTTCAACACACTGATCTACGGCGCGCAGTCGCGGATCTGCCTGGTCAGCCCCTACTTCGTGCCGGACGAGTCGCTTCTCTACGCCGTCACGACCGCCGCCCAGCGGGGTGTCGAGGTCGAGCTGTTCGTGAACGAGGGCGCCGACCAGTTCATGGTCTTCCACGCTCAGCGCTCCTACTACGCCGACCTCCTCGACGCCGGTGTCCGGATCCGGCTCTACCCGGCGCCGTACGTCCTCCACACCAAGTTCTTCACGGTCGACGACACGATCGCCGTCGTCGGCTCCTCGAACATGGACTACCGCTCCTTCGCGCTCAACTACGAGGTCATCGTGCTGCTCGAGAGCGAGCAGGTGGTCGACGACCTGCAGCGCGTGCTCGACGACTACCGGGAGAGGTCGAGCGACCTCGGCGCCGCGGAATGGTCGCGACGCGGGCGCGGGGCCGCGTACGTCGACAACGTCATGCGCCTGACGGCGGCTCTTCAGTAGCAGCCTCTTCGGTCGCCGCCGCGAGGGCGGCCTCGACGGTCGGGTAGATCGGCGGCTCGCCCTCTTCGGCGGCCTTGGTCAGGACGTCGCGCACCTGGCCCACGTCGCCGGCGAGCGCCAGGTCGGCGCCGAGCCGCCGCAGGTCGGAGCGGAGCTGGGTCAGCATCGCGGTGGCGGTGACGTCGATCGACGGCGTGGCCCGTCCGTCGAGCACGACCAGCCGGAGGCCCGGCACGTCCGCGGCGAGCTCGCGGACCCGCTCGCGCACGTAGTCGGCGTTCGCGAACAGCAGGGACGCCTCGACCCTGACCACCAGGAAGCCCGGGACCCCCGCGTACGCCGGGTTGCGGATCTGGTCCACCCACAGGCCCCGGTGCCGCGAGGTGCTGCCGTTCTCGGGACCGTCGACGGGGGCCAGGGGCGCGATGTGCGGCCGCGAGGTCCGCGCGATGAGCAGGACCACGGAGGCGATGATGCCGATCACGAGACCGGGCAGGGTGTCGAAGACGAGCACGCCGACCAGCGCCGCGACGGCGCCCACGAAGTCGGCGCGGGCGGTGAGCTGGTAGACCTTGGTGAGCCGTCCGGTCCGGATCCGCCACAGTCGGCGCAACGCGGCGATGTCGACGAGCTCGATCACCGCGGCGATCACGATCGCCGCGAGCGTGGCCTCGGGAAGGTCGGAGAAGAGCCGGGTCATGAACAGCAGGGTGAGCAGCGTGAGCACGGCGGCGGTCACCGCCGAGATCTGCGACTTCGCGCCGGCCGATCCGTTGACGGCGGTCTTGGACAGCGAGCCGTTGACCACCATGCCGCTGGCCAGGCCGGCGCCCAGGTTGGAGACACCCAGACCGAGCAGCTCGCGGTTCGGGTCGATGTCGTAGCCGCTCTTGGCGGCGTACGTCTTGGCGGCGCCCAGGCCCTCCGCGAACCCGACGAGCATCACGCCGACCGCGGCCGCGAGGAGGTCGCGGAACTCGGGAGCCGACACGTCCGGGAACCCGACGGTGGGCAGGCCGGCGTCGATGTGGCCCACGATGGCGAGCCCGTGGTTGTCGAGGTCGAGCAGGGCGGTGAGCCCGATGCAGAACAGCGCCACGAACAGGGAGGCGGGAAGGAGCGGCACCAGCCGCCGCAGGACGAGCAGGACGGCGAGGCTGCCCACTCCGATGGCGATGGTCAGGGGGTCGACGTCACCCAGCTGGAGCAGCAGGTCCCAGGTCTTCTCGAAGAAGTTGCCCGAGCCCTTCTTCACGCCCACCAGCGACGGGAGCTGCCCGATGATGATCGTCAGCGCGAGCCCGATGATGAAGCCTCGCAGGACCGGCTCGCTGATGAAGGCGGCGAGGAAGCCCAGGCGGAGCAGGCCGGCGATGAGCGCGACGATGCCCGTCGCGATCGCCAGGCCGGCGGTGAGCGCGACGACGTCGGCCCCACCGGACGCGAAGTCCGCCACGATCCCGGCTGAGAGGGCCGCGGTCGCCGACATCGGCGCGACGATCACATGACGCGAGGAGCCGAGCAGGCAGTAGAGCACCAGGGAAGGAACGGCCGCGTAGAGGCCCACGACCGGCGGCACGCCGGCGATGGTGGCGTACGCCAACGACTCCGGTACGAGCACGGCCCAGACGGTGAGCCCGGCGAGGACGTCGGACCTGATCCAGGACGGCGAGTAGCCGCTGAACGACGGAGCGATGAGTCTGGCCACGATCGGTGAGGTTGCTACGCCGGGCCCGTTCCTGGATCGCCCGGAAGGGGTGAGCCTGGGTTCACCCCGCCGGTGGAGGATGCGTTGACGGCGTGGGCGCGACGTCCGTACGCCTTCCTCCTGCCTGGATTGGAGCGCCGGTGGCCAAGGGCGACATGGAACCCGACCCGGACGGTCGTACGTCGCTGCGGCGGCTCTACGCGGGGTCGCTGCGTCGCACCCAGGCACGTGCGCAACGAGTGCTGCGGAGAGAGGTCCGGGAGATCACCCCGCAGAAGCGTCACTGGCGTCGCGACCTCGTCGCCGGGCTGCCCGGGGCCATCGCCAGCGTGCCCGACGGGATGGCGTCGAGCGTGCTCGCCGGGGTCAACCCCACCCACGGGCTCTACGCCTCCTTCGCCGGTCCCATCGCGGGTGGTCTGACCTCCTCGACCCGGATGATGGTGGTCACGACCACCAGCGCCTCGGCGCTGGCCGCGGGCTCGGTCCTGGCCGGTCACGACGCCGACGACCGGTCGGCGGCGATGCTGCTGCTGACGATCGTCGCGGGCGGGGTGATGCTCCTGGCCGCACTGTTGAGGTTGAGCCGCTACATCAGGTTCGTGTCCTACTCGGTGATGCTCGGCTTCCTCACCGGCGTCTCGGTCAACATCGTGCTCGGTCAGCTCCCGGACATCGCCGGCGTCGACGCCGAGGGACCCTTCGCCGCGGCCAAGGCGTGGGACCTCCTCACCCGGCTCGACGAGAGCAGTCTGCCCACCGTCGCGACCGGGCTGGGTGCGCTGCTCCTGCTGCTGGTGCTGGCTCCGACCCGGCTGGCGGTGGCCTCGTCGCTGGTCGCGCTCGTCCTGCCGACCCTTTCCGTCCTGGTCACGGGGGCTGACGTCGTCAGGGTCAAGGACTCCGGCAAGATCCCGCAGGGCCTGCCCGTCCCGCAGCTGCCCGACCTGAGCCTGCTCGACATGGACATGGTGACCGGTGGGATCGCCATCGCTGCGCTCGTGCTCATCCAGGGCGCGGGAGTGGCCGAGGCCGTCCCGAACCTCGACGGCAGCAGGTCCTCGATGCGCCGCGACTTCACCGCACAGGGTCTCGCGAACGTCGCCTCGGGGTTCTTCGGCGGCCAGCCGGTCGGCGGGTCCGTGGGCCAGACGGCCCTCAACGCGACGGCCGGCGCCGTCTCCCGTTGGGGCGCGATCTGGGCGGGCATCTGGATGGTGGTGATCCTCGTGCTCCTCTCCGGTGTCGTCGGCGAGGTCGCGATGCCGACCCTCGCCGCCGTGCTCATCTACGCCGGCGCCGCGTCCATCCATCCCCGTGAGGTGGTGGCCGTCGCGCGGACCGGTGTCATCCCCGCCGTCGCGATGACGGCGACCTTCGTCGCCGTCCTCCTGCTGCCGGTCGCGCAGGCGGTCGGCATCGGCGTGATCGCCTCGCTCCTGCTGCAGCTGCGACAGGACTCCCTGGACCTCAGGCTCGTACGCATCGAGCGAGACGAGGAGGGGCGCTTCATCGAGAGCCCGGTGCCGAGGACGCTGAGGCGTGGCGAGCTCGTCGTGCTCGAGGCGTACGGCTCGCTGTTCTATGCCGGGGCGAGGACGCTGCAGCGTCGGCTGCCGCTCCCGCCCGAAGCTCCGGAGCCGGACCAGGGCGGGGAGGCGCCCACCGCGGTGGTGCTGCGGCTGCGAGGGCGTACGACGCTGGGCGCCACGTTCTTGAAGGTCGTGGGGGACTACGCCCGGGACCTGGACGGAGCGGGCGCGCGTCTGTATCTGTCAGGGGTCGACCCGGACCTGGTCGAGCGCTGGTCGGCGGACGGCACGCTCCAACGGCTCAGCGGAGTCCACATCGAGCCGGCCACCCAGATCCTGGGGGAGTCCACGCACGCCGCGGTGGTCGCGTCGCAGGAGCCACCCTCCGACCGGCCGCAGTGAACCGGCCCAAGTCACCCGATGCGGGTGATCAGCACGGGCGCGAGGCGTTCTAGCGTCGGAATCGTCCTGCCGTCCGGCAGGCGCGCGATACGTGGGAGGCACGATGGAACGCGGCCCGGTCGAGATCCTGTTTCTTTCGATGGCGGAGGATGTCGAGCTCGGCGACCTCGCGGCGGTGCTTCGGCAACCTGTCGAGAGCGGAGTGATCCGGATCATCGACTGCGTACTGATGGCCAAGGACACCGGCGGCAGCTTCCGGGCCCTCGACCTGGAAGAGGCGGAGGGTCTGCCTGCGGAGCTGTCGGGGCTTCAGATCGACGCCAACGACCTGCTGAGCGACGCCGACATCGAGACGTTCGCCACCGCCCTCGAGCCCGGACAGGCCGGCCTCGCGGTCGTCTACGAACAGGTCTGGGCGCGGGAGGCCGTCGGGCGCATCCGGAGCGTCGGCGCCGAGGTCGAGCTGTTCCTGCGGGTGCCACCCGAGGACGTCGACGCCGCCTTCGCCTCCGCCGCCCGCTAGAGAAGGAGTCACCTCATGTTGCGCAGACGCATCGGCCGGCCCGGTCTCATCGGTGCCGCCGCACGTACGGCAGTCATCGCCGGCACAGCCACCGCCACCTCGAACGCCGTCAACCGCCGGCAGGCGGCCAGAGCCCAGGAGCAGGCCGAGGCACAGGCGTACGAGCAGCAGCAGTACGCCGCGGCCCAGCCGCCTCCGCCGGCGCCCGCACCGGTGGCACCGGCGGCACCGGCGCAGAGCGACCTGATCGGGCAGCTGACCCAGCTGGGTCAGCTGCACGACCAAGGGGTGCTCAGCGACGAGGAGTTCGCAGCCGCAAAGCAGCAGCTGCTCGGCTGACGGACACCAGGAGCGGGGGAGGACATGCCGACAGGAACTCTGACCGTGTGGAGCTTCGACACGCCTGAGGGCGCCGAGGAGACCATGCATGCGCTCGAAGAGCTGGCTCGTGAGGGCCGCATCGACCTCCACGACGCCGCGGCGCTCTCCTGGCCGTCGAGCGGCACGAAGCTGAGGACGACCGAGCTGCATCCAGGTGCGGGTGCAGGCGGGGGAGCGTTGGGCGGGTCCTTCTGGGGTCTTCTGCTCGGCTTCATCTTCTTCGTGCCGCTGCTCGGCGCCGCCCTGGGCACCGCCACCGGGCTGGTCTCGGACGCGCTGAGCGCCGTCGGGATCGAGGACGGCTTCATCAACAGGGTCCGGGACCGGGTCACCCCGGGGACCTCGGCCCTGTTCGTGCTGACCACGGACAGCGTCGTCGACTCGGTCAGGGACGCGATCGGAGGGCGCTTGCCGTCCGACCCGATCTTCACCGACCTGACCGACGGCCAGGAAGCAGCGCTGCGCGATGTCTTCGGCGCCGGAGGATCGCCCGTTGCGGGTGAGCCCGCCGGGGCCGAAGCGGCCTAACTTCTGGTGCACTGAAGCGGGTCGACGAGAAAACCGCTCACGACTACAGGGAGTACCCCATCATGAGCACCACCACACCACAAGGCGGAGGCTACGACTCTCCGGTCAAGACCGCCTTCGCCTTCTCCGGCGCGATCTTCGCAGGCACCATCCTCACGACGGTAGGCATCTTCCAGATCCTCACCGGCATCGCTGCCGTGGCCGAGGACAAGGTCTACGTCAAAGGCATCGACTACGTCTACCAGTTCGACCTCACCGCCTGGGGCTGGATCCACATCGTCCTGGGCGCGATCGCGATCGCCGTCGGCGTCGGCTTGCTCCTCGGACAGACGTGGGCCCGTATCGCCGGCATCGTGATCGCGGTCATCGGCTCGATCTCCGCGTTCGCCTTCATGCCCTACTACCCGTTCTGGGCGCTCGCGATGCTGGCGCTCTACATCTTCGTCATCTGGTCGCTCGCGCAGCTGATGTCGAGTCGTGCCGAGCTCTGAGATGGCCAGCTCCGACATCCCGGGCCGCGACGTCTCCGGCTCGGAGCCTCCGGGCCCCGACGTACGTAGCTCGGGTGCCGGCCAGGATCCGTACGTGGCCACACCGACCCAGGACCGTCCGGTGGGCTCCGGCTCCGTGTTCGAGGGCCTCGGGGACTACTGGGGCCTGGTCCTGGCCTACGGTCTGGTCTCCACGGCACTCGGCATCATCCTGGCGGTCTGGCCGAAGCAGACGATCGTCGTCGTCGCGGTGATCGTGGCGATCCAGATCATCGTGTCGGGAGTGTTCCGGCTCATCGCAGCGGTGGCCGGCAGGTCCATGGACGGCGGTCTGCGAGCGGTCGTCGGCTTCTCGGGGGCGCTGGCGATCGTCGTCGGCCTGCTCTTCCTGCGGGACCCGGTCCAGACGCTGCTCATCGTCACCATCCTGCTCGGGGTCTGGTGGGTCATCGGAGGCGTCGTCGACATCATCGGCGCCATCCTCCGGCCGGCCCCCGGGCGACGGGCGTGGGACATCACTGCCGGTGTCATCACGGTCCTCGCCGGCGCAGTGCTCCTCATCAACCCGGAGCTGTCGCTGGGCGCACTGCTGCTGGTCTCCTGCATCTGGCTGATTGCCGTCGGCATCATCGCCGTCGTGATGGCGTTCCGCCTACGTTCCGAGGCCAAGAGCTGAGATTCACTACGAGCGAGGTCCGGGACCCCGCGAACACGGCAGTCCGGCCGAGAGCGAGATCGATCGCCTCGGCCGGCTCCGTGTCGAAGTTGCTGCGCAGGCCGGCGCGAGCCTCAGATGAGGTTCAGGCTCCGCGCCACGGCCAGCGCCTCGCTACGCCGTGAGGCCCCGAGCTTGGCGTACAGACTGCTGACGTGGGTCTTCACCGTGTTCTCGGAGACGAAGAGCGCGGCGCTGATGTCGGCGTACGTCGATCCGCGGGCGAGCTCACGAAGGACGTCCCGTTCCCGGGCGCTCAGCCCGGGAAGCGGCCCGGCCGACTCGTCGACCGCCTCGGTCGGTCGCGGCGTGCCTTGGTCGAAGTAGGTCGTCAGGCTGGGCATGTCAGTGATGCCGGCCGAGATCCGGCCGACCCAGCGATGCGGCCGGAGCGCCGGGAACCGTCCCAGCATGGTCTGCACCGGCGTCCCCTGCCGGGTCCAGCCGAGGAACGGGATCGCGTTCTGGCGCACCTCGGTCTCGATCGCCACCTGCTGGAGATGTTCGGCCGCCGCGTCCACGTCCCCCAGCTCGTGGAGCAGCTCCGCGCGCCCGACGAGCGCGATCCCCCGGGTCATCGGCTGGGACCAGGTCGCATGCTGCGCCGCGACGTCGAACTGGTCCGCGGCGAGGCGCCGGTTTCCGTCGAGGTCCGCGCGCAACGCCCTGGCCAGGGCCGCCTCGCCGTTCATCCCGCGCTCGGTGAGCTCGTCCTCCACGGACTTCAGCGAACGTCGGTCGGTCGCCAGCGCGGCCAGCTCGGCCAGGTTGATCAGCAGAGTGACCTGCAGGTGGTCCGGCAGTCGGAAGGCCCCGGGCAGGTCCAACGGCTCGCCGAGGATCTGACGGGCGCGCACGACGGAGTGGCCCGACAAGGTGATGTGTGCCTCCCGGAGCCTCATCCAGAACCGGGTGCACAGGTCTGCGGGATGAAGCCTGGCGTCCGCGAGAGGTGTCAGCTCGAGCCAGGGGAGCCGTGCGCTGCGCGCGAGGGCTGCGGCCAGCGCTGTCCGGGTGCGGGTGAAGTCGCTACGGGCGCCGTGCGGCCGACCGTGCTCGGCCTGCTCCAGCAGGGTGGCGGCCTCTTCGGCGATCTCCCCGCAGGCCGCCTCACGACCCAGCATGTATTCCGTCATCGCCAGATGGCTGGAGGCCTCGGCCCCGACCGTCGGCATGTCCCAGGTGCGGGCGAGCCCGACTGCCGAGGTCAGGCTCTGCTCCGCCTCCAGCAGCTGACCGAGCCAGCTCTGGGTGACGCCGAGCTCGATGAGCAGCTGCGGCAGGATGTCGGCCTCGCCGCCGGCGCCGTGCGTGCCTCGGACCACCTCCGCAGCCCGGTCGGCCGCGGCTCGCAGGGGCTCGAGGCCGAGTCGTGCCCGCATCAGCCCGATGCAGGCGAGCTCCTCCTCCGACATCGTCGCCGACTCCGCCAGGCACCTGTCGAGCCAGTGCTCGGCCTCGGGTACGTCGCCGTCGAGCCAGGCCTCGACCGCGAGCGCGAACCAGGCCCTCGGGGTCGTCTCGACGTGCTCGGCGAGGTTGCGTGCGAAGGTGCGGAGGCGGTCGCCGTCGCCCCGCATCGCCGTCCTGACTCCGTCGTCGGCGAGCACGAGCGCCATCTCCTCGTAGGCACCGACGGCCTCGAGCCGGCGCAGCGCACCCTTCGCCTCGCCGCGCGTGCGGTCGATCCGGACGGCACGCACGACCGTCGATCGCGCCCGGGCGACGTCGACCCCGCCGGCGACCAGCCGGCGGCGTACGACCTCGGCGAGCAGCGGATGGATCCGGTAGGCCTCCTCGCCCCCGGCATCGGGGACGAGCGGGACCGCGCGGGTCACCAGCAGCCCGGTGCTCTCCATCTCGGTCAGCGTCTCTCCGGCGCTCGGGTTCTGGGAGAGATGCGCGGCGGTCCTGGCGGTCACCAGCGTCTCGGCGGACGTGCACAGCAGCAGATGCCTCGCGCGTGCGGACAGCGAGGCGAAGACCTCGCTCGCCACCCGGTCACCGAGGCCGATGGTGCCGTCCTCGAAAGCGGACTCGCCCGCCCTGCCCGGAGGGCTCGCATGGGCCGACCTGGCCGCCAGGACGACCGCTGCACACCAACCGCGGGCCTGCTGGACGATGGCGTCGATGACGGGCCTGGACTGGGTGCGGGCGTGCTCGACGATGAGCGCCTCGGCCTCGGCGTCGCTCAGTTGGAGCACGTTGCCCCGCACGACCGAGAAGTTGCCGAGCAGCTCCGGTACGAGCCTGGTGAAGGGCAGGTCCCAACGGCTGATCATCACCAACCTCATCGAGTCGGGATCGTCGTTGAGCCGCTCGTTGAGCATCCGGTGCGTGGCGGCACGAAGCAGGTGTGCGTCGTCGATGACGATGCGAGGGGGCGTTCCCTCAGCTGCCTCGTCGAGCATCGCGGAGAGCTGGTCGGGGGTCATCGTGCCGTCGGCGTCCACCCAGCGTTGGGCGCGGGGAGCTCCGTCGTCGGTCTGTTGCCGCAGCCATCCGGCGACCCCCAGGGTCTTGCCGGCGCCGGCGGGTGCGATCAGCAGGGTGATCGCGGCATCGGCGGAGCGGTCGAGGTCGGCCCACAGCGAGCGGCGTGGCACGTAGACCTTCGGGAGGCGGGGCCAGGGTGCGCTGGTTGCGGCGTCCCCGTCCCTGGGCGCGGGTATCACCGCCGCCGCCTCACGGCGCGGCATCGGTGCGGGTCCTGCTGTCGTCGGGTCTGTAGCGGGCGCCGGCCTGCTGCGCTGCACAACCTCTCCCCTCGGTCAGAGCTCAGGTGCCACGTCGGCGTCGTGTGCTCGTTGGGGGGAGAGTGCTGATGAGCGTCACCGTGCCGTAGATGAACGGCATACCCGTCCGGTCATCCTGCGATGCTAATCAAAGTAAACGGCATAAATTTGAGAAGGATCACCTATTTCAGGTGACCGGGGTCAGATCATTTTCGGGAACGTCCTCGAGATGACGAGCGGATTCTTGCGAACAGCTCGGTCTAGAGGGCCATCTGGTCCGGCGGCCAGTCGCCCTCGTGCGGGTCGCGGTAGGTGCGCCCGGTCGACGGCCACCCCCGGTCGCCGGCCTCCTCGGTGTCCTGCGCCACCCAGGCGACGGCATCGTCGTAGGCTTCGCGGGTCGCCTCCCAGATCACCGCGGTGCCCTGGTAGAGGGAACCTGCCGAGCCGAGCGTGTCGTCGATCTGCAGCTGGCGCACCAGCCGCTCGTTGTCGGTGACGATCACCAGCCTGCTGCCGAGTTCGGTGAGCTCGGCGGCGTACGTCCCCAGCACCTCGAGCAGGGTGGCGCCGGCATCGTCGGCGCCACGCAGCCGCAGGATCACCACGGACCTGCGTGAGGCCGGTGTCAGGTCCGGCATCTGCGAGCGCAGCGAGTTGGCGGTGGCGAAGAAGATCGGCCCGTACGGCTGGAGCACCACGACCTCGCGCTCGCCGAGGCTCCCCGGCGGGTTGGTCTCGATGACCCGGTCGTCCGCGCCCATCACCAGCCGGCGCGTCACCAGCCGTGAGGACTGGCCGATCACGAAGAGGAGCACCGAGAGCCCGACACCGACCAGCACGGCGTACTGCAACGGCATCAGCAAGGTGAGCACCAGTGTCGTCAGCATCACCGTCAGCGGCACCGGCCCGGTCCTGCCGACCGCGATCAGCTTGGCCGGCTTGACGGTGCCGACGCCGACCACGATCAGCAGTCCGGCGAGGGCCGGCATGGCGACGAGCTCGACGACGCCGGCGAAGAGAACGATGACGGCGGCCATGACGGCTGCTGCGACGAGCAGCGCGAACCGGTTCCGGGCGCCCGCGCCGACGACCAGCGAGGTCGCCGACATCGACCCGCCGACAGGTACGCCGCGGAAGAGACCGGAGGCGATGTTGCCCGCTCCCTGGCCGATGAAGTCGCGCGAGGGGCTGGTGGTGCCGTCCGGGTTCGGGAAGCCCGCAGAGACCCCGGCGCCCTGGACCATCCCGACGAACGCGAGTGCTGCGGCGGGGAGGAGGAGGTCGAGCGTGGCCGACAGGTCGGGAAAGACCGGGAGCGGCAGGGAGTTGGGGACCTCGGCGACGTCGGCGACCAGCGCCACGGTGTCGCTTCCCTGCGCGTTGAGCACGGCAGCCAGCGCGGAGCCGGCGGCGACGGCCACGACCAGTCCGGTCGCGCCCAGGCGGGTGCGCTGCAGGACGAGGATGCCGGCGATCGTGGTCAGGCCGACGACCAGGGACGCGAGGTCGACCCCGCGAAGGTGCAGGAGCAGGTCGAGCGCCGCGGTGACCCGGTTGCTGCCTTGGGAGTCGTAGCCGGTGAGGTTGTCGAGCTGTCCGAGCACGATGCTGATCCCGACCGCGGAGATGAACCCCGTCATCACCGATTTGGACACGAACCGCAGCAGCCGGCCCAGGCGGAGGGCACCGGCGACGATCATGACGACGCCGGTGAGGATCGAGAGGGTGGCGAGCGCCCGCACCGGGTCGTCGTACGCGTCGAGGTCCACGTCGGCGACGATGATCGCCATCGCCCCCGTGCCCTGGATCGCCATCGCGGCGGTCCCGGTGAACAGCGCCCCGCCGGCGAGCCCGAACAGATAGCCGTAGAGCCCCGCGACCGGGTTCACCCCGGCGAGCAGCCCGCTGGCGAGCCCGTCCGGGACCGACTCGATGCCGAGCACGGCACCGGCAGCGGCATCTCGTCGAGCCGTACGCCGATCGAAGAGATGGCGAGGCAGAGTCACCCGCTCGCGCAGCCAGGTCAGCATCGGCCCTTGGGTCGGCCGTCGGTGGCGTACGCGGGGTTGCTCACCGCACCATCGCAACGCCGTCGGCGCGCGGCTGCCTCACCTGACTCGGGTGAGGCAGCCGCGCCGTCCCCGCGGCCTGGCGGAGTCGGCTATCACCCGTTGCGGGTGAAGGGAACTCGTGCGGGAGCGCCAACCATGGGTCCATGCTGCTGAGCCGACCTCGGGTGCTGGCCAGCATTCTCTGCCTCATCCCGAATGAAGGAGAACTACTCACATGAGCTTCTGGGACATCATCTGGTTCATCATCGTGTCCTTCGCCTTCGTGGCTTACCTGATGATCCTGTTCAACATCGTCACCGACCTCTTCCGGGACAAGTCGGTCTCCGGCGGCATGAAGGCCGTCTGGATGATCGGTCTCGTCTTCCTGCCGTTCCTCGTCGCCGTGATCTACCTGATCGTCCGGGGCAAGGGGATGGCGGAGCGTCAGGGCCAGGCGTACCAAGAAGTCCGGGCGGCACAGGACGACTACATCCGCTCGGTCGCCGGCTCATCTCCCGCCGAGGAGATCGCCAAGGCCCAGCAGCTGCTCGACGCCGGGACGATCACACCGGAGGAGTTCGCCGCCCTCAAGGCGAAGGCCGTGGCCAACTGACCGGCACCTGCTGCGCAGTCGTCCGGCCGGGGTGATGCCCCGGCCGTGTCGGCGTGGAAACGTGACGGTCCATGTCCACAAGTACCCAGCCACCGGGACTGCTCTCCGCCGAACAGCTCGGTGAGCTGCTCGAGCTGACCAAGCAGGCCGACAGCGTCGAGCTCAAGATGACCGTGCCGAAGGCCGAACGACCTCTGGCCGTGGCCGCCCTGGGGCTCGACCCCCTGGACGCCCAGATCCGGCAGGTGTACTTCTTCGACACCGCTGACCTGGCGCTCAACCAACGTGGGCTCGTCGTCCGCGCGCGTCGGATCCAGGGACGGAACGACGACTCCGTCGTGAAGGTGCGGCCGGTCAACCCGACCGAGCTCTCGGCGGCGCGCAAGTCCAAGAACCTGACCGTCGAGGTCGATGCGATGCCAGGAGGCTTCGTCTGTTCGGCCTCGATGAAGGCGACCCATGGCCGGACCGACCTCAAGGAGGTCGCTGCGGGCACGCGCCCGATCCACAAGCTGTACACGAAGGAGCAGCAGAGCTTCTTCCGGGCCAACGCCGCCTCGGACATCGAGCTCGATGATCTGGTGCGACTGGGGCCGGTCACCGTCCTGAAGCAGAAGCTGAGACCACAGGAGTACGCCGGCCGGCTGGTCGCCGAGCTGTGGTTCTACCCGGATGGCGCGCGGGTCTTGGAGCTCTCCTCCAGATGCGCACCCGTGAACGCCTTCCAGGTCGCCGCGGAGCTCAAGGCGTTCCTGGCCGGGCGCGGGCTGGAGATCGCGGGCGACCAGCAGACCAAGACCGCGACGGCGCTCGCGTACTTCGCAAGCGAGCTGACCGCATAGCCGCACCGGCGCCGCCGTGGTCCTCATCCACCACGGACGACGTCCGATCGCTGCTTCCGTACCAGGCTTGGTTCAGCTGTGGCTGACGAGGACGCACCGAGCGCGGGAAGTCGAGTTGAGATCATGGATCAGAACCCGCGGGAGCCGGGAACCGCCGGTGCCGCCGATGCCCAGGCCTTCGAGATACGGGTCGCCGGACTGGTCCCGCAGCAAGTCCTGCTGCAGCTCGTCGACGTCGAAACCTCCTCACGCGAGATGAGGACCGTGTTGATCTGCCGGTGTCGAGACCAGGCCGAGCTCCATGGGTTGCTCGCGCGACTTCGGACCTTCGGTCTCGAGGTCGTGGAGGTCCGACGGCTCCTTACCGGGACGGCGGACGAGGAGCCGACCGGGGGCGAGGCATGAGCGAGGGCGGGCCCGAGGCAGAGGTCGTGTTCGAGCTGACCGTCCAAGGCGAGCTGGGTCCGGTGCTCCGTTGTGCGTTGCATCCCGATGCCGTCGAGCGGCACCCGTGCACCACCTTTCGAGCCACCGCCGGCGCGGGTCTCGGCGTGGCCGACCTCGTGGGCATGCTGGATGCGGAGGGGCTGACGGTGGAGGACATCCGGGTGGCCGGCCTCCGATGAACAGCGAGGATGTGGGCCAGGAGGTCAGCGGGCCGCGCGGGGGAGAGGATTCGCGGCTCGGTCGCGGGCCCCGCGCCGTCGCCGGCGCCGTCTACGGCCTCGTCTCGATCATCGCCATCATCGCCGGAGCCTCGCACTTCGACGACTCTGCCGGCCGAGTCTTCGCCTTCGCCGTGGTCTCCAGCATGGTGATCTGGACGGTGCACATCTACGCGACGATCCTGGCCGAATCGGGCTCGGAGATCGCGCCGTGGCGCAGTGCCCTCGTCACGAGCGTGCGTCACGAGTTCGGGATAGTGGAGGGGGTGTTCGTTCCGCTGGTCATCCTGCTCCTCGGAGCGATCGGGTGGCTCGAAGACGAACGAGCCATCAACTGGTCCATGTGGTCCGGGGTCGTCCTCCTGGTTCTGATCCCGCTGTTCTGGCTCCGTCGCACGGGTCGCTCGTGGGCCGGGTCCCTGGTCGCTGCGGGGGCTTGTGGGCTGCTCGGCCTGGGTCTGACCTGGATGAAGGTCCTTCTCCACTGACTCATCCGAGCTAACGCATACGGGCTATGTACGGCATCAGGGCGTCGTACTAGCGTGGTGATCTCCTCGGGTCCCCCTTGCTCTATCCGTTGGGCGCTATAGCGCACTGGTTCGGTCAAGGAGGCAGGTCGACGCGATGGGACCTCACCCCGGTGACGGCTGGTTCGGCATCCCGACGGTTCCCTCGGGATATGCGCCGCGACCCCGCCTCCTACAGATGCTCGATCGCAGTGACGACTGCCCGCTCGTGCTGGTCAGCGCGCCGGCCGGGACCGGGAAGACGGCCCTGCTGGCGGACTGGGTCGCGGCGGGAGGGGAGCGGGATCGCACAGCGTGGATCACCTTCGAGGGGACGGATGTTGCGTTCTGGCCCGGTCTCCTCGGGTGCCTCGAAAGCCTGGGCGTTGCGGTTTCACCCGATACGGTCCGCCGGGACGAGGGCCTGCTCGACCGCCAGGTTCGCCGGGCGGTTGCGGAGGAGATCTGCGGCCACTCGGAACGACTGACGGTCGTGGTGGACGGACACGACCTGCTCTCTGCTGACCTTGCGGAAGATCTGGACTTCCTGCTGCGACATACCGGCGACCGGCTCCGGCTGGTGATGGCGACGCGGGCCGATCCGGTGCTTCCGATGTACCGGTACCGGCTCGACGACACGGTCGTCGAGGTGCGGATGTCGGACCTGGCCTTCACCGATGAGGAAGCCGGTGAGCTGACCCTGCGGGCAGGACTGACCCTGACGCCGGAATCCGTGCACGCGCTCAACGTCCGGACGAAGGGATGGGCGGCCGGGCTGCGGTTCGGCGCACAGCTGCTGCGGATGCGGCAGGATCCGAATGACGCTGTCGCGGAGATCGTCGGCGACACCGGCAACATCGCGGAGTACCTCGTGGGCGAGGTGCTCGCTGCGCAGAGCCCAGAAGTACGAGCCCTGCTGCTGGCGACGAGCATTCCCGACACGATCCAACCGGGCCTGGCCGAGGCGCTCGCCGGCCCCACGGCCGAACGTACGCTGAGCTTCCTGACCCGGGACAACGTGCTCATCGAGCCCGTTTCAGAGCATCCCGGGTGCTACCGCTATCACCCGCTCTTCCGGGATCTTCTTCGCGCCGTGCTCGCCTATGAGTCTCCTGACGAGTTGAGACGCCTGCAGCGAACAGCGGCCGAGTGGTACGCCCGCGACGGCCAGGTCACCGAGTCCGTCGGTCACTTCGTGGCGATCGAGGCTTGGGAGGAGGCGGCCGCTGAGGTGGTCGATGACCTGGCAGTCGGCCAGCTGCTGCTCGAGGACAGCACCAGCGCCTTGACCCGGTCGTTGCGGTCGATCCCGCCCGAGCTGGAGGACCCCGCATCCACCGTCGTGAGAGCGACCCTCGCGCTGGGAGCCGGCGACACCGCCGGGTTCACGAACGAGCTGGCCCAGGTGCGGACCGAGCCGGGTGAGATATCAGGGTCTCGTCTCTGGGCCACGAACGTCGCGGTCCGGGTGCTGGAAGCCGTCGGTGCGCAGGCGTCTGAGGACCCGAGCGAAGCGATGTCCCTCGCCACGGCGGCCGAACAGGCGTTGGAAGCGCCCGACCGCGGACCGAAGAGGAGCTCCCGTCCCGAGCTGGTTGCTCTCATCCTGCTCAGCAAGGGCATCGCTGCCCTGCGCCAGGGAAGGCTCGCGACGGCCGATGCGATGTTCAAGTCCGGTGTCGCAGCGGCCGTGGGAGCCGGGTCCGAGGCCGTGCTGGTGGAGTGCCTGGGCTACCAGGCCGTCATCGCCTGCTGCCGGGGCAAGCTCTCCAAGGCCGCGAAGCTCGGGGATCGAGCGATCGGTGAGGCCGACTGCGTTGGTGGCAACGCGGCTGACCGGTCGGCCGCCGCCCGGATAGCGCTGGGCTGGGTGGAGATGGAGAGGTACGACCTGCGCGCGGCAGCCGATCACGTTCAGGCGGTCGAGCGAACAGACCTGCTGCTGCGCGATCCGATTCCACATGCTTTTCTGGCCTTGGTCAGGGCGCGCCTCCAGGTGGCGCACGGTGACCGGCTGGGCGCGGTCGGCAGGCTCGAGCAGGCGGCCGCGGGAGTCACGGACGAGCGGGGTTGGCTCGGTCAGCAGCTCCGCATCGAGCTCGCCCACGTTCGATTCGCCGCTGGCGAGCCGGCGGCAGCCGAGGTCGAGGGCCTGGGCGACCAGCCCGAGGCGGCCCTCGTCGTCGGGCTCATGCAGCTGCACCTGGGTGATGCGAAGGCTGCAGACGCCGCGATGTCCACTGTCCTGTCCAAGCGGGCGGCTGTGCCGGTCCAGGTCGCCGGATGGCTGGTGGAGTGCACGCGTCGGCTCCACGACGGACCATCAGCGCGGGCACACGCGGCGCTCCACCGGGCACTCACGCTGGCCTCGCAGGAGCGAGTGCGACGCCCTTTCCACGAGGCGCCATCAGTGGTGCGACAGCTGCTCGTGCGGGACAAGCAGCTGAGCGCTGAGCACGAATGGCTCTTCGAGATCTCGATGGCGCCCTCGCGGGGGTCGTCCGTCCGGACGGGTGCACCGACCTCCGCCGCGGCGCGCCCGCCCGCACCCGTGTTCGAAGAGCTCACGGAGAAGGAGATGGAGGTCCTGGGTCATCTCGCGAACCTCCTCACGACCGAGGAGATCGCGAGCGTCATGTACATCTCCGTCAACACGATCCGCACCCACGTGCGCAACATCCTTCGGAAGCTGGGTGTCAGCCGCCGGAACGCCGCCGTCAGGCGTGCACGCGAGCTCGAGCTCCTACCGCAGTGAGTCGTCGTTGCGGCCCAGGTCCGCGTCGGCTCATCCGCAGGGGATGACGTCATCGGCGCGGACATGCTCCTACGGTCAGACGGCTGGAGTTTCATCTGCCGGAGACCTGGAGGAAGCCGTGACCACATCAGACGTGAGCGCTCCGAAGCCTGGGCTGAGCGTCGGGCCGACGAGCGAGTTCAGCCTGTTCTTCCGGGTCAAGCCCGATGAGGCGGCGCCCCTGCGCCATGCATTGCAGGCGCTCCAGGAGACGCCCGGCTACCGGCCGGGGGACTACGGTATGGCGATCCAGACCATCCATGAGGCGCGGTTCGTGCTGTTCGACGACGACACCCAGCTGGCGTTCATCACCAGCTTCGACGGGCCGTGGGATGCCTACATGGAGGACTTCTTCACCTCGGGTCCGACGCTGGCTCTCTTCGACGTGATCTTCAGCCACGTCGAGGGGTACGACGGACTGCCGGATCTGGCGGCCGTGCGCTCGTTCGTCCTGGGAGCCGAGCAGAGCGCCGCTGCGTACGCCCGAAACTACGGCGGCACGGTCAAGGAGATCCGCAAGGCGCAACGCGTGAACAGCGCCTTCCAACAGGTCCTCGACCACCCGCAGGCCGCCGAGATCCTCGAGCACCCCGCGATGCAGCCGTTGCTCGACGAGGCCGCCGACTAGCCCCGTGGGCCGGTCGAGGAGCAACAGTGTCTGACCACATCTCAGGGCCGCGCGCCCTCGCCGATCCGATCGCGGACATCACCGACTTCTACGCCTTCCCGAGCCCCGACTCCCCAGGCCGCCTCGTACTCGTGATGAACACGCTGCCGATGGCGAAACCCGACGACCTGTTCTCAGCGGGGTTGCTCTACCGCTTCCGACTGCGGCCGCTGAGCGCACCTGCCTCCGGGTCGGCAAGCTGGATGTTCGTCCCGGGCGAGGACGAAGTGGTTCTCGACTGCGTCTTCGACCCGCCGGAGCACGTGACGAACCCGGATACCGGTCGACCGGACCACGAGCAGCGGGGCAGCTGCGTGACTCCGACCGGGGAGACGGTCACCTTCGGTGTCAACGACGAGATCGGAGGTACCGGCGGCGGTCTACGCGTCTTCGCCGGGGTGCGCTGGGACCCGTTCATCATGGACGCCCGCGCCGCGCTGGCCACGATCGCGACGCGGAAGCTCGCGTTCACCGAGGAGGGGTCGATCTTCCTGGACGGCAAGAACGTGCTGAGCATCGTGGTCGAGATCGACTCCGGTCTGCTGCCCGGCGGGATGCTCGTGGGCGTTGTCGCCGAGACCTTGACCCGCGGCGAGTTCAACGTCCGCATCGAGCGGGTCGGCCGGCCCGAGGTGAAGAACATGATGCTGGCTCCCAAGGACTTCGACCAGGTCAACCGGGATCTGGAGATCCGCGATCTCTACAACATGGAGGACGCCTTCCACCTCGGGGAGTCGTACTACGGGGCATTCCGGGCACGCCTGGATGCCAACCTCGCGTTCTGGGACTGCCTCGACGGCAAGCGGGACTGGCCTCTCGGAGAGGACGGGAGCCACCCGCTCACCGACCTCGTCCTCGCCGACTACCTGGTCGTCGACGCCGGCTTCCCGTACGCCGAGCAGGGGTCCTTCCTCGAGATCGAGCTGGCCGCCCGACGTGGCGAGCCGCACCGGACGTGCGGGGGACGGGCCTTGAACGACGACGTGATGGACGCGCTCTTCACCCAGCTCGTCAACGCCGGCCACGGCCCCACGATCAGTGATGGCGTCGACTCCGCAAGTCGCCCGGCCACCGTCACGTTCCCGTATCTGGTCGCGGCGAACCCGGACCCGCCCGAACCTCCGGAGCATCACTGACATGGACGAGACATCCCTCGAGCTGGACGACATCCAGTCCGGTGCGCTGTTCGAGCGCCCCTCGCCGTACGTCGGTGTCTACCTGCTGCTCAGCATCCGCGACGGCCGCGACGGCCGTGAGCTGGTCCGGCGGCTGCACCGGCTCCTCGCCTCCGCCGGCGAGGCCAGCGAGGCGGGGGAGACCTCGCTGACGGTCGCGTTCACCTACCACGGACTGAAGGCGCTCGGCGTGCCGGAGGAGTCCCTCGAGAGCTTCGCCCCCGAGTTCCGGCAGGGCATGGCGGCTCGGGCCGAGATCCTGGGCGACGTCGGTGAGAGTGGTCCCGACCGCTGGGAGAAACCCCTGGGCAGCGCCGACGTGCACGTCGCCATCTCCGTCCTCGCCCCGGACGAGGACCGGCTCCGGTCGGTCGCCGACCGGGCCCGCCGAGCCCATGCCGAGCTGCCCGGGATCGAGCTCATCTGGCGCCAGGACTGCTACCAGCTCGCGACGGGACGTACGTCGTTCGGCTTCAAGGACGGCATCGGCCAACCGGCCGTCGAAGGCAGCGGCCGACCTGCCACCGACTCGCGCGAGCCCCCGCTCAAGGCCGGAGAGATCGTCCTCGGCTACCCCGACGAGACGGGCGAGCTCGCTCCGATGCCGTTGCCTGAGGTGCTGGGACGAAACGGGACGTACGTCGTGTTCCGCAAGCTGCACACCAAGGTGGCGGCGTACCGGTCCTATCTGCGTGCGCGGGCGCACTCGCGTGCCGAGGAGGATCTGCTCGGGGCGAAGATGGTCGGTCGCTGGCAGAGCGGCGCCCCGCTCGCGCTCGCGCCGGAACGCGACGACCCGGAGCTCGGGAGCGACCCGCTCCGCAACAACGACTTCGCCTACGGGGACGACCCGCGCGGCTTCAAGTGCCCGGTCGGTGCGCACGCGCGCCGCGCCAACCCTCGCGACGCCTTGGACCAGGAGGGCAGCGTCGACGTGCGGCTGCACCGGATGATTCGCCGCGGCACCAGCTATGGCCCGGCACTGCCCGATGGCGTGCTCGAGGACGACGGGGCCGATCGCGGCATCATCTTCGTGTTCGCCGGCGCGCACCTGAAACGGCAGTTCGAGTTCGTGAAGACCCAATGGCTCAACGACGGGATCTTCATCGGCGCCCCGCTCGAGGCCGACCCTCTCGTCGGCTCGCACGGCGAGGCGGGAACGTTCACGATCCCGCAACGACCGATCCGGCGCCGGCTCCAGGACCTGCCGCCGTTCGTGGTCACCCGCGGCGGCGAGTACTGCTTCGCCCCGAGCCTGAGCGCGCTGCGCTGGCTCGCAGACCTGCAACCCGACGACCCGGCAACCCAGAGAGGAAGCAGATGAGCACCTCGAGCACCGACCGCTGGGACGCACTCGACTTCGCCCCACCGGCCCCCGACATCGAGGAGACCGAACCATCGGTCCTCCTCGACTATCTCTCCGACGGAAGCATCGCCCGGATCACTCTCAACCGCCCGCATGCCGACAACGCGATCTCGACCGAGATGGGCGCCCGGCTGACCGAGGCCGTCGAGGAGATCGCGGTGCGAACCGGCGTACGCGTCGTCATCCTGACAGGTGCCGGGGACCGCGCGTTCTCGGTCGGCAGCGACCTGCGTCAGCGCAAGGCGATGACCAAGGAGGACTGGCTGCGCCAGCGCCAGGCCTTCGACCGCACCCTGTACACCGTGCGTCAGCTGCGCAAGCCGATCTTCACCGCCGTCAACGGCATCGCGTACGGCGGCGGTTGCGAGCTGGCGCAGAGCACCGACTTCATCATCGCCTCGACCACCGCGAGGTTCGGCCAGCCCGAGGCGATGCTCGGCCTGGCGGCCGGGGGCGGCTCGCCGGCCCTGCTGCCTCGCCTGCTGCCGCGCGGCAAGGCGCTGCAGATGCTGATGACCGGCGACCCGGTCTCCTCGGCCGAGGCGTACCGGCTGGGCATGGTCAACGAGCTGCACGAACCCGGCGACCTCGCCTCAGCGGCGCTGGGCATCGCGGAGAAGATCGCCGGCAACTCGCCGACCGCGGTCCAGGCGGTGAAGCGGGCGGTGCACCTGGGTGAGGGGCAGCCGATCGAGGAAGCCATCGCGATCATGATGGATGCCCACTGGCGCTCCGCGGTCCACCCCGACCGGGTCGAGGGCATCGGCGCCTTCAACGACGGCCGCGAACCCACCTTCGCCGACTCCGACTTCTGAACCCACCCGCGATCCGTCCCCAGGAGGCTGAACCGACATGACCGTTGCCGATGAGCTGGAGACGGCCCGCGCCGCTCTGGTGATGATCAACCCCTCGCCCTACAACGCCGAGGCGCCACCGGCCGGCCTGGCCACGGACGTCACTCCGACCGCGCTCCACTACGTGCGCAGCAACTTCGCGGTGCCCGACCACGACGGCACCCTCGAGATCGGCGGCGCGGTCGGCAAGCCCACGACCCTGACGCTCGAGGACCTTCGTGCGATGCCCGCCCACGACCGCACGGTCACCCTCGAGTGCGCAGGCAACGGGCGCCTGGAGATGAGACCGCTGCCGACCGGGGAGCCGTGGGGAGACTTCGCCGTCTCCACGGCACGGTGGACCGGAGCCCTGCTCCACGAGGTTCTCGCAGAGGTCGAGCCGGCGCCCGACGGGGTCGAGCTGCTCGCCACCGGCGCCGACCACGGGCCCTACCACCTGCAGGCGGTCCTTCCGGAGACCGACCAGGACGACCTCACCTTCACCCGCGCGCTGCCACTGTCGCAGGCCACCGACCCCGACTCCGGGATCCTCATCGCCTACGAGATGAACGGCCGTCCTCTCGGAGGTGACCACGGCGCCCCGTTCCGGCTGATCGTCCCGCACTGGTACGCCGTCGCGTCCGTGAAGTGGCTCCGACGCCTCGAGGTCCTCACCGAGCCGTACACCGGAGAGTTCCAGACCGGTCACTACATCTACGAATGGCCCGATCGGCCCCATGAGCCCGTCACCCTGATGCGGGTTCGCGCCCGCATCACCGAGCCCGCACCCGGCTCGGTCCTCACCCAGGAGACCTGCACGGTCCGCGGGAAGGCCTGGTCAGGCACCGGTCCGGTCACGAAGGTCGAGGTCAGCCTCACTGGAGCGGGCGACTGGCGGCCGGCTCAGTTGGAGCCGGCCGCCGCGGGCGACTTCGGGTGGCAGGACTGGAGCTTCACCTGGGACGCGATCGGCATCGGCCGGCACACCCTTCGAGCCAGAGCGACCGACGCCGCCGGAAACGTACAGCCCGACGTACCGCCGTGGAACCGCCTGGGCTACGGGAACAACGCCATCGAAGTCATCTACGTCGACCGCCACTAGACGAGGTCGGCGTGGCGGAGGAAGAGGCACTCCGTCGCCACCTGCGCGGCGAGGCTCGCGGTGATGCCCAGGTGGTCGTGCGGCGGGCTGACGGTGTTGATGTCGAAGGCCGCGAACTCGAGCCCGCGCAAGCCGCGCAGGATCGTCAGCCCCTCGCGTACGGTGATGCCGCCCCAGGACGGCGTGACGACGCCCGGCGAGACCGAGGGGTCGAAGACGTCCATGTCCCAGCAGAGGTAGATCGGCACACCGGCGAGCCGTTCCCGAAGGCGGGCGACGAGCGCGGGGATGCCCATCGCAACGATCCGGTCCATCGTGATGACCTCGTAGCCGAGGTCGGTCGCCACGCCGACGATGCCGGGGCGCCCGTCGTAGGCGGTGTCGCGCATCCCGACGTGCAGAGATCCTGCCGGATCGATGAGTCCCTCGCGGACCGCGTGCACGAATGTGTTGGCGTTGTTGTACTCGTAGGGGTAGATGCCCTCGTAGGCGTCGGTGTGGGCGTCGAAGTGCAGCACCGCGAACTCGCGCCCGAGGGTCTTCCTGAGCGCGCGCAGCTGCGGCAGGGTCACGGCGCCGTCGCCGCCGAAGGTCAGTGGGGTCGCGCCGGCGGCGAGGATCGCGGCGACTCCGGCTTCGACCGCGTCGAAGCTCTGCTCGACGTTGCCCGGCAGCACCCTCGCGTCGCCCGTGTCGACGACGCCGAGCTCGCCCAGCAGGTCGACGTCGAAGCCGTCCAGGTGCTCGGCGACGAGGGCGGAGTGGGTGCGTACGTGGGCCGGGCCCGAGCGCGCGCCGACCCGGGTCGGGTGATAGCCCATGTCGAAGGGCACGCCCATGACGGCGACCGAACTGGTCGCGTCCGCAGGGCGGGCGGGAACCCCGAAGAGGGTGCCGACGGGAGCGAGCGAGGCGTTGTCCATGCGCTCAGCATGTCAGGACCAGATGTCGTCCCGCCGCTCACCTTCGGCGGGGTTGGTTCGTACGCGCGGTGGGTGGTGCGCTGCGGGGATCCTCCGGCCAGGCGTGCTTGGGGTAGCGCCCACGCAGATCAGCACGAACGCCGGGGTAGCCGTTCTCCCAGAAGGACTCCAAGTCTGCCGTGACGGCTGCGGGGCGTCGCGCGGGGGAGAGCAGATGCAGCAGCAGCGGGACGTGGCCGTCCGCGAGGGCCGGCGCTGCGGTCCAGCCGAAGACCTCTTGGATTCGCACAGCGAGCACCGGTTGTTCGGCGGAGTAGTCGATCCGCACTCTCGACCCACTGGGGACCTGCACTCGCTCGGGAGCCAGATCGTCGAGCCTGTTTGCCTGCGGCCACGGCACCATCGCCCGCAGCGCGGCAGCCACGTCGACGCGACGAAGATCCTGGGCCGAGCGAACCCGCGCCAGCTGGGGCCCGAGCCACGACTGGAGGTTCTGCGTCAGTGCCACGTCGCTCACATCGGGCCACGGGTCACCGAGCGCACGGTGCAGGAAGTCAAGGCGGGCGCGCAGCGCCGTCGCCGCCTCCGACCAGGCGAAGAGAGCGATTCCCTCGCTCGCCACCGCCTCTCGGATCGCTTCGGTCACGGCGTCGGCCGGTGGATCGCTGAGGGGGACGGAGCGGAGCTCGATCGCGCCCAGCAGCGTACGCCGGCGAGCCAGCACCCGCTCTCCGGTCCAGGTGACCTCGTCCACCTCGGTCCACAAGGACCCTGCCGCCTCCAGCGCGAGGTCCTCGGTGAGCGGGGCCGCCGCTCGGATCCGGGCGTCACGTTGCCCGGGCCGCCGCTCCGCGTCCCCGACCGCGAGCCACTCCAGTCCGACCAAGGGCCCCGGGGCACGCGGGTCGAGCGCCGCGCCCGTCCCGGACGCCATCAGGTAGCTCGGGGCACTCGAACGCTTGCGCGCAATCCGGTCCGGGTGCGCCAGCGCCACCACCAGCCCCACCGCCACGTCATCGGTGAGTGCTCGGGCTGCCTGGGAATGGTCCGACGCGCTGCTCCGGCCGTCAGTGGGGCCCTGCTTCTCGACGATCTTCTCCAGGCGGGTGGCCTGGCTGCGCCACGAGCCCGCGCGCTGGTTGCCACGGAGCGACCGAAGTGCAGCAACCAGGTCCCCGCCGGGAGCGCGTACGTCATCGCTCAGCATCGCGACCACCTCCGAGGCGCGCCTGGCCCCGACGAGACCAGCCCCGTCGATGAGGGCACGCGCCAGCCTGGGGTCGGCCGGCACGCCGGCGATCACCCGGCCCCGCGAGGTGGCTCTTCCGTCGGCGGTCATCGCCCCCAGATCCACCAGCACGTCCTTGGCCGCCGACATCGCGTGCGCCGGCGGCTGGTCGAGCAGCGCCAGGTCCTGTGCTTCCTGAGTGCCCCAGCACGCCACCTCCAAGGCGAAGGCCGTCAGGTCGGCGGTCGCGATCTCGGGCTCCGGGTGCGCGGCCAGGTGCGCGTGCTCCGCCTCGGACCAACAACGCAGCACGACACCCGGCCCCAGCCGGCCGGCCCGACCCGCCCGCTGCTCGGCCGCCGCCCGGCTCACCGCGACGGTGACCAGAGAAGCCAGTCCACGACGGTGATCGGTGCGCGGCTCGCGTGAGAATCCGGCATCCACCACGACACGTACGCCGGGCACCGTCAGCGAAGACTCGGCGACCGCGGTCGAGACGATCACTCGTCGGCGCGGGCCCTCGCTGAGCGCACGATCCTGCTCGGCGCCGGACAGCCGTCCGTGCAGGGCGTGCACGGCCGCGTCCACGCCGGCAAGGCGGCGTACGGTCGCCTCGACCTCCGCGACACCCGGCACGAAGACCAGGACGTCACCCTCGTGCTCGACGAGCGCACGACGTACGGTCGCTGCGACATGGTCGTGGAAGGCCGGGGTGATGCCCCGGTCGTCGGTGCGGCGCACCCCAGCAGGCGGCGGGCACCAGACCGCTTGGACCGGGTGCAGCGCACCCAGGACGCGGATCACCGGAGCGGTGTCGATCCCACCGAGCAGTGCGGCGGTCCGTTCGGCCTCGATGGTGGCCGACATCGCCACCAGGGACAGGTCCTCACGCAGGTGGGCCCGGACGTCGATGAGCAGCGCCAAGGTCAGGTCGGCGTCGAGGTGGCGCTCGTGTACTTCGTCGAGCACGACGGCCCCGACGCCGACCAACTCGGGATCGTGCTGGATCCGCCGCAGCAGCAGACCGGTCGTGACGATCTCGACACGGGTACGTCGACTGGTGCGTCGGTCTCCGCGCACGGAGTATCCGACCGTTTCGCCAACCGGTTCGCCCAGCAGGTGCGCCAGCCGACGGGCCGCAGCACGGGCTGCGATGCGGCTGGGCTGCGTGACGACGACCCGTCCGGCGACGACCTCGGCGACCGCCGGCGGGACCAAGGTCGTCTTGCCGGTGCCCGGCGGTGCGTGGACCACCGCGGCTCCGTGGGCACGAAGCGCCTCGTCGAGAGCGGCCAAGCCGGCGGTGACCGGGAGATCGGGCGGCGCGGCGAGCAGACTGCGCAGAGGGTCGGACACTCCTGCAGTGTGCCTGAGGTCAGGCGCCGTCCTCGGTCAGGGTGGTGCAGGGAAGCCAGTCGGCGCCGAGGATCTGGGCGACGGCGGTGAGGCCGGTGGTGTCGCTTCCCACGGTGGCAGAGGCCGCAGCGATCCGCTCGACCATCACCCTGCCGACCTGCTCCTCGACGGTGCCCTCGGCGTAGGCGATGTGCCACGGCGAGAGCTGGTGGTCGCGGTGGGTGCGGCCGGTCACCTGCCGTCCCGCGATGCCCGAGAAGCGAGCCTGGTGGAAGACGCCGACCCGCGGCTCGCTGCTCGCCCGGCGACCGTCGGCGAGGGTTTCGCCGGCGTGCAGGCTGATCGAGGCGACCGTGGTGAAGACGCAGACCTTCGCCTGCCCGGTCTGGAACCGGAGCCGCTCGGCCTCTGCGTCGAATCGGTCGCGGCCGTAGATCGTGGCGACCTCGAGGCCGGAGTCACGCAGCCGGTCGGCGATCGGATCGGCGGCGGTCGCGACGAACTCGACCGAGCACGCCACCTGTCGCTCGGCTTCGACCTGCTGGACGATCCAGGCGACCGTGGAATCGACGCGTATCAGCCCGGCCTTCTGCCGGAAGCGCAGCAGCGCCGCCCGCCCCTTGGTGACATTGCGGCCACGCCGGGCGATGTCCATCTCGTGGCAGAACTCTCCCCATTCGGCCTCGTACGCCGTCCGCTCCGACGGCGTGAGTGCCACCGGCATGCCGGAGATCGGCACCGGCCCCCACGGCGCCGCGCGGTGCAGCATCGCGGGCGGCCGCTCGTCCTCGAGCCAGCCGCGTACCAGTTTGAGGTCCGCGGCGCGCCGCGCCGGGTCCGCGGTCCACGTTGCGCCGTAGCGTCCCCGCTCGACCCCGACGCCGTTGCGCTCGAGCGCGGTGGCGAACGTGACGCCGGGTTGGGTCGCCGAGGTCCATTCCTGCATCGGCTCGCCGAGGACCTGCGCATAGGCCGGGGCGAGATATGGCAGGTCGAGCGGCGTGTGTCCGGGCGTCGCGGTCGTCGCGATGACGAAGGGTGCCTTGTCGTGCGGCCGTCCGTGGCCCGAGATCCGCGCCCAGAGCTTCCACCGTTTCGTTGTCGTACGTCGCAGCGCGTGGGCCTCGTCCGCGATGATGACGTCCCATGCGTGATCCTTGACCTTCTCCAGGCGGTCCCACGTGATCACGACCCATTCGAGACCGCCGTCGCCCAGCGCCGTGATCGTGCGGCACCAGTGGCCGATCGTGATCGCGGCGGGACGGTCGGCTACGACCAGCACCCGTCGCGCACCGCGGAGGTCGCCCACCGCCGTCGCCCCGAGGACCGCCGAGATCGTCTTGCCCACGCCGGGCTCATCGGCCAGCAGGAACTGCCGTCCGCCCGCGGTAGCGCGCGCCGCGATAGCGTCGGCAGCCTCGTACTGGATCTGCCGCGGCTCGAGCGCGTCGGTCGCCCAGAGGCTCTGCGTCGGCGTGTCGGGATTGAGGGTGCTCTCGATGAACCGACCGAGCGTGTACGGACCCGGAACGTAGGGCGCGAGGTGCGCCGGCACAGCGTGCCCGACGTACAGGTGGGCCTTGACTTCCGGGTGCCAGGTGGCGCCCTCGACCTGGGTGCCGTAAGGGACGTCGAGCACCCACAGCCGCTCGCCCGGACCGACGGCCGGCAACGGCCGCTTCGGTTGTCGCGTCCCGCTCCGGCGCGGACGCCCGCCGCGGCGACGAGCACTGGATCGGCGAGGACTGGCCACCCCCCGACGCTATCGGGGTCTCCTTCATGTGCGGTGCCGGCTCGCCCACGTCGCTCAGAGACGCCTCGACTTGAGCGTTGCCGTCGGTCACTTCACGAGCTGTAGCTCCTCGACCCGCAGCGCGGATCCTTCCCGAAGCGGCTCCCACACACCGGTCGGCTTGAAGCCGTGGACGACATAGAGCCGGCGCGCGGCTTCGTTGCCCTCGGTCACGTGCAGGCGTACGCCGAGGTCGCGGTCGCGGCACCAGTTCACCAGATCGGTGAGGAGCCCGGCGGCGTACCCACGGCCGCGTGCCTCGGGTGCGGTCCACATGCCCCAGATGTAGGCGACGGTGCTGTCCTGGGGAGTGAAGGCGCCGCCCATCGCGACTCCTCGGCCGTCTTCCAGCACCATCAGGATCGGTGATGGCCCCGCGGACCGCCGCAGCCAGACGTCGTCCGTGAACGCCTGGGCCTCAGGCAGCGTCGTTCTGAAGGCATCGGGTGAGTCGGCCAGCGCCCGCAGGCTGACGTCGCGGAGGAGAGACCAGTCATCGGCGGTGATGGTGCGTACCTCGAGGTTCATGGCACCGAGGTTGGCAGCAGCTCTCCGGAAATGCGAGAAACCCCAGGTCTCCCTGGGGTTTCTCTCTGTGCGCGAGGGGGGACTTGAACCCCCACCCACTAATACGTGGACTAGCACCTCAAGCTAGCGCGTCTGCCTATTCCGCCACCCGCGCGCAACAAGAAGAACATTATCAGGAGGCCGTCCCGGTGCCGAATCGGGATGGCCCTATGCGCACACGCCCAGGTCAGGCTGGGAGAAGAGCGCGTGCGGGGTGGTTGCTGGTGACCATCCAGACCCGCTTGTCGTACACGAAACGGCGCAGACGGCCGGGGTTGTCGACGGTCCAGACCAGGACCTTGATGTTGCGGCGATGCGCCCAGCGCAGCAGCCAGACATCGGCGAGGCGCTGCTCGACGACGACCAGGTTGGAGCGGCAGCGGCGGATGCGGCCCTCGGGGAAGAACTCCGAGAGCTTGAGCCGGAACAGCTTGAACGGGTGATGGCGGAAGTCGACGCCGCCGAGGGAGAGCCCGACCAGCGTCGAGGGGGAGCGGAGGTCGGCCCAGTCGCGCAGGGCGCGTACGGACTCGTCGACCATCGTGGTCACGATGAAGCTCTCGTTCATCACCTCGAGGGCGATCTCGGCTGCGTCGACCTCTTGCGCGAGCCCGAGGTGGTTCGACGGCGAGGCGAACTTGAGGTCGATGTGGGCGTGCTTGCCGTGGGCGGCGAGCAACTCGAGGGCCTCCCGGTAGCGCACCAGGTGGAACGGCGCGAGCCGCGCCAGGGCGGCGTAGGACCGCTCCGCAATCCGGACCCGGCGGCCGATGCGGTCGCGGATGTGGCCGTCGTGGTGGAGGACGAACTCGCCGTCGCGGGTGCGGTGCACGTCGAACTCGACGTAGTCGACCTCCATCCGTACGGCCTCCAGCAGCGACTCCCAGGAGTTGTCACGGTGCCCCGACTGACGCGCCGCGGCGCGGTGGGCGGAGAGGAGGGCACGCTTCTGCATGCGTCCATAGAAACCGATTTAACAGACCGTTCCGAATCCTCAGGTTGCGCATAGGTGGACGTCAGGGGGCGGTTTGTCGCACCCGGTCGATACGGTGGCAACTATGACCAGCGCCGAGAACGAGGTCGTCGACCTCTGCCGTGACCTGATCCGCATCGACACCAGCAACTACGGCAACGACCCGGGGCCGGGGGAGCGGAAGGCGGCCGAGTACGTCGCGGCGCAGCTCGACGAGGTCGGGATCTCCTCCGAGATCTACGAGTCGGAGCACGGCCGGGCATCGGTCGTCGCGCAATGGGGCGGGTCCTCCGGTGACGGGCTGCTCCTGCACGGTCACCTCGACGTAGTCCCCGCCGCGGCGGAGGACTGGCGGATCGACCCCTTCTCGGGGGAGATCCAGGAGGGCTACGTGTGGGGGCGGGGGGCCGTCGACATGAAGGACTTCGACGCGATGCTGCTCGCGGTCGTCCGTGAGCGCCAGCGCACGGGAAGGATCCCGGAGCGCCCGATCACGCTCGCCTTCACCGCCGACGAGGAGGCCGGCGGGATGAAGGGCGCCCACGTGCTCGTCGAGGACCACCCCGACCTGCTCGCCCACTGCACCGAGGCGGTCGGTGAGGTCGGTGGCTTCTCGACGACGGTGAAGGGACGCCGCCTCTATCTCATCGAGGCTGCCGAGAAGGGCATGGCCTGGATGAAGCTGACGGCCCGTGGCACCGCCGGGCACGGCTCGATGATCAACCGCGACAACCCGATCACCCGGCTCTCCGGCGCGATCGCGCGTATCGGCGCCCACGAGTGGCCGGTGCAGCTGACCCCGACGATGCAGACGCTGCTCGCCGCGGTCGGCGAGATCGCGGGGGAGGAGCCCACCCCGGAGAACGCCGAGCGGCTCGTCGAGGAGTTCGGCCCGGCCGCCCGGATGATCGGCGCCACCCTGCGCAACGTGACCAATCCGACCATGACCAGCGCCGGCTACAAGGTCAACGTCATCCCCACCGAGGCCACCGCTCACGTCGACGGCCGCTTCCTGCCGGGCTTCGAGGACGACTTCTTCGAGACGCTGCGTAAGCTGTGCGGGGACGGGATCGACATCGAGTTCGACCAGAACCAGATGCCGTGGGAGACCCCGTACGACGGCGCCCTCGTCGCCGCGATGGAGCGCTCGCTGATCGCCGAGGACCCCGACGCCCTGGTCGCCCCCTACCTCATGTCCGCCGGCACCGACGCCAAGCACTTCAAGCGGCTCGGGATGAGGACGTACGGCTTCGCGCCGCTGCGGCTGCCCGAGGAGCTCGACTTCACCGCGCTCTTCCACGGCGTGGACGAGCGGGTCCCGGTCGACGCGCTCCAGTTCGGCGCGCGCGTCATGGACCGCTTCCTCGATCAGGTCTGAGGAACCGAACGCGCCGAGTCGGCTCGAACTGACGGCAACCAGCGTCGAGTCGGCTCGTTGTGACGGGAACCCCGCCGAGTCGGCTCGTTATGACGAGCCGACTCGGCGGGGTTAGTCGTCAGGATGAGCCGACTCGGCGGGGTTAGTCGTCAGGATGAGCCGACTCGGCGGGGTTAGTCGTCAGGATGAGCCGACTCGGCGGGGTTTGTCGTCAGGATGAGCCGACTCGGCGTCGGATCAGGGGACTAGGGCCGAGAGGGTGTTCTGGCTCAGGGCGGCGACCTCGGCGTGGCCGGTGCGGTGGGCCCAGGCCGCGACGGAGATGGCGTCGCGGACCTGGAGGCGGTGCCAGGCCTCGGGCTCGCGGGGGTCGGAGCCGTAGCCCTCGAGGAAGGCCTTCTCGAAGGTGTCGTCACGGACGAAGTCCTGCGCGGAGAGCCGGGAGAGGTCGTAGAGGGCCGGGCGGAAGCCGAAACGGCCGGAGTCGATGACGCGCACCATGCCGGCGTCGAGGACCCAGCTGGTCGGCTGCCAGTCGCCGTGGGTGGGGACGAGGACCGTCGTCGGCGTCGGCCATGAGGTGATCTCGGTGCGAAGACGCTCGGTGAGGTCGGCCTCGAGACCCGTCCCGTCCAGTGCGGCGAGGGCGCGCTCGTCGAGCTCCGGCTCGTAGTCCTCGTCCTCGACGCGGGCCTGGCCGTGGAACGTCGCCAGCAGCTCACCCGCCTGGCGGTAGATCTCCGGGTCGTGGATCGCTGTCGACGTGCTCGCCGGCTCGCCATCGAGGTGGGTCATCACGATGATGCGGGCGTCCAGGTCGGCCTCGACGAGGCTCGGCGCGCGGCCGGCGTCGGCCCAGGGGGCCAGCCAGCTGCGGTGGGCCGCGAGCTCGCGATCGAGGTGGCGTACGCCTTCTGCCGTGGTCTTCACCAGGAACCGTTCCTCACCGGCGGAGAGCACGAGTGCGGTGGTGCCGGCGCGGTGCAGTGCGCTGCGGTCGGTGACCAGCTCGGCTCCGGGGAGCCACTGGTCGAGGAGGTCGCGCTGGGTGGGGGTCAGGGTGTCGAGTGCCGAGATCACGGGGCGGATCCTGCCAGCGCCGTGCAGGCCCCAGCTGCCATGTCGCGGCGAGATGTCCATGTTGTTGGCGCCTTGTGGGCGCCGCTTATCCAGATCGGCTCAGATCGGCAGGATGACCTCGGCGTTGAACGTCTCGACGACGGGCTCGCCGGCGAGGTTGGGGCCGATGCTGGTGAGGGTCGCGTTGCCGATCGGGCCGATCCGCATCCAGGTCGCCGGCGGGGCGTTGAGCACCTCGCGTACGAACCAGGCGACCACGAACGCGTGGGTGACCAGCACGACCTCCTCGTCGTGATGCGCGGACCAGAGCCTGTGCCAGGCCGCGGTGAGGTCGGCGCCGTCGAGGTCCGCCTCGGCCTCGGGAACGTCCTCGAACCACTCCCAGCGGTGGGTCGGGTAGTCGCCACGACGCTCCGGCGACGGCACCGGGGTGCGGTCGAGGAGAAGGTCGGAGGGCACCGGCCCCGCACCCAGGTTCTCGGTGAGGAGGGAGGCCGTCTCGGTCGTACGCCGGCTCGGGCCGTGCAGGACCTGGCGGACCGGACGGAACGCGAGACGGTTGGCGAGTGACTGGACCTGGCGACGGCCGAGATCGGAGAGGCCGGGGTCGTCAGTGTCCCCGCCGGCGGCTTCGCCGTGGCGTACGAGATGGATCACTCGCAGGACCCTATTATCTGGACGCGCGAGGGGCGCGGAGACGCGCTCAGACCGTGAGTCGCTGCCGGATGATCTTGCGCCGAAGCGTCACCCGGCGGGTGCCGTCGGCGGTGATCCGGACGCGGTCTAGCTCCCAGCCGCCGTGCTCGGCGCGCTCGACGAGGAGCTTGGTGACGATGTTGCGGGAGAACTCACGCGAGAAGGTCACCTTGTCGTACTCCCACATCACTCCAGGGCGAGGCGGACGGCGTTCGGCTCGGGCCAAGGCAGCACTCCTTCTGATGGACTACTCAGGAGAACCAGTGTGCCGGAAGAGATGTTCCCTCGTGGCGGTGTTTCGGCAGTGAGACTCAGACGGCGGAGACGTCGTCGAGGGCGAGCGCGATCTCGGGCGGGAGGGTGAGGTCGGCGACCTGCAGCGCCTCCTTGAGCTGAGCCGCGGTGCGTGCCCCGAGGATCGGCGCGGTGACGCCCGGCCGGTCGCGCACCCACGCCAGCGAGACCTGCAGCGGCGTCCACTCCAGGCCCTCGGCGGCCTTGGCGACGGCGGTGACGATCCCGCGGGAGCGCTCGTCGTCGAAGGCGTCCACCCGGGCCGAGAAGTTCGGGTCGGCGCCGCGGGAGTGCGTCGGGATCCCGGTGCGGTACTTGCCGGTCAGCACGCCACCGGCCAGCGGCGACCAAGCCAGCAGGCCCATCCCCAGCGCCTCGGTGGCGGGCAGCACCTCGTACTCGATGTCGCGGGCCAGCAGCGAGTACTCCACCTGCGTCGAGGCCAGCGTCGCCCGCCCCGGGACGGCCCGCTGCCAGGTCGCGGCCTGGGCGGTCTGCCACCCGCTGTAGTTGGAGACACCGACGTAGGCGGCCCGGCCGCTGCTCAGCGCCATGTCGAGCGCCGTGAGGGTCTCCTCGAGCGGAACCTCGGAGGACCAGACGTGCACCTGCCACAGATCGACATGGTCGACGCCGAGCCGCTTCAACGAGGCGTCGAGGCCGGTCAGCAGGCCACCGCGCGAGGTGTCCACGCCCCGGTTGCCGCCGCGCCAGGTGATCCCACCCTTGGTCGCCACGACGACGTCGTCACGAGCCACGACACGCTCCTGGAGGAGCGAGCCGAGCAGCGCCTCCGAGGCGCCGTCGCCGTAGCCGGCGGCGGTGTCGAGCAGCGTGCCGCCGGCCTCGGTGAAACCGGCCAGCTGCTCGCGGGCCTCGTGCTCGTCGGTCACGCTGCCCCAGGTCATGGTGCCCAGGGCGAGAGACGAGACTCGCAGCCCAGTGGCTCCGAGGAGTCGGCTCTGCATGAGAACAATCTATCCGTGCCCGCGGCGGGGCCCCGGCCGGACACGCTGGCAGTGACGGCGGACACACCGACGGGGAGGCAGCGGTCGGGTGCTGCGTACGTGCCCCTTAGAGTTTGCGCCCGTGGATTATCTGCAGGCGATCGCACTGGGCATTCTTCAGGCACTCACCGAGTTCCTGCCCATCTCATCGAGCGCGCACCTGCGCATCTTCCCCGAGCTGCTCGGCTGGGGAGATCCTGGCGCGGCGTTCACCGCCGTGATCCAGATCGGCACCGAGCTGGCCGTGGTGTTCTACATGTGGCGCAACATCCGCGACATCATCGTGACCTGGTTCAAGAGCCTCTTCAACGCCGAGCTGCGCAGCCACACCGATGCCCGGATGGGCTGGTTCATCATCGTCGGCTCGATCCCGATCGTGGTGATCGGATTCGTGATGAAGGACATCATCGAGCACGACCTGCGCAGCCTGTACGTCGTCGGCACCATGCTCGTCGTCATGGGCATCGTCCTCGGCATCGCCGACCGGATCGGCGCGAACCGCAAGCAGTTCGACGACCTGTCCTGGCGCGACGCGATCCTGATGGGCCTCGCCCAGGCGTGCGCTCTGATCCCCGGCGTCTCGCGCTCGGGGGCCACGATCTCGATGGGCCGCGCGCTCGGCTACGAGCGGGCCACCGTCACCCGCTACGCCTTCCTGCTGGCGCTGCCGGCGGTCTTCGGCGCCGGTCTGTTCGAGATGGGCGAGATCGCCCACGGCGCCAACCTCTACGGCTGGGGCCCGACGATCGTCGCCACCATCGTCTCCTTCGTCCTCGGCTACGCGGTGATCGCGTGGCTGCTGAAGTACCTCTCGCACAACACCTACACCCCGTTCGTGATCTACCGGGTCGTCCTCGGACTCGTGGTTCTGGCGCTCCTCGGCGCGGGTGTGCTCACCGAGTGGTGATCGTGACAAACTCACGGATGTGTCTGAGTCTGGCAAGAAGCCTGCCGTAACACCCGCTGCCATCGAAGAGGCCGCCGCGCGCACGATCGCCACGCGCACGGCCGTCGAACGCTCGGTCAGACTCTCGGAGAGGTACGCCGCCGAGGTCCTGCTCAAGCGGGAGGACCTGCAGCTGGGGCGCTCCTACAAGGTCCGGGGCGCCTACAACCTGATGAGCTCGCTGACGCCCGAGGAGCTCGAGCGCGGCGTCGTGTGCGCCAGCGCCGGCAACCACGCCCAGGGTGTCGCGATCTCGTGCGCCCGTCTCGGGGTGCCCGGCCACATCGTGGTGCCGACCAACACGCCCAAGCAGAAGCGCGACCGGATCACCGCCCTCGGCGGCTCCCACGTGACGCTGACCCTGCACGGCTCGACCTACGACGAGGCCTCGGCCTACGCCTACGAGCTCGGGCGCGGGCTCGGGGCCACCTACGTCTCCGCCTTCGACGACCCGCGCACGATCGCCGGGCAGGGCACGGTCGGCTACGAGCTGACCTCCCAGATCGGCGAGCCGCTGGATGTCCTGCTGCTGCCGGTCGGCGGCGGTGGGCTCGCCTCGGGCGTGGCGACCTGGGTGCGCGAGGTCTGGCCGCAGACCCGGATCATCGGGGTCGAGCCCGCGGGCGCCGCCTCGATGGCGGCTGCGATCGAGGCCGGTGGACCGGTCCGGCTGGACACGCTCGACACGTTCGTGGACGGCGCCGCGGTCGCGACTGCGGGGAAGGTGACGTACCCGATCGTCAAGGAGTACGTCGACGAGCTCGTCTCCGTGCCGGTCGGCGCGATCTGCGTGGAGATGCTCGAGCTCTACCAGACCGAGGGGATCATCGCCGAGCCCGCCGGCGCGCTCGCGGTGGCGGCCCTGGGGCAGATCGACCTGCGCGGCGCGACTCGCGTTGGCGCCGTCCTCTCCGGCGGCAACAACGACGTCTCCCGTTATGCCGACGTGCTCGAGCGCGCCCTGATCCACCAGGGTCTGCGCCACTACTTCCTGGTCTCGTTCCCGCAGGCTCCCGGCGCGCTGCGCGGCTTCCTCGACGACGTCCTGGCCGACGGCGAGGACATCGTCGTCTTCGAGTACGTCAAGAAGTCCAACCGCGAGCACGGGCCCGCCCTGATCGGCATCGACCTCGACTCCGCAGACGGCTTGGCCGGGCTGCTGGAGCGCATGGGCGCCAGCGACCTGCTCATCGAGCGGATCGAACCCGACTCCCCGCTGTTCACCTTCCTGCACTGATGCGCGTGTCCGCCAAGGCCGCCGTGGTCGGCGTCGTGGTCGCGATCGGCCTCGTCTCGGGATGCTCCAGCGAGGCGGTCGACACCGGTGGCGCCCCCGGCCCCATCACCCATCGCGCCGTCGCGGCGGTCGCGCTCGAGCACCTGCCGACTGAGACGTCCAGCCGCGCCGCGTCCTACACGGACGAGTCGACGCCGCCCGAGCAGGTCTCGGTCGACCTGCGCTACGGCGCCGACGGTGAGTACGACGGTGACCTGGTGACCGTCGCCGTCTCGGCTCAACCGCTCGAGGAGGACGCGTGCCGAGGTGAGCTCGGACAGCACTGCGTCGACCTGCCGACCGAGGTGAAGAGCGCCGAGATGCAGCTGCGCTGGACCGAGGAGGAACCCGAGGAGGACCCCGGCGGCGTCGGGGTCGTGCTGGTGCGCGAGGGCGGCGAGACCGCCTCGATCGGCTACTCCGGGCCCACGATCACCGGCGACCCGCGCAAGCTCGACATGCCGATCAGCGTCGAGAGGCTGGTCGCCGTCGTCGAGGACCCGCGGCTCCGCTACCAGGCGACCTCCTCGACCCTGGCTCTCGGCGAGGAGCTGGAGGACTGGGAGGGTGGCGAGCCCGACCCCGATGCGTACGAGCTGGTCCGCAACACCGACCACGGCATCGCCCAAGCCTATGTCGGCGGCCGCGGGGGCTACGGCTACTACCAGGGTGTGATCCGGTCCCCGCTGCGCGAGCGGTTCGGCCCCGAGGCCATCGGCGGACGACTGCTGCAGCGCTCCTCACCTGGCTTCACGGGTATGCCGGATGCCGACATCGACGTCCTCGCCGCGCCGTCCCCGCCCGCGTGGATGACCCGCGAACCCTGCTCTGCGCCGACGCTTCGCCGCCACTGTGTCACCACGAAGGGCAAGCGCGGCCCGCTGGTCTTCGCCTGGCAGCCCGCCAAGGGCGATGACGTGGGTTGGGCCTGGATGATCTCGATGCGCGAGAAGGAGGTCGTCGCCGTCCGCTACCAGGGCCCGCGGATGCCGGCTGCCTACGACGACGCCGCGATGCTCACCGAGTGGTACGACGGCGAGCAGCTCGACTCGCAGGGCGGCGAGGCCGAGTCGGAGTTCGCCGACGACCTGTCCCTGTGGTGCGACCGGGAGCACCTCGACGCACGCCCGGTCAAGCAGCTCGACTAGGGCTCCGATGATCAACAGCTGGGCGAGTGGGTGTCACTCTCGTTCAAACGTGAAATGCTGGCAGCAATGAGCAGCACTCAGCACCACGTAGCGTGGCTCGAAGCGAAAGCCGAGAAGTACGTCGAAGACGCCAAGGTCTTCACGGACGCGAGGAGCAGCGACCTCCAGGTCGGCGGACTCACCGGCGAGCAGTGGGCAACGGTGTACAAGGCCGTCGCCCATGAGCTCCGGGAGTGCGCACGCGAGGCTGCGGAGCTACGAGCGCGAAGCTGGTGGCGCAGAGGCTAGCGACCGAGATCTCCAGGGCTGCCTCAGAGCGTCAGAACCAGCCGGACTTGCGGAAGAAGATCCACAGGCCGGCCATCACCGAGGCCATCAGGATCAGCGCGAACGGGTAGCCGAAGGTCCAGTCCAGCTCGGGCATGTGGGTGAAGTTCATCCCGTAGACGCCGGCGATCAGGGTGGGCACCACGACCATCGCCGCACCCGCGGAGATCTTGCGCATGTCCTCGTTCTGCTGCAGCGAGAGCTGGGCCAGGTGCGCCTCGAACGCGGAGGAGAGCAGGGTGTCGAGGTTCTCGACGGTCTCCGCGATCGAGGAGAGATGGTCGAGCACGTCGCGGAAGTAGGGGCGCAGGTCGGGGTCGATCGCCCCCTCGCCGTTGGCGAAGCGACGCACCGGCTCCCGCAGCGGCATCACGGCCCGGCGTACCTCGGCCAGCTCCCGCTTGAGGCGGTAGATCCGGGCGGAGTCCCGGGTGCGCTCGTTGGAGAAGACCGAGGTCTCGACCTCGTCGACGTCCTCGGTGAGGCCGTCCATGACGCGTACGTAGCCGTCGACGATGTAGTCGACCACGGCGTAGACGGCCGAGTAGCTGCCCTCGGTGAGCAGTTGCTCCTCGCTGGTCTCCAGCAGCTCGCGGGCCGGTGCGAGGCGCGAGCCCCGGCCGTGGCGGACGGTGATGACGTAGTCGGGGCCGATGAAGAAGGCGACCTCGCCGGTCTCGACGGCGTCCTCGGCGTCGACGTACCAGAGCGTCTTGACGACCAGGAACATCCCGCCCTCGTAGCGCTCCAGCTTGGGTCGCTGGTGGGCGGTGAGCGCGTCCTCGACGGCGAGCGGATGCAGCCCGAAGGCCTCGGCGACCTCGTCGAGCTCGTACTGGCTGGGCTGGTAGAGCCCGAGCCAGACGAAGTCGCCCTCGTCCTTCACGCCGCTTCGCAGCGTGGCGTAGTCGTGGGGCGCGCAGTCGGTGTGCTCACGCGCCCCGGCGCGGTAGAGAGCGCTGTCGACGATCACGTTGTCAGGTTAGGGCATGGCGGCCGTTCCCCACGGGGTGGATAGGGTCCCCGACGTGGCGACGATGATCCTGGTGAGACACGGCCGTACGACGGCGAACGCATCCGGCACCCTGGCCGGCCGACTTCCCGGGGTGAGGCTGGACGAGCGCGGCCTGGAGCAGGCGAGCCGAGCGGCTGAGCGGATCGCGCCGGTCCCGCTCGCGCTGGCGGTCACGAGCCCGATGGAGCGCTGCCAGCAGACGCTGTCGGCGATCCTGGAGGGTCGCGCCGAGCAGCCCACCGTCCTCGTCGAGGACGGCGTCTCCGAGTGCGACTACGGCGAGTGGCAGGGCGAGAAGATCACCACGCTGGCGCGGCGCAAGCTGTGGAAGACGGTGCAGACCCAGCCCTCGGCGGTCACCTTCCCCGGCGGCGAGTCGATGGCCGCGATGCAGGCCCGAGGAGTCGAGGCCGTACGCCGCCACGACGCCGCCGTCACGGCCGCGCACGGGGACCCTGCGGTCTGGCTGTGCGTGAGCCACGGCGACCTGATCAAGTCGATCCTGGCCGACGCGCTCGGGATGCACCTGGACCTCTTCCAGCGGCTGCACGTCGACCCGGCCTCCATCTCGGTCGTCCGCTACGGCGAGGGACGCCCCTCGGTCCTGGCGACGAACACGCACGCCGGCGATCTGTCCTGGCTGGCGCCGAAGCCGGCCGCGAAGAAGGGGCGCAAGTCGCCGCGGCGCCGCAGCGACGACGCCGTCGTGGGCGGCGGCTCGGGTCCTGAGGCAGGTCTGGATAAGGTTTGACCATGCCTGTGATGCACGCCTTCGACCCGCCCGAGCGATTCGTCGTCGGCACCGTCGGTGAGCCCGGGGCGCGTACGTTCTTCCTCCAGGCGCGTGAGGGAGCGCGGGTCGTCTCCGTCGCCCTGGAGAAGCAGCAGGTCACGGTGCTCGCCGAGCGGCTCGACGAGCTCCTCGACGAGGTGATGAAGTCGGCGCCCGCCGTGGTGCCGGCGATCGCTCCCTACGACCTCGACGACAACGGCCCGCTGGAGCAGCCGATCGAGGAAGAGTTCCGGGCGGGCACGATGACCCTGGCCTGGGACCCCGACGAGGACATGGTCGTCCTCGAGGTCTTCCCGATCAGCGAGGTCGAGGTGATCGCCGAGGTCGACGAGTCCGGCCGGCTGGTCGACGAGGACGCCGAGATCGAGCTGGAGGAGGCCGAGCCCGACGAGGTGCTCCTGGTGCGGATCGCCCCGCGCAACGCCCGTGCCTTCGTCAAGCGGGCCGAGGCGGTGCTGGGCGCCGGACGCCCCAACTGCCCGTTCTGCGGCAGCCCGATCGACCCCGAGGGACACCTGTGCGTGCGGGCGAACGGGTTCAAGCGGCGTGACCCGGTCTGATCCATGTCGGTGACCGAGTCGCTCATCGGGTCCGACGACGAGCTGGTGCTCGTCGGGCGGCTGACCACGGCCTCGAACGCGACCTTCCTGGCGACCATCGGCGGCACCGAGGTCGTCTACAAGCCGATCGCGGGGGAGCGGCCGCTGTGGGACTTCCCCGACGGGCGGCTGGCGCACCGCGAGGTCGCCGCCTACCTCGTCTCCGAGGCCCTGGGCTGGTCCGTGGTGCCGGAGACCTGGCTGCGTGAGGGCCCGCACGGCCTCGGCATGGTGCAGCGCTGGGTCACCGCCGACGAGTCCGTCGAGCCGGTGACGATCGTGCCCGCCGGTGAGATTCCCTCGGGGTTCCTGCATGTCTTCGACGGCTACGACGGGCTCGACCGGGCCGTCTCGCTCGCCCATGAGGACACGCCGGCGCTGCGGCGGATGGCCGTCTTCGACGCTCTCACGAACAACGCGGATCGCAAGGGTGGCCACGTGCTGCCCGTCGTCGGCGGGCACCGGTTCGGCTGCGACCACGGGCTGACCTTCCACGACGAGCCGAAGCTGCGCACCATCCTGTGGGGATGGCAGGGGCAGGGCTTCGCCGAGGAGGAGGCCGCCGGGATCCGGACGGTCCTCGCGGGGCTCTCGGGTGCGTTGGGGAGGGGGCTGGCGGCGTACCTCTCGGGGCGGGACCTGGAGGCGCTCGGTCAGCGGTGCGAGGAACTGCTCGTGGAGGGGGTCTTTCCTGAGCCCGAGTACGACCGCCATGTCATCCCGTGGCCGCCGTTCTGAGACGGATGGGGTCTTCCAAGTAGGCTGCACCCATGCGCGCATGGTCTGCACCCGAAGTCCCAGAACTGTCCGTCACAGGGCCCGAGGTGCAGCTCTATGACCATCAGCGGGACGCGGTCGTCCCGACCCAGGGTCAGGGGCGGCGTTCGCTCTACGTATGTGGCATCACGCCCTACGACGCGACCCACATGGGCCACGCCAACACCTACGTCGCCTTCGACCTGCTCCACCGGGCCTGGCTCAACGCCGGCTACGAGGTCGGCTACACCCAGAACGTCACCGACGTCGACGACCCGCTTCTCGAGCGGGCCGACAAGGTCGGGATCGAGTGGGAGGCGCTCGCCGAGCGCGAGACCGAGCTCTTCCGCCAGGACATGGAGGCGCTGCGGGTCGTGCCGCCGCAGCACTACATCGGCGCGGTCGAGTCGATCCCGCTGGTGCTATCGCTGATCGGCGAGCTCGAGGAGGCCGGCGCGATCTACAAGGTCGACGAGGACGTCTACGCCTCGGTGGCCGTCGACGACGCGTTCGGCGAGGAGTCGCGCCTGGGGCGCGAGGAGATGATCGAGCTCTTCGGCGAGCGCGGCGGTGACCCCGAGCGGGCCGGCAAGAAGGACCCGCTCGACCCGTTGCTGTGGCTCGCCGAGCGTCCCGGCGAGCCGTCCTGGCCCTCGCCCTACGGTCCCGGCCGCCCCGGCTGGCACATCGAGTGCACCGCGATCGCCCTGGAGCACCTCGGCGCCGGGTTCACCGTCCAGGCCGGCGGCTCCGACCTGGTCTTCCCGCACCACGAGATGTCCGGCTCCCACGCGCGGTCGGCCGGCAAGGACTTCGCCGAGATCTACACCCACGGCGGGATGGTGGCCTACGACGGCCACAAGATGTCCAAGTCGCGCGGCAACCTGGTCTTCGTCTCCGCCCTGCGCAACTCCGAGATCGACCCGATGGCGATCCGGCTGGTGCTGCTCGGCCACCACTACCGCGACGACTGGGAGTGGACCGACGCCAAGCTCTTCGACGCCGTCGACAAGATCGCCGAGTGGCGCAAGGCCGTCGCCCTCGGGCGCGGTGCCCCTGCCGCTCCGGTCGTCGAGACCGTCCTCGGTGCTCTCGCCGACGACCTCGACGCCCCACGCGCGGTCCAGGCCGTCGACGCCTGGGTCGCCGCCACCCTCGGCGCGGGCGGTCTCGCCGAGACCTCCGACGCTCTCGCCGGCGAGACCATCACCAAGCTCGTCGACGCGGCCCTGGGTATCAAGCTCTAGCCGAGACGTCGCTGCCGTCGGCCGAGGCGTCAGGTACGTCGGCCGAGAGGTCACTCCGGTCGGTCGAGGCGTCAGGTACGTCGGCCGAAGGGTCACTCCGGTCGGTCGAGGCGTCACCGTGACGCTTCGGCAGTCCTAGTTGACGCTTCGACCGGCGTACGTGACGTGTCGGCTGTCTTAGTTGACGTGTCGGCCGACGTAGTTGACGCTTCGGCCGACGTAGCTGACGCTTCGGGCGGCGGGGGTGACGAGTCAGCTGTCGTCGGTGCGGCGCTTGAGGTAGCGCTCGAACTCCCGGGCGATCGCGTCGCCACTGGCCTCGGGAAGGTCGGCGGTGTCGCGGGCCTCCTCGAGGGAGCGTACGTAGTCGGAGACGTCCTCGTCCTCCTCGGCGAGGTCGTTGACGCCGCGCTCCCAGGCTCGGGCGTCCTCGGGGAGGTCGCCGAGGGGGATGGAGCACTGCAGAAGGTCCTCGAGCTTGTTGACGATGGCGAGGGTGGCCTTGGGGCAGGGCGGGGCGGCGACGTAGTGGGGGACCGCGGCCCAGTAGGAGACCGCGGGGATGTCGGACTGGATGCAGGCCTCCTGGAGCACACCGACGATGCCGGTCGGCCCCTCGTAGGACGGCGAGTCGAGCTTGAGGCGGTCGACGAGGTCGGGCTCGGTGGCGGTGCCGGAGACCGGGATCGGCCGGGTGTGCGGAGCGTCGGCGAGAAGCGCGCCGAGGGTCACCACGAGCTGGCCGCCGAGCTCGTCGACGCACTCCAGGATCTCGCCGACGAACTGCTTCCAGCGCATGTTGGGCTCGATCCCGCGCACCAGGATGATGTCGCGGTCCAGGTCGGGCGGGGAGCAGACGGCGATCTGGGTGGTGGGCCAGGTGATGGAACGGAAGCCGTTCTCGTCGGTGCTGGTGACCGGCCGGTTGACCTGGTAGTCGTAGAAGTCCTCGGGATCGATCTCGGCCACCACCCGCGCGTGCCAGACGTCCATCAGATGGTCAACCGTGCCGGAGGCGGCGTCGGCCGCGTCGTTCCAGCCCTCGAACGCGGCGATCACCACAGGATCGACCAGGTCGCGGGTCTCTTCGATCTCGATCACACCTCCACCCTAGTCACCGGGACCAGGGAGGCGGCGTCGTTCACGCTGCGTACACCTTCTCAATTCCCACCTGGTGGACTCCCGGTGTCAGGATTCGGAATGAAATGGCATGGCCCGCGCACCTACGCCGTAGCGTGTTTCAGGCAAAGCCGTGCACACCACCGTGCCCGCCCGGGAGAGGAAAGCAAGAGTGAGTCTGCGCCCTGATGTCACCGAGACCCTGACCGCCACCTTGAAGGAGCGGATCATGGTGCTCGACGGTGCGATGGGCACTGCGATCCAACGTGACCGTCCCGACGAGGCCGGCTATCGCGGCGAGCGGTTCAAGGACTGGCACTCCGACCTGATCGGCAACAACGACCTGCTCAACCTGACCCAGCCGCAGATCATCGAGGGCATCCACCGCGAGTATCTCGAGGCCGGCGCCGACATCATCGAGACCAACACGTTCAACGCCAACGCGGTCTCGCTGATCGACTACGACCTGGTCGACCTCGCCTACGAGATCAACTTCGAGGCCGCGCGCCTGGCTCGTGAGGCCGCGGACATCTACTCGACCCCCGAGAAGCCGCGCTACGTCGCCGGCGCGCTCGGCCCGACGACGCGTACGGCCTCGATCAGCCCGGACGTGAACGACCCCGGCGCCCGCAACATCACCTACGAGCAGCTCCGCGACGCCTACGCCGAGGCGACCCGTGCGCTCCTCGAGGGCGGCTCGGACCTGATCTTCATCGAGACCATCTTCGACACCCTCAACGCCAAGGCGGCGATCTTCGCCGTCCAGCAGGTCTTCGAGGAGTACGGCCGGCGCTGGCCGGTCGTGATCTCCGGCACGATCACCGACGCCAGCGGCCGCACCCTGTCGGGGCAGGTCACCGAGGCGTTCTGGGATTCCGTACGTCACGCCGAACCGCTCCTGGTGGGTCTCAACTGCGCGCTCGGCGCCCAGGAGATGCGCCCCTACATCGCCGAGCTCGCCCGCGTCGCGGACGCCTTCGTCTCCTGCTACCCCAACGCGGGGCTGCCGAACGCCTTCGGCGAGTACGACGAGGGTCCCTCCGACACCGCGGGCCACGTCCACGAGTTCGCCACCGCCGGGTTCGTGAACCTGGTCGGCGGCTGCTGCGGCACCACGCCGGCCCACATCGCCGAGATCGCCAAGCAGGTCGAGGGGGTCGCGCCCCGCGACGTCCCCGAGGTCGAGCCCGCGCTGCGGCTCTCCGGCCTGGAGCCGTTCACCGTGACCGAGGAGAGCCTCTTCGTCAACGTGGGGGAGCGGACCAACATCACCGGGTCGGCGAAGTTCCGCAACCTGATCAAGGCCGGCGACTTCGACACCGCGCTGTCCGTGGCCGCGCAGCAGGTCGAGAACGGCGCCCAGGTCATCGACGTCAACATGGACGAGGGCATGATCGACGGGGTCGCGGCGATGACCCGGTTCCTGACGCTGGTCGCCTCCGAGCCCGACATCTCCCGGGTCCCGATCATGATCGACTCCTCCAAGTGGGAGGTCATCGAGGCCGGCCTCAAGCTCGTCCAGGGCAAGCCGATCGTCAACTCGATCTCGCTCAAGGAGGGCGTGGAGTCCTTCGTCGAGCACGCCGAGCTGTGCAAGCGCTACGGCGCCGCCGCGGTCGTGATGGCCTTCGACGAGGACGGCCAGGCCGACTCCTACGAGCGCCGGATCGCGGTGTGCGAGCGGGCCTATCGGATCCTCGTCGACGAGGTCGGCTTCGAGCCCGACGACATCATCTTCGACCCCAACGTGTTCGCGGTCGCGACCGGGATCGAGGAGCACGCGACCTATGGCGTGGACTTCATCGAGGCGGTTCGCTGGATCAAGCAGAACCTCCCCGGCGCGAAGGTCTCCGGCGGCATCTCCAACGTGAGCTTCTCCTTCCGGGGCAACAACCCGGTGCGCGAAGCGATCCACGCGGTCTTCCTCTACCACGCGATCGAGGCGGGCCTGGACATGGGCATCGTCAACGCCGGCGCCCTGGTGCCCTACTCCGAGGTCGACCCGGAGCTGCGGGATCGGATCGAGGACGTCGTGCTCAACCGGCGTGCCGACGCCGCCGAGCGGCTGCTGGAGATCGCCTCGAAGTTCAACAAGGACTCACCCGAGGCGGAGGCCAAGGCCGAGGCCTGGCGCGAGCTGCCGGTCGGCGAGCGGATCACCCACGCGCTGGTCAAGGGCATGGACGCCTACGTCGAGTCCGACACCGAGGAGCTCCGCGCCGAGATCTCGGCTCGCGGTGGCCGCCCGATCGAGGTCATCGAGGGGCCGCTGATGGACGGCATGAACGTCGTCGGCGACCTGTTCGGCGCCGGCAAGATGTTCCTGCCGCAGGTCGTCAAGAGCGCTCGGGTGATGAAGAAGGCGGTCGCCTACCTGATCCCGTTCATCGAGGCCGAGAAGAAGCCGGGCGACGCCGAGACCAAGAACGGCACCATCGTGATGGCCACGGTCAAGGGCGACGTCCACGACATCGGCAAGAACATCGTCGGCGTGGTGCTGCAGTGCAACAACTACGAGGTGATCGACCTCGGTGTGATGGTGCCGGCGCAGAAGATCCTCGACGCCGCCAAGGAGCACGACGCCGACATCATCGGCCTCTCCGGCCTGATCACGCCGTCACTGGACGAGATGGTCGGCTTCGCCACCGAGATGCAGCGCGTCGGACTCGACCTGCCGCTGCTCATCGGCGGCGCCACGACCTCGCGAGCCCACACCGCGGTCAAGATCGACAAGGCCTACGACGGGCCTGTCGTGTGGGTCAAGGACGCCTCCCGGTCGGTGCCGACCGCGGCAGCCCTGCTCGACGCGGGGCGGCGCGAGAAGCTGATGGCCGAGGTCAAGACCGACTACGACTCGCTCCGCGAGCGTCACGCCGAGCGGCGCGAGCGGGTGTCCCTGACCTACGTCCAGGCGAAGGCCAACAAGCCCGAGATCGACTTCTCGAAGGCCCCGGTGGAGCCGGCGCAGCCCGGCGTGCACACGCTGCTGGACTATCCGATCGCGGAGCTGCGCGACTACATCGACTGGCAGCCGTTCTTCAACGCCTGGGAGATGAAGGGTCGCTTCCCCGACATCCTCAACAACCCGGCCACCGGCGAGGCCGCGCGCAAGCTCTACGACGACGCGCAGGAGATGCTCGACAAGATCATCGAGGAGAAGTGGATCGAGGCGCGTGGCGTCTATGGCCTCTTCCCGGCCAACTCGACCGGCGAGGACGTGGTCGTCTATGCCGATGACTCGCGCACCGAGGAGCGGGCGACGCTGTTCCAGCTGCGTCAGCAGGGCCAGCACCGTGACGGCATCTCCAACAAGTCGATGGCCGACTTCGTCGCGCCGGTCGGCGAGGGGGCCGACCACGTCGGCGCCTTCGCGGTGACCGCGGGGATCGGGCTCCCTGAGCGGGTCATGGCGTTCAAGGACGAGCTCGACGACTACTCCGCGATCATGGTGGAGGCGCTCGCCGACCGCCTCGCCGAGGCGTTCGCGGAGCGGCTCCACCAGCGCGTACGCACCGAGTTCTGGGGCTACGCCGCCGAAGAGGGCGGTAACGGCCAGCTCTCCAACGAGGACCTGATCGCCGAGAAGTACGCCGGCATCCGCCCCGCCCCGGGCTACCCGGCCTGTCCCGACCACACCGAGAAGCAGACCATCTGGTCGCTGCTCGACGTCGAGAAGCAGACCGGCATCGAGCTCACCGAGTCGATGGCGATGTGGCCGGGTGCCTCGGTCTCGGGCCTCTACTACGGCCACCCCGACTCGCAGTACTTCGTCGTCGGCCGTCTCGGCCAGGACCAGGTCGCCGACTACGCCCGTCGCAAGGGCTGGACCATGGCCGAGGCCGAGCGCTGGCTCTCGCCCAACCTGGGCTACGACCCGGAGGACTGAGTCAGTCGGATCGCGACCTTCATCGCCGCCGGTCGGAAGAGCATCGTGAGCACGAATGCGATGGGCCAGGCGGTGATGAAGGCGAGCGGCCACTGTGTCAGCCAGTCGATGGTCGGGCCCATCGCGATGAGCGACATGATGCCCGACATCGTCAGGGCCATCAGGAAGGTCATCACGACCTGGATGAGAAGTCCGGTGCGCTTGTCCATGGATCGTCCGATCATGTTCGTGAACGGCGGCGCCGACGACCGAGGTCCCGGTGCGCCATCCGTTCGGTTCGGTAATGGCGCCGTGGGCCCGCACCCGTAGGGCGCGACGTCGTCTCGGGGACACCGAGGGCTGGACTAACCGAACCAGCCTGTCTCTTTCCGGCTGGACCAGGGTAGGGGAGGAGAGGGCCTGTTCGCCTGTGGGTCCGGCGGCGATGTTCGTCACATAGGCTCGCAGGGTGCGGCGCGAGGAGCAGTGGGCCAGGGAGCGGTTCGCCGATGCCCGGGTGGCCCGACTGGCCACGGTCTCGGCCGATGCTGTGCCACGGATCGTGCCGATCGTGTTCGCGGTGGCGGGCGATGTGCTGGTCACGGCCGTCGACCACAAGCCCAAGTCGACCACGCGACTGCGGCGGCTCGAGGACATCGCCGCCAACCCCCGGGTCGCGGTGCTGGTGGACCGCTACGACGACGACTGGTCCCAGCTGTGGTGGGCGCGGGCCGACGGCGTGGCGAGCGTGCACGAGACCTACGACCTGGCGCCGCTGGTCGCGAAGTACGCCGACTATCGCGAGCGGCCGCCGGCGGGTCCGGTGATCGCGGTGGAGGTCACCCGCTGGTCGGGCTGGTCGAGCCAGGCCGGCGGCACCTGACCGACGCTGACCAGGTTCCAGAAGGCAGTACGCCGCGTCAGTATCGTGACGAGGTGGTAGCCGTCCGGGTGCCGGACGAGCACGCCGGCGACCGGCTCGGCCGCCGGATCCAGGCGCAGCGGGACGACGTGGGCCCAGGTCTCGGTGGCCGGATACCAGTAGGCCCCGACGCTCGCGCCGTCCCAGGAGGCCAAGGCGGCGTTGGCCTCGGCGACCGCCGGCCGGAGCCGGGCCAGGACCTGCTCGGGAGCCATGCCCGCGCGGTCGGCGTGGTCGTAGGCGATGTGGAGCGCGCCGACCGAGCTGATCGTGGCCGTCGGGTCCAGTGCCGGGGGCTCCCACCCCGACAGCACCGTCCGGCAGCGCAGGCAGTCGTCGTCGCGGCTCCAGTCGACGAACTCGACGTCGTCGACGCTGAGATCCTCGCCACGGCTGGTGACCAGGACGATGCGCAGCCCCTCGGGATCGCGCAGCGGCAGCGGGTTGTGCTCGAGCCCGTCGCGGAAGTGCAGCAGCCCGAAGGTCTCGTTCACCCCGACCCGGTGGACCACGGCGCCGCCCAGTCCCTGCAGCTGCGCCTTGGACGACTCCCGGCGGACAAGGGCCGGATCGACCAGGTCGGCGAGCCACTCGACCAGCTCGTCGTCGAGGAGGCGTTCGGCCTCAGCCTCCAGCACGCGGTCTCCCCGCCATCAACGCGACGGCCGCCGGAACGGTCGCAGGATCTCCCCGCTGGGAGAAGGACCGCGGGAGCGCATCGCGGGGTGGGCCGGGGGCTGCGGCGGGGCAGCACCGGCCCAGGGGCTGCGTACGTCCAGGACGGTGGCCCATTGCGACGCGGTCGGGCGGAGTCCGGGAGGAGCGGCGGCCTGGTCCATCAGCCGGGTGAGCGGACCGACCAGGATGCCGGCCTCGCCGGCGAAGGTCAGGTCGGGCCGGTGGCCGGGAGCGGCGTTGCGGTCGCCGGTGAGCACCCGGGCGATCGTGAGGGCCAGCTTGAAGCGGTCGCTGTCGGCGGTCGGCGGCAGACCGGCGTTGCTGGGGTCCTCCCAGCCGCGGGTGTCGGCGGGGGGCAGCACGCCGTCCTCGCCGGCCGGCCGGATCCCGTCGCAGTCGAGCAGCATCACCCGGGGGACCGGCGACACCGACCAGGCGATGTTGCGCGGCGAGAGGTCGCCGAGGACCAGTCCCTGCCGGTGCAGCGCGTCCATCACCGCGGCCAGCGCCCGCATCAGCAGCACGCGCTCGTAGATCCCGGGACTCCGTACGTCCCCGCTGTCCACGAGCAGACCCAGCTCCGCAAGGGCGGTGGTGGGGCCGAAGCCGGCCAGGAACGGGTCGTGGACCCGTTGCATCAGGAAACCGGCGGTGCGCAGTCCGTCGAGCACGACCGTGTGCGGCCAGGCGGCGAAGTGGTCCACCTGGAGACCCTCGCTCTCGACGAACCCGCGGATCCGCACCAGCTCCGCCAGGGCACGGCCGTCCACGAGGCCGCGCTCTCGGGTGCGGTAGAGCTTCGCGACCGTCCCGGGGTGGTCGGCCAGCTCGATGATGCGGCCCTGCGAGCCCTGGGCGAGATGGCGTCCCAGGGTCAGGTCGCTGAGCTGGATTTCGTTCACGGAACCTCCGGCCCCAGTCGTAGGTAGGCAGATCGTACGTGGCTGGGCGATTCCGTGCCGAGTCGACGGCTCATCTGGCGGCACCGGGCTGATGACAGGATGGTCGCGGGACCGGCGAAGGAGGGCGTGTGACACGACAGGACGGGCGAGTGCTGCTCGCGGCCTGGGCGGAGCAGAACCTCGCCCGGCTCGCCGAGGAGGCGAGCCAGCGGGTCGCTGACCGGATCGGCACCTACTACCGCGACGGCGAGAGCGGGCCGGTCTCCCTCGAGGAGCTGCGGCAGTCCTTCGCCCACAATCTCCGTTCGGTGATCGCCGCGATCGCCGATCCGCACGCCCGGCTCGACCTGGAGGCCTCCGACCGGACCGGCCGGCGCCGGGCGGGGCAGGGCGTGCCGCTCCCGGAGGTACTGCGGGCCTACCGGATCTGCTTCTCCGCGCTCTGGGACGCCCTCGTCGCGCACGTCCAGGTCACCCCTCAACAGGCGCTGACCGATGCCCTGATCGAGACCGCCGGCGTCATCTGGCGCTTCACCGACGAGCATGCCGTCGTCCTGACCGAGGCCTATCGGGCGACCACGGCCGAGCTGATGCTCGCCGAGCAGCGTCGACGCTCGGCAGTCGTCGAGGCGGTGCTCACCGGCCGTCCCGGTCCCGAGTCGGGTCCCTGGGAGGCGGCGGCGCTGCTCGGCTTCCCGGCCGATGCGTTGCTGATCGTGGTCGCCGCCGAGACCGACGGGCTCGCTGAGGAGAGCCTGGTCAACGTCGAGCAGCGTCTCGCCGAGAAGGGCTTCGTCTCCGGCTGGCGGCTGACCCCCGCCCAGCAGCTCGGCATCGTCTCGTTCCCCGAGGAGCGGGAGGAGGAGGTGCTGGAGATGCTGCGCGGCTTCGCGGACGCCCGCACCGGGGTGAGCCCGCCCTACGCCTCGCTCCCGGAGACCCCACGCGCGCTGCGCCTGGCGCGAGCGGCGCTGGCCGGGCTGGAGCCGGGCAAGGCGGGGCTGCGGGCCTTCGACCACAGCCCGCTGGCCGCGCTGGTCGTCTACGAGCCCGCCGAGGGCCGCCGGCTCGCCGAGAACGTCTTGGGGGAGGTGCTGCGGCAGCCGGCCGAGGACCGTGAGCTGCTGCTCGAGACCCTCGACATGTACCTGGAGCAGTCCGGCTCCGCCGAGCGCGCCGCCACGCTGCTCTACTGCCACCCCAACACGGTGCGCAACCGGCTCCGCCGGATCCAGGAGCTCACCGGCCGGTCCCTGACCGAGCCCATGGACGTCGCCGAGCTGGCGGCTGCCGCCTACGCCCTGCGGGTCGCCTCGGCGACCGAGCTGTGGGCGACCCACACGCCGAAGCGGCCCGGCGTCAGCCCGCTGCGATCGCGGCCACCAGGTTGATCGTCGCCGCCCACAACGGTCGGTGTGCGTGCGGACAGCGTGTCCGGGTGAGCGGCGACGCGGGCTGTGGGCGCGGCGTACCGTGGTGTTCACCAGGACCGGCAGCGCGAACGAGAAGAGGACAGGTGCCCCTCAGCAGGATCGAGGAGTCGACCACCCGCCACGAGGATGGGGTCGAGTTCGGCGGCGGGCGGCTCGCGTACGCGCCCGGTGAAGCGACCGTGGCCGATGCCATGGTCCGCCGGCCGAAGCTGCTCCCGGCCACGGCGACCGGTCGCGACGTACGCGATCTCTTCGGCGACGACCACGTGCACGCGGCGCTCGTCGTCGACGAGCGCACACTGCTCACGGTCATCGAACCGCACGAGATCGCGGCGAGCGGGGACGCCCCGGCGAGGACGATGGGCACGCTGGCGGGTCGTACGGTAGCCCCCGACGCCGATCTCTGGGAGACCTGGACCTGGATGACCGCCAACGGCTGCCGCAGGCTGGCCGTGGTCGAGAACGGGCGCTGTGTCGGGCTCCTCTGTCTCAAGCGCAGCAGCCGGGGCCTCTGCTGTGACGCCGGCATCCGGGCGAGGGCTCGACAGACCACACCACAGGAGCTGACATGGGAAGAGTGACAGTTGGACGGCCCGTGCTGCGGGTGCGTGACGGCGTCATCTCGCGGCGGCCGGACAAGCTGGCCGCCGAGGAGCCGATGGAGATCAGGGTCAACGGCCGGCCGTTGACCGTCACGATGCGCACTCCCGGTGGCGACTTCGACCTGGCCGTCGGCTTCCTGGTCAGCGAGGGCGTCGTGCACTCGGCCGACGACGTTGCGAGCGTCCGCTACTGCGCCGGCGCGACCGCCGACGGCGGCAACACCTACAACGTGGTCGATGTCGGCCTGGCGGCGCACGTCCCGCCGCCGGACGCCTCCCTGGAGCGCAGCTTCTACACGACCTCCTCGTGCGGCCTGTGCGGGAAGGCGTCGCTCGAGGCGGTGCGTACGTCCTCTGCCTGGTCGGTCGCCGAAGACACCCTGCGCGTCACCCCCGAGCTCCTGGCCACGATGCCGGAGCGGCTTCGGGAGGCGCAGCGCGTCTTCGACAGCACCGGCGGCCTGCACGCGGCCGGGCTCTTCGACGCCGAGGGCAACCTGCTCTGCGTACGCGAGGACGTCGGCCGTCACAACGCCGTCGACAAGGTGATCGGGCACGCGCTGCGCGAGGGCCTGGTGCCGCTGCGCAACAGCATGCTGATGGTGAGCGGCCGAGCCTCCTTCGAGCTCGTCCAGAAGGCCGTGATGGCCGGCATCCCGCTCCTCGCCGCGGTCTCGGCCCCCTCCTCGCTCGCCGTCGACCTGGCCGACGACAACGGCCTCACCCTGGTCGGCTTCCTGCGCGGATCCTCGATGAACATCTACGCAGGCACCGATCGAATCGAGCCCGTCCCCGTCGGCTGAGAACGGGCCACAGGCGCCGGCATCTCCCCGCACATGTGGGGAGATGCCGGCGTCTTTGTCATGCCCGGGTGGGACCGACTCTTGACACAGTTTTAAAATCTAATACGATTTAAAAAACGGCAGATCGGAGTAGCTGATGAGCGGTGCCATCCCCACGGATCGCAACCTGTACGACGAGGACCACGAGGCGTTCCGGGAGACCGCGCGCGCGTTCGTCGAGAAGCACGCGGCCCCCAACGCGGAACGCTGGGCGAAGGAGGGCAAGGTCGACCGCTGGCTCTTCACCGAAGCCGCCAAGGCGGGAGTGCTCGGCTTCAACATCCCCGAGGAGTACGGCGGGGGAGGCACCCGCGACTTCCGCTTCAACGCGATCTTCGGTGAGGAGCTCGCCCGGCACCCGGTCTCCGACGGCCTCGCCGGTGTCGGGCTCTCCAACGACATCGTGATCCCCTACTTCACCGACCTGACGAACGACGAGCAGAAGCAGCGCTGGCTCCCCGGCATCGCGGCCGGCGAGCTGATCGTGGCCGTCGCGATGACCGAGCCGGGCACCGGGTCGGACCTGGCCGGCATCCGCACCAGTGCGGTCCGCGACGGCGACGACTACGTCGTCAACGGCTCCAAGGTCTTCATCTCCAACGGGCAGAACGCCGACCTGATCGTCACGGCCGTACGCACCGGTGAGGACAAGCACAAGGGCATCAGCCTCCTGGTGATCGAGGCCGACATGCCCGGCTTCAAGCGCGGCCGCAACCTGGAGAAGGTCGGCCTGCACGCGCAGGACACCAGCGAGCTCTTCTTCGAGGACGTACGCGTCCCGGCGGCCAACCTGCTCGGCGAGGAGGGCAGCGGGTTCCTCGGTCTGATGAAGAACCTGCCCCAGGAGCGGATCTCGATCGCCGCCAACGCGGTCGCCGCCTCCGAGGGCGTCCTCGAGCGCACCCTGACGTACGTCAAGGAGCGCCAGGCCTTCGGCAAGCCGATCGGCTCCTTCCAGAACACCCGGTTCGAGCTGGCCGACATGGTCACCGCCGTCCGGGTCAGCCGCTCCTACATCGATGACCTCCTCGCCCGGCACTCGCGCGGCGAGCTGAGCGCCGTCGACGCGGCCGCCGCGAAGTTCTGGACCACCGAGCAGTACGTCTCGGTCGTCGGCCGCTGCGTCCAGCTGCACGGCGGCTACGGCTACATGCTCGAGTACCGGATCGCGCAGGACTACCTCGACTCCCGCATCACCACCATCTACGGCGGCACGACCGAGATCATGAAAGAGATCGTCGGCCGCGACCTCGGTCTCTGAGACCGTCCTCCACCCATCGAAAGGGGCATCCGTGTCCGACGCCTTCATCTACGACGCCGTCCGTACGCCACGTGGCAAGAACCGCGGCGGCGCCCTGCACGGCACCAAGCCGGTCGACCTGGTGGTCGGCCTGATCGATGCGATCCGTGAGCGCAACCCCGGCCTCGACCCGAGCGTGGTCGACGACATCGTCCTCGGCGTCGTCTCCCCGGTCGGGGAGCAGGGAGGCGACATCGCCCGCACCGCCGCCATGGTCGCCGGTCTGCCCGAGACCGTCGCCGGGGTGCAGGTCAACCGGTTCTGCGCCTCCGGCCTGGAAGCGGTCAACCTGGCCGCCCAGAAGGTCGCCTCCGGGTTCGAGACCCTCGTCCTCGCCGGCGGCGTCGAGTCGATGTCCCGGGTGCCGATCGGCTCCGACGGCGGAGCGTACGCCCAGGACCCGACCACCTCCTACGACGCTTACTTCGTGCCCCAGGGCATCGGCGCCGACCTGATCGCGACGATCGAGGGCTTCTCCCGCGAGGACGTCGACGCCTACGCCGCCCGCTCCCAGGAGCGCGCCGAGACCGCCTGGGCCGAGGGCCGGTTCGCGAAGTCGATCGTGCCGGTCAAGGACGTCAACGGCGTCACCCTGCTCGACACCGACGAGCACCGCCGCGCCGGCACCACGGTCGAATCGCTCGGCGCCCTGAAGGCGTCCTTCGCGGCCGCCGGCGAGCAGGCCGGCTACGACGCGGTGGCGCTGCAGAAGTACCACTGGATCGAGAAGGTCGACCACGTCCACCACGCCGGCAACAGCTCCGGGATCGTGGACGGCGCGGCCCTGGTCCTGATCGGCAACGCCGAGGTCGGCGAGCGGCTCGGACTGACCCCGCGGGCACGGATCGTGGCGACCGCCGTGACCGGTTCCGACCCGACCATCATGCTCACCGGCCCGACCCCGGCGACCGAGAAGGCGCTCGCGAAGGCGAACCTCACCGTCGACGACATCGACCTGTTCGAGCTCAACGAGGCCTTCGCCGCCGTGGTCATGAAGTGGCAGAGCGACCTGAAGATCCCCGACGAGAAGGTCAACGTCAACGGCGGGGCCATCGCGCTGGGCCACCCGCTGGGCGCCACCGGCGCCATGATCCTCGGCACCGTGCTCGACGAGCTCGAGCGCACCGGCGGCCGCCGCGGCCTGGCCACGCTGTGCGTCGGAGCCGGCATGGGCATCGCCACCATCATCGAGCGCGTCTGACGAGAAGGAGACACACCCCCATGAGCAAGTCCGGGATCCGCTACGAGCGCGGCACCGACGGCATCGTCACCCTGACCCTCGACGACCCCGAGTCGTCGGTCAACACCATGAACGACGCGTTCATGGTCGGCCTCGAGGAGGTCGTCACCCGCCTGGAGGCCGAGCACGACGATGTCACCGGCGTGCTGCTGACCAGCGCCAAGAAGTCCTTCTTCGCCGGCGGCGACCTCAACCGGCTCCGCGCCGGCGACGCCTCGCGCGCCGCCGAGGAGACCGCCTACATCGACCGGATGAAGGACTGGATGCGGCGCCTGGAGACCAACGGCCGCCCGGTCGTCGCTCTGCTGGGCGGCACCGCGCTGGGCGGCGGGCTCGAGGTCGCGCTGTGCGCGCACCACCGCATCGCGGTCGAGGACCGCTCCAGCCGGTTCGGCGTGCCGGAGGTGAGCCTCGGGCTGCTGCCCGGAGGCGGCGGCATCTCCCGCATGGTCCGGATGTTCGGCCTGGCCAAGGCGCTGCAGGAGGTGATCCTGCCAGCGACCAGGTTCACCGCCCGCCAGGCCCTCGAGGTCGGCATCGTCGACGAGCTCGTCGCAGACGCGGCCGAGCTGGAGACCCGGGCACGGCAGTGGATCGCCGAGAACCCGGCGCCGGTCAAGCCGTGGGACGTCAAGGGCTTCCGGCTGCCCGGGGGAGACGTACGCAGTCCCGGCGTCTCCGGCATGCTCCCGGCCCTGCCCGCGCTGCTGCGCAAGCAGCTCAAGGGTGCGCCGATGCCCGCGCCGCGCGCCGCTCTCGCGGCCGCGGTCGAGGGGGCGTACGTCGACTTCGACACCTCCTCGAAGATCGAGACCCGCTACCTGGTCAGCCTGACCAACGGCCAGGTCGCCAAGAACATGATCAAGGCGTTCTTCTTCGACCAGCAGCACATCACCGACGGCGCCAGCCGACCCGAGGGCTACGAGCGCTTCCAGGCGACCAAGGTCGGCGTCATCGGCGCCGGGATGATGGGTGCCGCGATCGCCTACGTCTGCGCCAAGGTGGGCATCGACGTGGTGCTCAAGGACGTCAGTGCCGAGGCGGCCGAGAAGGGCAAGGACTACGCCCGTGCCCTGGAGGCCAAGGCGCTCGCCAAGGGACGTACGACCCAGGAGAAGTCGGAGGCCCTGCTCGCCCGGATCATCGCCACCGGCGACCCCGCCGACTTCGAGGGTGTCGATTTCGTCGTCGAGGCGGTCTTCGAGTCCGTCGAGGTCAAACAGGGGGTCTTCGAGGAGATCCAGGAGATCGTCGAGCCCGACGCGGTCCTCGGCTCCAACACCTCCACGCTGCCGATCACCGTGATCGCGGAGGGCGTCAAGCGCTCCGAGGACTTCATCGGCATCCACTTCTTCTCACCCGTCGACAAGATGCCGCTGGTCGAGATCGTCCGCGGCGAGCAGACCTCGGACGCCACCTTGGCCAAGGTCTTCGACTTCGTCCTGCAGATCCGCAAGACCCCGATCGTGGTCAACGACTCCCGCGGCTTCTTCACCTCCCGGGTGATCGGCCGGTTCATCGACGAGGCCGTCGCGGCCGTCGGCGAGGGCGTCGAGCCGGTCAGCGTCGAGCAGGCCGCGCTCCAGGCCGGCTACCCGGCCGGGGCGCTGCAGCTTCTCGACGAGCTCACCCTGACCCTGCCGCGCAAGATCCGGCTCGAGACCCGTGCGGCCACCGAGGCCGAGGGCGGTGTCTGGATCGAGCACCCGGCCGAGGCGGTCTCGGACTGGATGGTCGAGCAGGGCCGCACCGGCCGCAAGGAAGGCGCGGGCTGGTACGACTACGCCGAGGGCAAGCGCGCCGGCATCTGGCCGGGCGTACGCGAGCACTACGGCTCCGGCCGGACCCGGCTGCCGCTGAAGGACCTGCAGGAGCGGATGCTCTTCGCCGAGACGCTCGACACCATCGCCTGCCTCGACGCGGGCGTGCTCACCAGCGTCGCCGATGCCAACGTCGGCTCGATCCTCGGCATCGGCTTCCCGGCCTGGACCGGCGGAGTGCTGCAGTACGCCAACCAGTACGACGGTGGCCTGCCCGGCTTCGTCGCCCGCTGTCACGAGCTGGCCGAGGCGTACGGCGAGCGGTTCCTGCCGCCCGCCTCGCTGGTCGAGCGGGCCGAGAAGGGGGAGCTGTATGAGTGAGCTCCGGCCCGGCACGCGGCTCAGCACCCGGTTCACCGAGCTGGTCGGCATCGACCACCCGGTGGTGCAGGGCGGGATGATGTGGGTCGGCCGCGCCGAGCTGGCGGCGGCCGTCTCCGAGGCCGGCGGGCTGGGCATCATCACCGCGCTGACCCAGCCCACGCCGGCCGACCTGGCCCTGGAGATCGAGCGGACCCGGAAGCTCACCGATAAGCCGTTCGGGGTCAACCTGACGATCCTGCCCTCGATCAACCCGCCGCCCTACGACGAGTACCGGCGCGCGATCGTCGACTCCGGTGTCACGATCGTCGAGACCGCGGGATCCAGTCCCGAGCCGCACATGGAGTTCTTCGCCGAGCACGGGGTGACCGTGATCCACAAGTGCACCAGCGTCCGGCACGCGGTGAAGGCGCAGAAGGTCGGCGTCGCAGCGGTCTCGATCGACGGCTTCGAGTGTGCCGGTCACCCGGGCGAGGACGACGTCCCCGGTCTGGTGCTGGTGCCGGCGGCCGCCGACGCGCTGACCATCCCGTTCATCGCCTCGGGCGGCTTCGCCGACGGCCGCGGCCTGGCCGCGGCCCTGGTGCTCGGCGCCGACGGCGTCAACATGGGCACCCGGTTCCTGTGCTCGCAGGAGTCGCCGGTCGCGGAGTCGGTCAAGGACCAGATCGTCGCCAACAGCGAGCTCGACACCAACCTGATCTTCCGGCCGCTGCGCAACACCGCGCGGGTCGCGAAGAACGCGGTCAGCGACGAGGTCGTACGCATCCTCGAGGAGGGCGGGACGTTCCCCGACGTGCAGTCCCTCGTCGCCGGCGCCCGTGGGCGCCTGGTCTTCGAGGAGGGCGACCTGGATGCCGGGATCTGGTCCACGGGCCTGTGCCAGGGTCTCATCCGCGACATCCCGCCCGCGGGCGAGATCGTCACCCGGATCGTGGCCGAGGCTCAGGAGGTGCTGAACCGGGCGGCGGCCCGCTTCCAGCACTGACGCCGCCGAGTCGGCTCATCCTCACCAAGACCGACGCCGAGTCGGCTCGTCATGACGAGCCGACTCGGCGTCTCGAGGCGTACGAACCAGCCGACTCGGCTGGTCAGGTCACTGGTCAGGTCACCGGTCAGGGGCCGGTGACCGTCCGTCGCACCATGTCCTGGGCGACGGTGATGACCTCCTCGAGGCTGCGGGTCTCGGGCCGCCACCACTCCACGACCCAGTTCATCGCACCGAGCAGGAGCATCCGGAAGGTCGTGATGTCGAGGTCGTCCCGGATCGCGCCCTCCTTCTTCGCCTCGTCGAAGAGGTCGCGCCAGATGTGGCTGTAGAGCGACTCCTCGGCCGCCGGCCTGTCCCGCAGCGCCTCGGGCACGTGCCGGGCGTTGCGGATCGAGGCGGTCGCGTAGTCGGAGATCTCCAGCTCGTAGCGGAGGTGGGCGTCGACCGCGGTCATGATCCGGTCGAGGGGAGCGGTGCCGTCGGGGAGCGCCGCGACGGCCTCCTCGACGTGGACGCGTACGTCGTGCGCGCCCGACCACATGACCTCCTCGACCAGCTCGTCGCGGGAGGCGAAGTAGTAGTAGATCGCCGGCGCCTGGACACCGGCCACCTCCGCGACCTCGCCCAGGCGCATACCGGCGTATCCTCTCTGGGAGAGCACGGTCGCCGCCGCGTCCAGGATGCGTTTGCGGGTCTTCTCCGACTTCGATGCCACGGGCGAAATTCTAATACAGATTCAGTTTTATGGCATCTGTGCGGCGCCGTCGGCGATCGCCTGGCGGATCCGAGGATAGGTGCCGCAGCGGCAGATGTTGCGGATCGTGTCCAGGTCGGCGTCGGTGACGGTACGACCTTCGGCCGAGACGCGCCGCACCAGGTCGACGGCGGCCATGATCTGGCCGGGCTGGCAGTAGCCGCACTGGGCGACGTCGTGCTCGAGCCACGCCTGCTGCATCGGGTGCAGCCCCTCGGGACCCTCGCCGACGGTGGCGGGGAGCCCTTCGATCGTGGTGACCTCGTCGTCCGGCCCCAGGTCGGCCACCGGGACCGCGCACGGGTTGAACGCACGACCGTTGAGGTGCGAGGTGCAGGCCTTGCAGACGTTGATCCCGCAGCCGTACTTCGGGCCGGTGACGCCGAGCAGGTCGCGGAGCACCCAGAGCAGGCGCACCTCGTCCTCGACCTCGACACTGATCTGCTCGCCGTTGACCCGGAAGGTGTGGGTGGGCACGTGGCTCTCTTTCTGGTTGGGGCTCTCAGCGGAGGTGGGAGAGTCCGTCGGTCGGCGAGGCCGGCACCGGCGGAATGGTCGGCTTGGGCTCGAAGGAGAGCGAGCCGTGGTTGATCGGGAAGTCGGTCGGCATGGTTCCGGTCGCCCGCCCGTACGCACAGGCGACCGCCGCCATCGAGGCGGCCACGCCGAGCTCCCCGGCGCCACCGGGCTCGCCCGAGCCGGGCACGATGATGACGCGTACGTCGGGCGGGGTGTTCCACTGCCGGGTGTAGAAGTAGTTGTCCCAGCTCGCCTCCAGGAAGCGCCCGTCGCGCAGGTGCAGGCTGGAGGTGAGCGTCAGGGCGATGCCATCCATGAGGCAGCCCATCATCTGCGCCTCCAGGCCGCGCGGGTTGACCACGGTGCCGACGTCGACGGCCAGGACCGCCTTGGTGACCCGAGGTCCGGTGACGGCGTCGCGGACCTGCCGGTCGACGGTCTCCGGACGCGTGTCGATCTCGACGAGGACCGCGCTGGTGGAGTGGTACTCGCCGTGGAAGGCGATGCCCTGAGCGACCCCGTCAGGAAGGCTCCGGCCCCACTCGCCGGCCTCGGCGACCCGGTCGAGCACCGCGCGGTCACGGGCGTTGCGCAGATGGTCGCGGCGGAAGCTGTAGGCATCCTTGCCGGTCTTCGCGGCCAGCCGGTCCACGATCAGCTCGCGCGCGCAGGTCACGTCGGGGGAGTAGACGTTGCGCATCGAGCCGGTGTTGAAGCCCTTGTCGGTCTCCTTGAGCACCCGGGTCGCCGGCCCGAAGTTGTAGGGCATGGACTGGGAGAGCTGGAAGAAGACCTGGGAGAAGGCTTTGTCGCCCACCGGAATCTGGGCGGCCAGCGCGGTGATGATCTCGCCGAGCCCGTGACCGAGGTCGGTCGAGACGCTGGTGTGCGCCTGCTGGTAGCCGAGCACCGTGCCACCCAGGTACGCCGCCCGCACCCGTGACCTCGCCATCGGGTGCGCGCGGCCCTGACGGGAGTCGTCGGCCCGGTGCCACATCAGCTTCACCGGCTTGCCGATCTTCTGGGACACCTCGGCCGCCTCGAGGGCGGCGTCGAAGAAGAGCCGTCGGCCGAACGAGCCGCCGCCCTGGGTGACGTGCACCCTGACCGCCGGGATCGGCAGCCCGAGCCGGGCCGCGATGGTCTCCTGGGCGACGATCGGCGACTTCAGCGACGACCAGATCTCGGCCCGGTCAGGGCGTACGTCGGCGATGGCGCAGTTGGTGTCCAGGGCGCTGTTGCTGCGGAACCGGAACGTGAAGGTCGCCTCCACCGTCGGCGTCAGCGGCGGCAGGCCCAGCGGCGCCTCGGCGCGGCGCAGCTCCTCGAGCACGTCCTCGTCATCCTTGCCCTCCGCGGTGCCCGGCCCCCAGGTCACCCTCAGCGCCCGCACCGCGTCGATGCACTGGCCGAACGTGCGCGCCCGCACGGCCACCCCGGTCGAGATCGTGACCACGTCGGTGACACCCGGCATGGCGCGTACATCGGCGGCATTGGCCACCGAGCGGACCGTGCCGTTGATCGTCGGCGGCCGGCAGACCATCGTCGGCAGCGCGTCGGGCACCTGGAGATCCATCGTGAACTGCTTGCGTCCGGTGACCGCGGCGCGGGCGTCGACCCGGTTGCGCGGAGTGCCGATCACGGTGAAGTCCGTGTCCGGTTTCAGGGTCACGCTCACCTGCTCGGTGCGTACGCTCGCGGCCCGGACCGCCAGGTCGCCGATCGGGATGCTCCGCCTCCCGCCCACGACCAGGCCGTCGCTGATGGTCAGCGCCTCGGCGCGGGTGCCAAGCTCGGCCGCGGCGGACGCCAGCAGCCGGGCGCGGGCGATCCCGGCGGCGATCCGGATCGGGGTGTAGGTGGCGATCGTGGTGTTCGACGCACCGGTGAGCTGGTTGAAGAGCAGCTCGGGACGGGCGTCGGCCAGGCTGACGTGGACCCGGTCGAGCGGTACGCCGAGCTCCTCGGCGATCAGCATCGCCGAGGACGTGGTGATCCCCTGCCCCACCTCGGCGCGGGGGAGCGCGAAGCTCACCTCGCCGTCGGCGCCGACCTCGACGGTGATCAGGCTCGCCGTCGGGATCGCGGCCACCGTCATCAGGTCGTTGAGGTCGAGGATCTCGGTCGGCTCGGGCCATGGGATCCCGTCGGCCGCCGGGGCCGCCGCCCCGGCCGGTGCGGCCGGGGCGAGCTCGGCGGCCGCGACCAGGGTCGGGCCGGCGAGCACGTAGCCGAGGAACGTACGTCTGCGCAGCGGTCCCACGTCAGAAGGGGCGGTTGCCGTCGGGGATGGTGATCGCAGTGCCCTGTCCCTTGGTCAGGTAGAACATCAGGTACCGCCGGGCGACCTCGTCGATCGTCCAGGCCAGTGCCGGCGCCAGCGGCAGGCTGACCGCGCCCTGGCGGATCTTGATGAACCACGGCCAGGCGGTCCGGATCGCCGACTCCCAGAACGGACGTGGCGTGATGCCGTCCCAGTCGGCGATCCGGTCACCGACGAGATACCTGGCCAGCCCATCGACCGCGGGTCGCGAGAACGACCCCGGGCTGGTCTGCTCGGCGAGCTGGCCGAGCAGGACGTCGGTCAGGATCACCCCCTCCGAGGTCGGCCCCAGGATCGGGTCGAGCAGCTGGTCGGACTGCTGGTTCGCGGCCGCCCAGGTGGCCGGGATGTACTCGGCGGGCACGCCGAGCATGTAGGCGTTGACCTGCCAGTTGTGGAGGTAGCCCGCCTTCTCCGCCGAGGTCATGTCCAGGTCCCACTCGACGAGCTTGCGCATCGTCCAGGTCGCCAGGCTGTGCCAGGTGATCAGGATGTCGCCGATCGAGATCGGGATCTGCTGGCCGCCGCTGGTCTCGACCCAGTGCGGCGACTCGGGCAGCAGGTTGCGTACGGCCGCGTGCACCATCCGCGTCTTGACTGCCTGCGCCTGTGCCTTGCCGTCGGGTTCGTAGGCGTTGGGGTCGCCGACCGCGAAGCCGAGCATGCTGGTCTTGGCGACCCGGTCCTCCATGTCCGCGCCGCCCTTGGAGTAGTAGACCGCCCGGGCCTCGCGCGGGATCGCGGTCGAGAGCATCCCGCCGCCGGGCCCGTTGCAGAGGTTGAGGAGCAGCCCGTTCTTGGTGTTGAACGACGCCGCGGCGCGCAGCTTGCCCATGTCCGCCCACTCGGGCAGGCGCAGCGCCCGCGCCATCCAGTCGCGTACGTCCCCGGGCAACCCGTCCGGGAGCGGCTGGTCGTTGCGGTTCCAGTCGAGGATGGCGGCGTTGATCGCGGGCACGTCGCCACGCCGGAGGACCTCGCCCATGAGGTAGTCGATCTCGTCGTCCCACAGCCACTGCGGGTCGATGCCGGTGCCGCTCCCGGCCACGGACAGGGCGGGGTCCCAGGTCCACGGGACGGATGCCCGGGCGGCGGCCATCGGGCCGCCCAGGGAGGCGACGGCGCCGGCGGCGATGCTGGAGGCGACCAGGAACTTTCGTCGGCTGATCTCGTGCATGATGGTCCTTCGGTTCGGGGGCGGGTCGGTCAGCTGGGGTAGTTGGGGTTGTTGCCGGTGGGGATCTCGATGCTGATCTGCTCCCCGCGGGCGAGGAAGAGCAGCACTGCCTTGCGGATGAACTCGTCGAACATCCAGTAGGTCGGTGGCGCGAGCGAGAGCGGCTGACCGGACTCGCGGAAGGCGACGAACACGGGCCAGCCGAGCTTGATGGTCGTGTCGAGGGCAGGATGGCGGGGGAGCTCGAGCCACTCGGCGACCTGGTCGCCGAGCATGAACCGGCTCATCGACTCCAGGGCGGGCCGGGTGAAGAGCGTCCCGTCGATCTCGGCGCCGAAGTCGAGCAGGATGTCTGCGAGCGCGACGCCCTCGTCGGTGTGGGCCAGCAGTGGCACCAACACCTGCTCGCGCTGGCTGAGCGCGTCGCCCCAGGTCGCGGGGATGTACTCGTCGCGGACCCCGAGCATGTGGGCGGTCACCTGCCACACGTGCAGGTAGCCCTCGCTGAGGTCGGCGGGCCGCTCGACGTCCCACTCATCGAGCTTCTGCCACACCGAGGAGGCCAGGCTGTGCCAGGTCACCATGATGTCGCGCTGGCTGATCGGGATCTCCTCGTCTGCGGCAGCCACCCAGTGCGGGGACTGGGGGAGGAGGTGGCGCACGGCGGCATGGATCAGGCGCGTCTTGACGCAGGTCACGATCATCTCGCCGGAGGGGCTGAAGGCGCCGTTCACGCCGATGTCGTAGCCGAGCTTGGCGGTCTTCTTGATCCGGTCGCGCATGTCGCTGCCGCCGTAGGAGTAGTAGACCGCCCGGGCCTCGCGGGGGATCGCGGTCGACATCATGCCGCTGTTCATCCCGTAGAGGACGCCGAGGTAGAGGCCCCAGCGCTGGGTGAACTCGAAGGCGTCGGCGAGCTTGGCCTCGTTCGCCCATGACGGCAGCTGGCGCGCCCGTTCGATGAAGGCGTACAGGTCGCTGGGGAGCGACGTCGGGGTCGGCTGGTCGTTGCGCGTCCAGTCGCGCAGGGCGTCGTTGACGGCGTCCACGTCACCGTGCTGGATCAGGTCGGCCACCACCTGGTCGGCTTCTGGGTCCCACACCGTCGAGGGGTCGGCTCCCGCGCCGGAGCGGGCGATCGAGGCCGAGGCCGGCCACGTCCACAGCGGGGTCGTCAGCGCTGCTGCGCCCACCGCTCCGCCCGCGATCAAGAGCTTTCGTCTGCTGAGGTCTGCCACTGCCACCACTCCTCATCATCGAGTCATCGAAGTGATCCGCGTCACTTCGGCCCTGATAGCGTAGAGCCACTATCGGCAATCTGCCAGTAGTAATTGGCAGATTGCCGATAAAGTGTGTCCTGGGCCTGCATGAGCCGGTCGGGTGAGGAAGGATGGGGGACATGGCAACTCCGCGAGTACGCATGCAGGCCGATCGACGGCGCGACCTGATCGTCGCGGCGGCGGCGCACGTCTTCGCCGAGCGGCGCTACGACGACGTCTCGACGACCGAGCTCGCCCGGGCCTGCGGGGTCAGTCGAGGCCTGCTGAGCCACTACTTCCCGACCAAGCGCGACCTCTATCTGGCCGTCATCGGCCGGCTCGTCGACGTGCCCCGTCTCCCCATGCCGGCCTATGTCGAGGGTGCGACCGTCGAGGACCGCATCGGCCGCAGCGTCGCCGAGTGGGTCGACATGGTCGTGGCCCGCAAGGACGCCTGGCTGGCGGTCTCCGGCTTCCTCGGCGAGTCCCGCGACGAGGAGATCTCGGCGATCCTGGAGGACTACATCGAGCGCATGGTCGACCAGATCTGCGAGCTCGCCGGGCTGCACGCGGTCCGCGAGCATCCGGCCGTACGGACCGCCCTGCACGGCTACTCCGCCTTCGCGACCACCGTCACCCGGCGCTGGCTGCTCGCCGCGCCCACTCCGCGCGAGCACCTGGAGCGGCTCCTCGGCGACACGCTGGTCAGCCTCGTCCGGGTCACCGTCCCGGCGCTGACCGAGGAGTCCGCCCCGGCCTGACCCCTGCCGAGTCGGCTCGTTCTGACCGAGATTCACGTCGAGTCGGCTCGTCCTGACCGAGATTCGCGCCGAGTCGGCTCGTTGTAACGAGCCGACTCGGCTGCATTTGCGGTGAGGATGAGCCGACTCGCCACGGGCTCCTTGTTGAGATGACCCTTGCGTGCGAATATGAATCTGTATTAAAAAATGCTGTGACGGAACCCACATCAAGGTTCCGACTGGGAGAGGGAGATCGATGAGCGACCGAGTGACGCAGGCCCCGGCCTGGACGTTCCGCAGCCACTGGATGAGCCAGACCGCCGGGCACGCGGTGATGCGGCCCGATGCGACGGCCCTGCGCTTTCTCGGGGTGAACACGACCTGGAAGCAGCTCCACGAGCGCTCGCTGCGCTTCGCCGGCGCCTTGCGCGAGCGCGGCGTCGGGCAGGGCGACCGGGTGATCCTGCTGACCCTCAACCGGCCCGAGTTCGTCGAGGCGGTCTTCGGGATCAACAGCCTCGGTGCGATCGCGGTGCCGGTCAACGCCCGCCTGGCTCCGCCGGAGATCGCGGGCCTGGTCGAGGACAGCGGCGCGACCGTGATCGTGACCGAGCAGCTCCTCGCGCCCCTCGCGGCGGCCACCGCCGGTCTCGCGCCCGCGCTGAAGACGAGGATCGTCATCGGCGAGGCCGAGGGGATGGAGACGTACGAGAGCCTGGTCGAGGCGAGCGAGCCGATCGAGCTCGGCGACATCTCCGAGGACTCGGTCGCGCTGATCATGTACACCTCGGGCACCACCGGGAAGCCCAAGGGCGCGATGTTGACGCATCACAACATGCAGATGCAGGCGCTGACCTGCATCCGGTGCAACGACCTCGGAGACGAGTCCGACATCGCGTTCATGACGGCGCCGTTCTTCCACATCGCCGGCCTCGGCTCGCTCGCCGCCAACTTCCTGCTCGGCATCCCCAGCGTGATCCACCCGCTCGGCGCCTTCGACGCGGGCGACGTCGTCGACGCCTGGGAGCGCGAGGGCGCGACCGTCGTCTTCAACGTGCCCCAGCAGTGGCAGGCCATCTGTGCGCTGCCGGGCATCAAGGAGCGCGACCTGAAGCTGCGCATCATCTCCTGGGGCGCGGCCCCGGCCTCGGAGACCCTGCTCGAGGCGATGGCCGACACCTTCCCGAACGCGCTCAACGTGGCCGTCTTCGGGCAGACCGAGACCTCGCCGATCACCTGCGTGCTGCGCGGAGAGGAGTCGCTGCGCAAGCTCGGCTCGGTCGGACGCCCGATCCCCACCATCCAGTACCGGATCGTCGACGGCGAGATGAACGACGTACCCGTCGGGGACGTCGGCGAGATCGTCTACCGCGGCCCTTCGGTCACCCAGGGCTACTGGAACAACATCGAGGCCACCGAGAAGGCGTACGTCGGTGGCTGGTTCCACTCCGGCGACCTGGTCCGCCAGGACGAGGAGGGCTTCGTCTGGGTCGTGGACCGGGCCAAGGACATGATCATCAGCGGTGGCGAGAACATCTACAGCGCCGAGGTCGAGAACGCCATCCACGCTCACCCGGCGGTTCTCGAGGCGGCGGTGATCGGCCGTCCCGACGAGAAGTGGGGCGAGGTGCCGGTGGCGCACGTCGCGCTCAAGCCGGGCGAGAGCCTCGAACTCGAAGGGCTCAACGAGTTCCTGACCACCAGGCTGGCCCGGTTCAAGCTCCCCAAGGACCTCGTCCTGCTCGACGTGCTCCCGCGCAACGCCGGCGGCAAGGTGCGCAAGACCGAGCTGCGGACCCAGGGCTGAGGTAGGCGTTGTTCCCCGGGATCTGGGCCGCACGCACCCCCGACAAGCCCGCCATCGTGATGGCGGGCTCCGGGCGGGTTCTCACCTACCAGGAGCTGGAGGACCGCAGCCTCCGGCTGGCGCGCCACCTGCACGCCGCCGGGCTGCGGCGCGGCGACGTGGTCGCGCTGCTGACCGACAACCGGCCCGAGGCCTACGAGGTCTACTGGGCGGCGCTGCGCTCGGGGCTCTACGTCACCGCGGTCAACAGCCACCTCTCCGCCGACGAGGTCGCCTACATCGTGACCGACTGCGGCGCCAAGGCGCTGGTGGTCTCGGCGGAGGTCCCCGCGGTCGCGAGCCTGGAGGTCGACGTGGCCCACCGGCTGGCCTACGGCGGAGAGGTCGCCGGCCATGCCTCCTACGAGGCGGCGCTGGCTGCCGCCGGTGCCGGGTCGCTCGAGGAGTCCCACGGTGACGACCTGCTCTACTCCTCGGGCACCACCGGGCGCCCGAAGGGGATCAGGTCGCCGCTGCCGGAGATCACGGTCGGCGAGCCCGGTTACGTCTACCCGCTCGTCTTCGGCACCACGTACGCCTTCGACGATTCTTCGGTCTACCTGTCCCCGGCGCCGGTCTACCACGCGGCGCCGCTGCGGTTCGGCGGTGTGGTGCACGCCTATGGCGGCACGCTGGTGATGATGGAGCGCTTCGATGCCGAGCAGGCGCTGGCCACGATCGAGCGTTACGGCGTCACCCACACCCAGATGGTGCCGACGATGTTCGTGCGGATGCTCAAGCTGCCCGAGGACGTACGCCTCTCCTACGACATCGCCTCGCTGCGGTGCGTCGTCCACGCGGCGGCGCCGTGTCCTGTCGAGGTCAAGCGCCGGATGATCGAGTGGTTCGGGCCGATCATCGAGGAGTACTACGCCTCCACCGAAGGGATGGGCGCGACCGCGATCGACTCGGCGACCTGGCTGGAGCATCCCGGCTCCGTCGGCCGCCCGATCATCGGCGTCCCGCACATCGTCGGCGAGGACGGAGGTGAGGTCGGGCCCGGTGAGGTCGGCGCGATCTACTTCGAGCGCAACGACCGCAGCTTCGCCTACCTCGGCGACACCGCGAAGACCGCCGCCGCCAAGCACCCGAAGCACGAGTCGTGGACGTCGGTCGGCGATGTCGGCTACCTCGACGAGGACGGGTTCCTCTATCTCACCGACCGGGTCGCGTTCACCATCATCAGCGGTGGCGTGAACATCTACCCCCAGGAGATCGAGGACCTCTTCAGCCTCCATCCGGCCGTCGCCGATATCGCCGTCATCGGGGTCCCCGACGAGGAGATGGGGGAGCGGGTCGCCGCCTTCGTCCAGCCGGCTCCGGGCGTCGACGCCGGCCCTCGGCTGGAGGAGGAGCTGACCGCGTACGCCCGGGACCGGATCGCCCACTACAAGGTCCCGCGCGAGATCCACTTCCGTGACTCGCTGCCGCGGACCCCGACCGGGAAGATGGTCAAGCGCCGCCTGCTCGAGTGATTCGGCCGGGGAGTTGAGTACGTGGACTCAGGCGGCGAGGGTGCACCGGCGGCCAGAATTTCTGCCATGTCCACGTCCCTGTTGCGCCACCATCTGCTCGCCCCTGCCACCTCGTGCTTCCTGGGCGTCCTGAGCCTGGCGACGGTGCTCTGCTTCCACTTCCCCGAGCTGCTCACCAGCCGCGAGTTCCGTGCCGTCTACACCGAGGACTTCGCGCGTACGCTGCTGCTCGTCGGCCTGGCGGCCGCCTTCTTCGCCGGCACGATCGCGGTGCTGCGCGACCAGCACAAGCGGATGGCGTTCGTCGGCGTCGGCAGCGCGACCGTGGCCGTGCTCCTCGGCGGTACCGAGGTCCCCTTCGACGGCCCGGTGAAGGACAACCCGTTCTCGCTCGGACTGGACTGGTTCGTGCTCGCGCTGTTCTTCTCCGCGCTGGTCTTCATCCCGCTCGAGCACGCCTTCGCCCGCCGCCCGGTGCCGGTCTTCCGGCCCGGCTGGCGCACCGATGCCTGCTACTTCTTCATGAGCCACGTACTCGTCCAGCTCATCCTGATCCTGGTCACCACCTCGACCTCGCTGGTGGTCTCGACGGTCAAGGTGCCGGGCGTGCAGGCCTGGATCCAGGACCTGCCGTTCGTGGCAGCCTTCCTGCTCGCGGTCTTCCTCGCCGACCTCGCCCAGGCGGTGCTGCACCGCTGCTACCACCGGATCATGGTGCTGTGGCGCTTCCACGCGGTCCACCACTCCAGCCCCGAGCTCGACTGGCTGGCCGGCTCCCGGGTGCACTTCGTCGAGACCGTCCTGACTCGCAGCATCGTGCTGCTGCCGCTGCTGTTCCTGGGCTTCTCGACCTCGGTCGTCAACGCGTACGCCGTGCTCGTCGGTATCCAGGCCGTCGTCGCCCACGCCAACCTCGGCATCCGGTTCGGCTTTCTCGAATATCTGATCGTCCTGCCCCGCTACCACCACTGGCACCACGCCCGGCACCTCGACTACTGGGACCGCAACTACGCCATCCACCTGCCCGTGATCGACATGCTGATGGGCTCCTTCAAGCTGCCCCGCGACGGCAGCTGGCCCGAGGAGTACGGCGTCCTCAAGCGCGAGACCGTCCCCGTCGGCATCCTCGCCCAGCACGTCGCCCCCTTCCTCGGTCAGCGGACCTTCGACGAGTACGTCCGCTGACGGGGGTTGAGCAGGGGCTCTCACGAGCCGAGGAGCTGCTCGGCAAGCTCGGCGCGGGAGTGGATGTCGAGCTTCGTGTAGACCTTCCGCAGGTGATACTCGACGGTCTTCGGGCTGAGGAAGAGCGCGGCCGCGGTCTCACGAGTGGTGCGACCCTCGGCGAGGAGCAGTGAGACCTGGAGCTCCTGCGGTGTCAGGGACGCCGCTCCCGAGGCCTCCCGACGCGCCACCTTCTCGCCCGTCGCCTCCAGCTCGGCCGCGGTGGTCCGGGCCCACGGTTCGGCCCCGAGGTCGTCGAAGGACTCGAGCCCCGCGCGCAGGTGCGCGCGGGCATCGACACGGCGTCCGGCCCGCCGGAGCCGACCGCCGTACGCGAGGTGGGTCCGCGCGGCCTCGAAGAGGTCACGGGTGTCCGCATGATGTTCGATGGCCGCTTCGAAGTGCGCGTCGAAGGACCGATGGTCCGCCACGGTGCCCAACGCCCGGTGCGCCCGCGCGACGGACCAGGGTCGGCCCTTCGTGCGTGCCGCGGCTGCGTACCGCCGCGCCTCGGCCTCCGCCTCGGCGGGGCGGCCGAGGCGGAGCAGGGCATCCACCAGTTCGGCGCCGGGGGAGAGGTCGGGGTCGGCGATGCCCCATTCCTGGAGCCGTCGCGAGAGATCGAGGAATGTCTCTGTGGCGGCTCGGGGGTCGCCTGTAGCGAGCTCGAGGTCGCCGACGGCGTAGAGGCACCAGGCCTCACCCATCCGGATGCCCCGTTGGGTGCACAGGCGGACGGCCTCGGTCGCATGCTCCCGACAGGCGTCGCCCCGACCCTGTCGGGACTCGAGCCACGCCAGTCCGGCGAGGGACATGGCGAGGTCCGTACCCTGGCCCGTCTCCCGGGCGAGCCGGATCGCCTCCTCGTAATTGGCTGCCGCCCGGGACCAGGCTGTGGACGTCGCCTGGTCCCGGGCGACGTGGAACAGCACGTTGGGCAGCAGGCCGACGCCCATGCGGGAGCGCACGTCGTCGACGATCCGGCGCAGCTCGGCACCGGTCTCGGCGTCGCGGAGGAACAACGGGGTCGTCAACAGCCACGGCAGCGCCTCGGGGTGCTCGACCGGGTCGGCGTGCGCGGCCAGCAGTGGAACCGACGTCTGGATCTCCGCCAACCCGCCCTCGCCGCTGAGGACCTTCGCCATCCCTGTCGCGGCGAGCCCGATGGCGCGAGCGCGCGGCGACCCCGCAGCTGCGACCGCGCCTGTCAGCGACGTGGTGAGGCGCGTCGACACCGCCGCGTCGGCCAGGTAGAAGGCAGCGTGCAGCGCCTCGGCAAGGAGGAACACGGCGTCGTCAGGTGTGGGCGCATCGGGCGCCGCGCGCTCGAGGATGTCGACGGCATCGGCGACCGAACCGCTGCGGGCAGCGATCTGGGCGCGAATCCGCAGGGTGCGCGAGCGGGTGCGCTCCGGGACGGACTGGGTCTCGATCTCGTCGAGGAGGGCGACCGCGCGGTCGTGGAGCCCTCCGGTCCACGCCGCCTCGGCCGCCGTGCACAGCATGACGTGCCACCGGTCGGTATCCGTGCTCAGCCGCGCCGCCCGCTCGTAGGCGGTGCTCGCGACGGTGTACGCCGTGCGGGCGGCCGCGCTGTCGGCGGCGGCCTCGAGCAGGCCGGCCACCTCAGGATCGGGACCCCACGTCGCCTCCGCCAGGTGCCACGCCCGCCGCTCCGCGTCGTCGGGCAGCAGGTCGGCGACGGCGAGATGGACGACCCGGCGCAGAGACTCGTCGGCCTCGCTGTAGACGGCCGCGCGCACGAGCGGGTGGCGTACGTCGACCCGGCTGCCCGTCACGACGACGAGCCCGGCCCGCTCGGCGGGACCGAGACCGGAGACGTGGAGGCCGAGCCGTCTGCAGACCTCGCCCGTGTGGTGGAGGTCGCCGTTGGCGACCACGGCAGCGAGCAGGGCGGTCCGGGTTCCCGGGTCGAGCTCGGCCAGCCGCCGGGAGAAGGCGGCGGTGAGCGTGGCGGGCAGCGCGGGCGGGAGTCCCGGGGCACGGTCATCGAGGAGCTCGATGTTGCGGGCGAGCTCGAGGAGAGCGAGTGGGTTGCCGCCGGTCGCGGCGAACAGCCTGGCCACCTGCTCGTCGGTGGGTGGAGCGACCTCGAGGGCACGCACGAGGTCGCCGGCCGCCGCCGCGTCGAGACCAGACAGCTCGAGCACGTCGAGGCCGCCGACGAGGTCGTCGCATGCTCCGGACCGTCCGGCGAGCAGGACGACGGCCGGGTCCGCGTCGATCCGGCGGGCGGCGAAGGCGAGCGCCTCCGCCGATGGTCGATCGAACCACTGCAGGTCGTCGACGACCACGGCGATCGGCGCCTGCTCGGCATACCGACACAGCAGAGCGAGGGTGGCGGCGCCGATGGCGAACCGGTCGCCGGCGGTCCCTGCCTTGAGCGCGAGTGCGCTGCTCAGTGCTGCTTCCTGCGGCTCGGGCAGCGCGTCGAGGAGGTGGAGCGCCGGACGCAGCAGCAGGTGGAGCCCGGCGAAAGCGAGGTCCTTCTCCGCCTCCGTGCCGGTCGCGCGCAGGACCTGAACGCCCTCCAGGCGGCCGAGCGCGTCGTCGATCAGCGCGGTCTTGCCGACCCCGGGCTCGCCGGTGACGGCGAGCGCGCCACCGCGCCCGATCCTGGCACCGGCGACGAGCCGGTCCACCCTCCGCTGCTCGGTCTCCCGTCCGATGAGCACGTGGTGAGCCTAGGAGTCGGCCCCGATGCCGGTCCGCCGTTCGACCGAGTCCACCCAGTGTTGGGGACCCGGGCCAGGACTAGGTGGGGCACCTGACGCGAGGATGTCCCGAACATTCCTAGCGTTCCCGTCATGACCACTACTGATGACGCCATGACCCCGGGCACGAACGAGGTCGAGATCGACATGGACAAACTGATGGCCTTCGTCTTCCGCGCGGTGGACGAGGTCGGCGCGACGCTCAACGCCGCTTTGGTGGTGATGGGCGACAAGCTCGGTTACTACCGCGACCTCGCGGCCCACGGGCCGAGCACGCCGAACGAGCTCGCCGGGCGGACCGCCACCGGCGAGGCGTACGCCCGGGAGTGGCTGAACGCCCAGGCTGCGGGTTCCTACGTGACCTACGACCCGGCCACCGGCCGGTACGCGCTGCCGCCGGAGCACGCGGTGGCGCTGACCGTCGAGGACAGCCCGGCCTTCCTGCCCGGGATGTTCCAGATCGCCCTCGGCACCGTGCACGACACCTCGCACATCCTCGAGGCCGCGCGCAACGGCGGCGGCTACGGATGGCACGAGCACGACGCCGACGTCCACGTCGGCTGCGAGCGATTCTTCCGCCCGAGCTACAACGCCCACCTGATCGCCGAGTGGCTTCCCGCGCTCGACGGCGTCGTGGAGAAGCTCGAGCGAGGAGCGACGGCGGCCGACGTGGGCTGCGGCCACGGCGCCTCGACGATCCTGATGGCGCAGGCCTTCCCGAACTCCCGCTTCGTCGGGTGGGACTACCACGAGGCGTCGATCGCGACCGCCCGCGAGCGCGCCGCCGCCGCGGGGGTGGCGGACCGGGTGAGTTTCGAGGTGGCCCCGGCCTCCGTGTTCGGCGGCAGCGACTACGACCTGGTCACCATGTTCGACTGCCTCCACGACATGGGTGATCCGGTCGGCGCGGCGCGGCACGTGCGGGAGACCCTCGCCGAGGACGGCACCTGGATGGTGGTCGAGCCCATCGCGGGCGACCGTGTCGAGGACAACTTCGGCCCCGTCGGCCGCGCCTACTACGGGTTCTCCACCCTGCTCTGCACGCCGAGCTCCCTCGCCCAGGACGTCGGGCTTGCACTGGGCACGCAGGCCGGCCCGGCCCGGATCCGCGACGTGACGATCGCGGCCGGCTTCAACCGGTTCGAGAGCGTCTCCGAGACCCCGTTCAACCGGGTCTACGAGGTCCGGCCGTGACCGAGACGGCTGCTTCGCTCCGTCCCCCGGCCGAAGTCCGGCGCGACCGGGCCCGGCCGGGGGACACTGGAGCCATGAGGGCACGCGAGCCCGACGCCGACGGTTACGTGGAGACCGACGGCATCAAGGTCCATTACGAGGTCTACGGCGCAGCGACGGAAGGTGCGGGTGACCGCACGATCTTGCTGATGCCGACCTGGACGATCATCCATGCCCGATTCTGGAAGGCGCAGATCGGCTATCTGGCGCGGCACTTCCGGGTCGTGACCTTCGACGGGCGCGGCAACGGCCGGTCAGACCGGCCGGAGGGCGCCGCGGCGTACACGAACGAGGCGTACGCCGCGGACGCCCTCGCCGTCCTCGACGCCACCGGCACCGACCGCGCCGTCGTCGTGGGACTCTCTTGCGGGGTCACGTGGGGCCTGCACCTCGCCGCGGACCATCCGGACAGGGTGGCCGGCCTGATCGCGATCGCTGCGGCCTGCGGGTTCCCGATCGTCCAGGAGCGGGACGCGTTCGTCTGGGACGCTCGTCTCGACACGACCGACGGATGGGCGAAGTACAACCGGAACCACTGGCTCGAGGGCGGCTACGACGACTTCCTCGAGTTCTTCTTCGCCAAGATGTTCCCCGAGCCGCACTCGACCAAGCAGATCGAGGACTGCATCGCCTGGGCGCACGAGACGACGCCCCAGGTCGTCGCCGACTCCACCGCGGCACGGCTCGGGTGCGACGGGGTGACGTGCGCCTCCGTCGAGGAGATCTGCGGCCGCGTGCGGTGCCCGGTCCTCGCGATCCACGGGACCGACGACCAGATCCGGCCGGTGGCGATCAGTGAGCGCCTCGTCGAGCTCACCGGAGGGTCGCTGATGCTGCTCGAGGGCAGCGGTCATGGCCCCGTGGGCCGCGACCCCGTGAAGATCAATCACGTGATCAAGGACTTCGCGGACGCGGTCCACCCCCGGCCGCCGGTGAGCCACACCTGGGTGCGTGCCTCGCGCCGGCGCAAGAAGGTCCTCTATCTCTCCTCGCCGATCGGTTTGGGTCACGCCCGCCGCGACCTCGCGATCGCGCAGGCCCTCCGCGGGCACCACGAAGACCTCCAGGTCGACTGGCTCGCCCAGCACCCGGTGACCCGGGTGCTCGAGGCCGCCGGCGAGCGGGTCCACCCTGCCAGCAGCTGGCTCGCCAACGAGTCGCGCCACATCGAGGAGGAGTCCGGTGAGCACGACCTGCACGTCTTCGAGGCGATCCGGCGCATGGACGAGATCCTCGTCAACAACTACATGGTCTTCGACGACGTCGTCCGCGAGGAGCACTACGACCTCGTCATCGGCGACGAGGCGTGGGACGTCGACCACTTTCTCCATGAGAACCCCGAGCTCAAGCGCTTCGGGTACGTGTGGCTGACCGACTTCGTCGGCTTCCTCCCCATGCCGAGTGACGACGACCGGACCCGCATGGTCACCGCCGACTACAACGCCGAGATGGTCGAGCATGTCGAGCGCCATCCGCGCCTTCGTGATCGAGCGATCTTCGTCGGCAACCCGAGGGACGTCGTGCCCGGGCATTTCGGCGACGACCTGCCCGAGATCTCGTCGTGGACCGCCCGGCACTACGACTTCAGCGGCTACGTCACCGGCATCGACCCCGGCTCCATCGCCGACAGGGCACGGCTCCGTGCCGAGCTCGGCTGGCGCCCCGACGAGCTCGTGTGTGTCGCCACCGTGGGCGGATCGGGCGTCGGCAGCGATCTGCTCCGCCGGGTGGAGGAGGCCTACGACGCTGCCCGCGCAGCTGTGCCGGACCTGCGGATGATCGTCGTCACCGGCCCTCGTCTGGACAAGGGCGTGGTCCGGCCGCGTCCCGGCTTCGAGGTGCTCGGTTTCGTCCCTGATCTCTACCGGCTCCTCGCCGCCTGCGACCTGGCCGTGGTGCAGGGTGGTCTGACCACCACGATGGAGCTGGCCGCCGCCGGTACGCCGTTCATCTACGTGCCGCTGCGCGACCACTTCGAGCAGAACATCCACGTCCGACACCGGCTCGAGCAGTACGGCGCCGGCCGCTGTCTCGAGTACGACAGCCTCACCCCCGACACGCTCGCGCGAGCGATTGCCGACGAGATCGGCCGCGGGCGCCTCAGCCGGCCGGTGGAGGCCGACGGCGCCGATCGCGCCGCCGCGCTGATCGCCGACCTTCTCTGACCGGGGCTCGCGAGCGCCCTAAGGTTGAGCCAGCAATCGCTCCTCGATCTCGCTCCACCGGAGGCTCCGCTGAACACCACTCAGACACCAAGCAGTTCGTCCAGGCACTTCCCGGCCGCGGTCCTGATGGACATGGACGGCACCCTGGTCGACACCGAGCCCTACTGGATCGCGACGGAGTACGCCATCGCGGAGCGCTACGGGGCGACCTGGTCCGAGGAGCAGGCGATGGAGCTGGTCGGGAATGCGCTGATCGAGTCGGCGCGGCTGGTCAAGGAGGGGATGGGTCTTCCGCACGAGCCCGAGGAGATCGTCGAGATGCTCCTCGACGGCGTGGTGGAGCGGGTCGAGAAGGAGGTCCCGTGGCGGCCGGGGGCGCGTGAGCTGCTCGCCGACCTGGTCGAGCACGGGGTGCCGTGCGCGCTGGTGACGATGTCGTACGCCCGCTTCGTCGGCCCCATCCTCAAGCACCTGCCGGAAGGCACCTTCAAGGTGATCGTCACCGGTGACATGGTCCGCAACGGCAAGCCCCATCCCGAGCCCTACCTCACCGCGGCCGCGGCGCTCGGCGTAGCAGCCCAGGACACGGTCGCCGTCGAGGACTCCAACACCGGCGCCCGCTCGGCCGAGGCGGCCGGTTGCACCGTCCTGGTCATCGAGAACCACGTCCCCGTCGCCCCCGGCGAGCGCCGGGTCTTCCGCGACACGCTCGAGGGGATGACGTACGCCGACCTGGCTGCCCTCTGACCGCTCCGGGTCATCTAGGGTGCCTTCCGTGGGCCACATCCAGATCACTCCGTCCATCCTCAACGCCGACTTCGCCGCCCTCGGGGCCGAGGTCGCCCGGATCCCCAGCGCCGACTGGATCCATGTCGACGTGATGGACAACCACTTCGTGCCGAACCTGACCTTCGGGCCGACGATGGTGGAGGCGATCGCGCGGTCGACGGACGTCCCGCTGGACGCGCACCTGATGATCGAGAACGCCGACCGCGAGGCGCCGGCCTACGTCGAGGCAGGCTGTGGCTCGGTGACCTTCCACGTCGAGGCCACCAAGGCCCCGGTCCGGTTGGCCCGCGAGATCCGCGCCAAGGGAGCCCGCGCCTCGATGGCGCTCAAGCCGGCGACCCCGATCGAGCCGTACGAGGACATGCTGGCCGAGCTCGACATGGTGCTGCTGATGACCGTCGAGCCCGGCTTCGGCGGGCAGAAGTTCCTCGATCTGGTGCTGCCCAAGATCCGCCGGGCGCGGTCGATGATGGACAAGCACGGTGTCGAGACTTGGCTGCAGGTCGACGGTGGCGTCTCGCTGGAGACCATCGAGCGCTGCGCCGAGGCCGGGGCCGACGTCTTCGTCGCCGGGTCCGCGGTCTACTCGGCCGAGGACCCGGACGCGATGGTCAACGCGCTGCGGGACAAGGCCGTCTCAGCCTTCGACGCCTGATCCGGTGTCGTGCCACTCGTGTGGCACACTTGGCGTAGACGAGCTTGTGCTCGCGTGCTCTGGGGTCGGTGAAATTCCGAGCCGGCGGTGACTGGACGAAGGTCCAGAAGTCCGCGACCCGATGACAGCCAGTCATCGGTTGACCAGGTGAAACTCCTGGACCGACGGTTAAAGTCCGGATGGGAAGACGCACGCAGCCCGATTCGTCGTGACCACCCTGATTCGACAGGGTGCGGCGCGATGTATCGAGCCTGACCCCGGAGTCCGCGAGACGGACCAGAGGGGATCAGATGAAGTGCTTGGACCAGCGTGACCCGGTGCCGGGGGCGATGCGTCGCGCCCTGGACCTGGCCGCTGCGATCGGCGCCCCGGGGCCTGCCACCTATCCGAACCCTCGGGTGGGCTGCGTACTCCTGGGGTCGGACGGTTCGATGATCGCCGAGGGGTTCCACCGCGGGCCCGGCACGCCCCACGCCGAGGTCGACGCCTTGGCGAAGGCCGAGGAGGCCGCGCGCGGGGCGACCGCGGTGGTCACCCTCGAGCCGTGCAACCACACCGGCCGCACCGGCCCGTGCTCCCAGGCGCTGATCGAGGCCGGCGTCACCCGCGTCGTCTACGCCCAGGCCGACCCCAACCCGGTCGCTGCCGGGGGAGCGGAGCGGCTGAAGGAGGCGGGGATCGACGTCGAGCAGGGCCTGTACGTCGCGGAGTCCCGCGACCTCAACCGGGTCTGGACCCGCGCGGCTGAGCTGCAGCGCCCCTACGTCACCTGGAAGTTCGCCACCACGCTCGACGGGCGCAGCGCCGCCGCCGACGGCACCTCGCGCTGGGTCTCCTCGCGCGCCGCGCGGCTCGACACCCACAAGCTGCGGGCGCTGGCCGACACGATGCTGGTCGGGTCCAACACGGTCGAGGTCGACGATCCCGCGCTGACGGTGCGTGACCTGGAGGACCGGCCGGTCGGCGTACAGCCTCTGCGGGTCGTCATGGGGGAGCGTGACCTCCCGAGCGACCGCCGGATCTTCGACGCGCAGGCTCCGTCTCTTCATCTCCGCACCCGCGACCCGCACGAGGCGCTCGCCGCCTTGTGGGAGCGGGAGCGCCGCCATGTCTTTCTCGAGGGAGGGCCGACGCTGGCCGCGGCCTTCCTGGACGCGGGCCTCGTGGACGAGATCGTCGTCTACGTCGCCCCGTTCCTGCTCGGCGCGGGCCGCTCGGCCGTCGCCGACCTCGGGATCACCACCATCTCCGACGCCTTCCGGCCGCGGGTGCGCTCTGTCGACGTGCTCGCGCCGGCTGCTCCGGGCGAGGAGCCGAACGTGAGGTTCATTCTGGAACCACAGAAAGGGGAGCAGTGATGTTCACCGGGATTGTTGAGGAGCTCGGCACCGTCGCCGGGATCGAGGACCAGGGCGACGCCGTACGCCTGACCATCTCCGCGGCCACCGTGCTGTCGGACGCCGAGCTGGGAGCCTCCATCGCGGTCAATGGCTGCTGCCTGACCGTGGCCACGCTGGACGAGAACGAGTGGACCGCCGACGTGATGCTGGAGACGCTCAAGCGGACCAGCCTGCACGCGCTCTCGGCCGGCGACCGGGTCAACCTGGAGCGCGCGGTCACCCCGTCCACGCGGCTCGGTGGGCACATCGTCCAGGGGCACGTCGACGGGGTCGGGCGGGTCGTCTCGCGTGAGCCGAGCGAGCACTGGGAGGTCGTCACGATCTCCCTGGATCCGGAGCTGGCACGCTATGTCGTCGAGAAGGGCTCGATCGCGGTCGACGGGATCAGCCTCACCGTCGTCTCGGTGAGCGACGAGTCGTTCACGGTCAGCCTCATCCCCGAGACCCTGGCGCGTACGTCGCTCGGGTTCCGGGCCGTCGGCGACGAGGTCAACCTCGAGACCGACATCATCGCCAAGCACGTCGAGAAGCTTCTGGGAGGGGTTCGGCCGTGAACATCGAGCACAGCAGTACCGAGACTGGATTGAATTCATCGGGCGCCGAGCAGTACGTGGGGGTCCGGCTGGACCCGGTCGAGAACGCGATCGCCGACCTGGCGGCCGGGAAGCCGGTCGTGGTCGTCGACGACGAGGACCGGGAGAACGAGGGAGACCTGATCTTCTCCGCCGAGCTGGCGACCCCGGAGGTGATGGCGTTCGCGATCCGCTGGTCCTCCGGCGTGATCTGCGTGGCGCTGCCGGGGGAGCGGCTCGACGCTCTCGACCTGCCGCCGATGACTCGTGTCAACGAGGACCGCAAGCAGACGGCGTACGCGGTCTCGGTGGACGCCCGCGAGGGCGTCTCGACCGGCATCTCGGCCGCCGACCGGGCGCTCACGACCCGGCTGCTCGCCGGTCCTCACTCCGGGGCCGGGGACCTGACCCGGCCGGGGCACGTCTTCCCGCTGCGGGCACGCGAGGGCGGAGTGCTGGTGCGGGTCGGTCACACCGAGGCCGCGGTCGACCTGACCCGGCTGGCCGGGCTGGAGCCTGCCGGCGCGCTGGTCGAGCTGGTCAACGACGACGGCACCATGCAGCGCGCCCCGCAGCTGCGGGAGTTCGCCGACGAGCACGGTCTGGCGATGATCTCGATCGCCGACCTGGTCACCTACCGGCGGCGTACGGAGGTGCTGGTCGAGCGCAAGGCCGCGACCCGGCTGCCCACCGAGTTCGGTGACTTCACCGCGTACGGCTATCGCACCATCGACGACCAGGTCGAGCACGTCGCGCTGGTCTACGGCGACATCGCCGGATGCGACCCGGTGCTCGCGCGCGTGCACTCGGAGTGCCTGACCGGGGACGTCTTCGGGTCGCGGCGCTGCGACTGCGGGCCGCAGCTGCGCGAGGCTCTCTCGCGGATCGCGGAGGCGGGCTGCGGCGTGGTGGTCTACCTGCGCGGGCACGAGGGCCGCGGGATCGGGCTGCTCGCCAAGCTGCAGGCCTACCAGCTCCAGGACGGCGGTCGCGACACGGTCGACGCCAACCTCGACCTCGGTCTGCCTGCCGACGCGCGCCACTACGGCGCCGCCTCGCAGATCCTGCGTGACCTCAAGGTCGACTCGGTGCGCCTGCTGACCAACAACCCCGAGAAGGTGAGCCACCTCGAGGCGTACGGTGTCGAGGTCGCCGAGCGGGTGCCGCTGACCCCGCGACCCAACGAGCACAACCTCGCCTACCTGCTGACCAAGCGTGACCGGATGGGTCACGCGCTGCCCGATCTGACCGGGCGCGATCTGAATGAGGAGAACCGATGAGTGGCAAGGGAGCCCCCGCCCCCGAGGTCGTCGACGCGAGCGACCTGCGGGTCGCCGTCGTGGCCGCGCGCTGGCACGACGAGGTCATGGCCGGCCTGCTGAACGGCGCCGAGCGTGCCCTGAAGGACGCCGCCGTCGGCGGTCTGACGGTCGTCCGGGTCCCGGGCGCCTTCGAGCTCCCGGTCGCCGCGGCCGCGCTCGCCAAGTCGGGCTACGACGCCATCGTCGCGCTGGGCGTCGTCATCCGCGGCGGCACCCCGCACTTCGACTACGTCTGCTCCGCCGCCACCGACGGGCTGAACCGGGTCGCGATCGACCATGTCGTCCCGGTCGGTTTCGGCCTGCTGACCTGCGACAACGAAGAGCAGGCGCTCGACCGGGCCGGGCTCGAGGGGTCCAGCGAGGACAAGGGCTACGAGGCCGCCGCGGCGGCCATGGAGACCGCGCTCACCCTGCGCGACTGCGTACGCCACTACTGAGGCGCACTGACAGGTCACTTGATGCGCGTCGCCACCAGATCACCCTGGCGGCGGCGCGCATCCGGGTCCTGTCGCGTCCTCGCCTGCGCGACGGTGAACCCGTGCGGGGCGAGCAGGTCGCCGAGGGCCTCGGGCGACCAGTAGTAGGCGGTGTGGACCGCGTGGTCGAACGCCTCGCCGGGCTCGCCGTCGAAGAAGCCGATCAGCGCGGATCCGCCGGGCGCGAGGACACGGGCGAACTCGCCCAGGATCGCGGGCAGGTCGGCTGGTGGGGTGTGGATGATCGAATACCACGCCAGGATGCCGCCGATCGACCGGTCAGCCAGTGGGAGCGCGGCGAGGTCCGCTCGCTGGAAGCTGACGTCTCGATACCGCGCTCGTGCGGCGGCGACGAACTCGGCGGAGGCATCAAGGCCGACCACCTCGCGTACGCCGCTCGTGGTGAGCTCCTGGCTCCAGAGCCCGGGGCCGCAGCCGGCGTCCAGGAGACGGCCGGACGTGGTGTCTCGCCAGGTGGTGATCGTCTCTCGGTCGCGCTCGGCGAGCTGCTCGATCGTTCCGAACAGGTCGATGTACTCAGCTGCGCGGCTGTCGTAGGCTGCGCCGATCTCGGTCATGGTCATCGGTGACAGAGGGTAGCGGGTTCGGCTGCCCTTTTCGGGGGTGTGGGGGAGCGGACGTGTGTCCGTTTGGTCTCGTGCTTGGGTTCCAGCGCGGGTGGGGCCAATACGTTGTCTGGGTTGGGAGATTTCGAACCAGGGTGTCTGGGTGGGGTGCCATTTGGCTGTCTTGCGCGCCTTCCAGCAGCGGTCTGGGTTTGGTTGGGGATATCTGTCCCTGATTGGGTTCATGGGTTTTGCTTTGTGTGGTAGGCTCGGCGCAGGCGTAAACGTGATGGCCGACCACCTCTTCAAGAGGCGTGCGTTCCACTCGAGACACAACGAGTGAGACGTATTCCAGGGGAACCAGGGGCGTGAACGCTGAGCTGCGAGGGTAAGTAATAGCCCGTACTGCCGGGCCTCCGAGACCAGCGAACCAACCGGGATTCTGCACGGGCAGAAACCCTTGAGTTCGTACGTCGGGAGGCGACCGCTTCGATGACCACGCTGCAACAGCCACAACACCCTGTGCTCTCGGCCGTGGTCGCGATCACCACCTCGCTCGAGGCGGTCGCCGAAGCGAACCCGGTGTTCATGGCCACCGACCAGAAGGCCACCACGCTGCTCGAGATCGCCCGCGCCAAGGCGCAGCTGGCCGAGCTCGAACTGCGGGTCCTCGCCACCGCCGAAGACGTCGCTGCCCAGAGTGCTGCCCGTGATGTCGCGGCCTGGTTACATCACCACACCCACCAACGCCCCGAGACCCTGCGTGCCGACCTGCGACTCGCTGAGGCCCTCGACCGGACCTACGGGCTGGTGGCGGCCGCGATGCGCGCCGGGGACTGCAACCCCGCCCAAGCCCACGTCATCGTCAACGCCCTCGATGAGCTGCCCGCTGATCTCGATCCTGAGATCCGGGTCAAGGCAGAAGAAGCGCTGGTTGCCTATGCGGCCCGGTTTGACCCCACCCAGCTCCGCCGCCTCGGCCGCCGGATCCTCGACGTCATCGCCCCCGAGATCGCCGAAGCCGAAGAAGCCCGCCGGCTGGCGGCCGAGGAGGCCCACGCCCGGAAGAAGACCCGCCTGGCGATGCGGCGGCTGGGGGATGGCACCACCCGGATCACAGCGGTGGTCCCGGATGCGGCCGCGGACCGGCTCGCGACCAACCTGGAGGCGTTCGCCTCACCGCGGCGCGATGACGGGACCCGCACCGAGACCGGCGAGTACCTGCCCTACGACCGCCGCCTGGGACGCGCGTTGTGCCAGCTGCTGGAGACCCTCGACCCATCGCGGCTCCCGATCCACGGCGGGGACGCGACCACGGTGATCGTGACCATCGACATCGACCAGCTCCGCAAAGAGGCCGGCATCGCCCAGATCGTGGGTGGCAGCCCGATCACCGCGGCCGAGGCCCGGCGCCTGGCCTGCACCGCGAACATCCTCCCCGCCGTCCTCGGCAGCGACTCGGAGGTGCTTGACCTGGGCCGCAAGGAACGCTTCTTCACCGCCGCCCAACGCCGAGCCCTCCTGCTCAGATCAGCAACCTGCGAGGCCGACGGCTGCGACATCCCCGGCACCTGGGCCGAAGCCCACCACTGGATCGCCTGGGCCCAAAGCGGCGCCACCGACCTCGACAACGCCGCCCTGCTCTGCTCCCATCATCACCACCGCGCCCACGACGCCGCCTACCTCCACGAACGCCTCCCCAACGGCGACATCCGCTTCACCCGACGCACATAGACCGACCGATCACAGCGCACACCGCAGCTGCTGACAGCACGACATCCCTTGCGATGCCGAGTCGGCGCGTCTGTCTCGTGCCGTAACGCCGAGTTGGCGCGTGTGTCTCGTGTCGTGGTGTCGAGTTGGCGCGTGTGTCTCGTGTCGTGGTGTCGAGTTGGCGCGTGTGTCTCGTGTCGTGGTGTCGAGTTGGCGCGTGTGTCCCGTGTCGTGGTGTCG